>USEY01000063.1 GCA_900553815.1 uncultured Bacteroides sp.
AGAACTCGAACAACGGAGTAGCGAACTGAGAGTTCTTCACGTTGGCCTTGATGTCTACCAGGTGTTGTTTGCTCTTCACGTTTTCTACGCAGTAAGTCCAGTTGGCAGCTTCGCCCAGCTGGCCTTCCAAGTGAACCATTGACAATGCTTTGCCACCCTTCTTCGGGTTACCCGGACATACGTCAACACAGTTACCGCAACCCAGACAGTCGAGTACGTCAACCTGCATACGGAATGTCATGCCATCGAATACTTTGCCGACAGCCTTCAGCTGAGTGAAGTTTGCACCCTTCTGCTCTTCGGCATCGAGGATGAACGGACGGATAGCAGCGTGAGGACATACGTAAGCACACTTGTTGCACTGGATACAGTTTTCAGCATTCCATTCGGGTACGAATGCAGCAACACCACGTTTCTCATACTTGGCAGTACCTTGTTCCCAAGTACCGTCTTCGATACCCTTGAAGGCAGATACCGGCAGCAGGTCACCGTCCTGAGCGTTGATAGGACGAACTACTTCGTTGATGAATGCAGGATCGTTGTTGGCAGCCTTTTCGTCATCAGGCAGGTTAGCCCATGCCGGGTCGATAGTCAGTTGCTTGTATTCACCACCACGGTCAACGGCAGCATAGTTCTTGTTAACAACATCTTCACCCTTCTTGCCATAAGACTTCACGATGAATTTCTTCATCTGTTCTACAGCCAGGTCAACAGGAATTACACCTGTGATGCGGAAGAATGCAGACTGAAGGATGGTGTTGGTACGGTTGCCCAATCCGATTTCCTGTGCAATCTGAGTAGCGTTGATGTAGTAAACAGTGATATTATTCTGTGCAAAATACTTCTTAACCTTGTTAGGCAGGTTCTTAGCCAGTTCTTCGCCTTCCCAGATGGTGTTGAGCAGGAACGAACCGTTCTTGCGCAGACCGCGAGTTACGTCGTACATGTGCAGATAAGCCTGTACGTGGCAAGCTACGAAGTTAGGTGTATTAACCAGGTAAGTAGAGCGGATAGGAGTGTCACCGAAACGCAGGTGAGAGCAAGTGAAACCGCCTGACTTCTTAGAGTCGTAAGAGAAGTATGCCTGACAGTGCTTGTCGGTATTGTCACCGATAATCTTCACAGAGTTCTTGTTGGCACCTACCGTACCGTCAGCACCCAAACCGTAGAACTTGGCTTCGAACATACCTTCGCCACCTACAGCGATTTCAGCTTCCTGAGGCAGTGAAGTGAAGGTAACGTCGTCTACGATACCGATAGTGAAGTGGTTCTTCGGAGTCGGCAATGCCAAGTTGTCGTATACGGCGAAGATTTGTGCCGGAGTGGTATCTTTCGAACCCAGACCGTAGCGTCCGCCAACGATGAGCGGGGCATTCTCCTGTCCGTAGAAGCAGTCTTTAACATCCATGTAAAGAGGTTCGCCGTTGGCACCCGGTTCTTTCGTACGGTCGAGTACGGCAATGCGTTTGGCTGTCTTGGGCACAGCTGCCAGGAAATGCTTGGCAGAGAACGGACGGTAGAGGTGAACTGCCACCAAACCAACCTTCTCACCCTTGGCGCGCAGGTAGTCAATAACTTCGCGGATAGCCTCTGTTACAGAACCCATAGCGATGATAACGCGTTCTGCTTCGGGGTCACCGTAGTAATCGAACAGACCATAGTTGCGGCCAGTGATTTCGCTGATTTTCTTCATGTAATCTTCTACGATGGCAGGAACTGCTTCATAGAAGTTGTTGCAAGATTCACGGTGTTGGAAGAAGTGGTCGGGGTTTTCTGCCATACCACGTGCAACCGGATTCATGGGGTTCATGGCGCGGTTGCGGAATTCAGCCAGAGCTTCCTGGTCGATAAGCGGAGCGAGGTCTTCGTTGTCCAGCTTTTCAATCTTCTGGATTTCGTGAGAAGTACGGAAACCGTCAAAGAAGTTGATGAACGGAACACGTGCCTTCAGTGTAGACAGGTGGGCAACACCTGCAAGATCCATCACTTCCTGTACAGAACCTTCAGCCAGCATGGCAAAACCAGTCTGACGGCAAGACATTACGTCCTGGTGGTCACCGAAGATACACAGAGCGTGGCTGGCCAGTGTACGTGCAGAAACATGGAATACGCAAGGCAAGTTTTCGCCGGCAATCTTATACATATTGGGGATCATCAGCAACAGACCCTGAGAAGCGGTGTAAGTAGTAGTCAGTGCACCAGCCTGCAGTGAACCGTGAACGGCACCGGCAGCACCTGCTTCCGACTGCATTTCCTGTACCAATACTGTTTCGCCGAAGATGTTTTTACGACCTGCGGCGGCCCATTCGTCTACGTGTTCTGCCATCGTTGACGACGGGGTGATGGGGTAGATGGCTGCCACCTCGGAAAACATGTACGAGATGTGTGCAGCAGCTTCATTACCATCACAAGTGATGAATTTTTTCTGTTTAGTCATAACTAAATGAATTTATTAGTAAATAAAACTTTTAAGTTCCTTTTTCTTTTTATTCTATATGAACTAACGGACTTATATTTATAGGGAAAACAGATATAAGTAGGTAGGTTCTGTATCGTGTCAATATAGGAAACCAAATAGCCACAGCGGAATTTGATTGCCTCTTCCTATTTCAGCCTTATGCATGGCATAAGTTACTCCCGGGTTATTCTTTATCTTCATGCCGCTACTGCATATCTTGAACGGCATTACTTCGTCTACCATGAACGAGATGTTCTTGTCGCCTTTGTTCACTTTGTGGTCTTTCCACATGGTGTTCACGAAGAACGTATCCAATATATCCTGTTCCTCAACTTTTACCGGGTAGATGGAATACATCAGGTTGGGGTTGTGCATCATAATTTTAGATGGTTTTTTGGGAAATTCCTCTCCCTTTGGGTAGACCATGTTGATTAGTCTTGCATCTGCCAGATACTTGATGTAGTTCATGACGGTGGCCCTTGACGTCTGAATGTCGTTAGCCAGTTGGCTTACATTGGGTGCTTTGGGACCGTCAACCGCCAGCAAATATAATAATTTCTTTATTTTTGAAAGATATTTCAGCTCTATTTGTTTGATTAAAAGTATGTCAACCTCTACCATCATGTTCATGGTTTTGAGCAGGTTTTCCGAAAAATTCCGTTTTTCCAGAAAGAAAGGGTAGAAGCCGTGGTGCATGTAGTCTTGGAAATGGTCAAGCGGGCGTACCTTGGAGAGGATTCCTTTGGCTATTTGCTCATGACTGCTTAGTATTTCTTCCAAAGTGTAGGAATGGAATTTCATGCCGGTTTGCAGGTTCAGATATTCCCTGAAGGAAAATCCGCGCAGGTTGTAGCTTTTCACAATGTCGTGCAGCTCCAGATTCTCTTCTTTAAGCCGCATGACGGATGAACCGGTGAAGACTATTTTCAGATTTGGAAAACGGTCGTAACATAAACGGAGCTCTTTGCTCCATTCAGGATGCTTGAATACCTGGTCTATCAGCAGAACCTTTCCGCCACGGCGCTGGAATTCATAAGCAAAGTCTACAATGCTGTGACCGGAAAAATAGAAGTTGTTCATGTTAATGAACAAGCAGGAACGGTCAGTCCCGAATTTTTCCTTGGCATATTGTAACAGAAAGGTGGTTTTGCCCACACCACGCGTTCCCTTGATGCCTATGAGTCGGTCGTTCCAGTCTATCTCGTCCATAAGGTCACGGCGGACGGGGGCATTGGTATGCTCTACGAGATAGGCGTGTGTGCGGTAGAATGCTTCCATGTCTTACATTTGGTTTATTGGCGGCAAAGATATAGCTTTTTTATAGAATTGCAAAGTAGAGATAGCAAAATATCTTTTTTCTTTGTATAAAGTTTGTTGACTGATGAAAAGAAATGGTGAGATTCCTTTTTGATAAATTTGCTTCCTATGCCTTTTCTGTGTATGTTTGCCTGAGAAGCTAACTGAAATATTTATTTTTTACAGTTGTATGGATTGTACATCTGTAATGCACGGTAAAAAGAATTAGGTTATGAAACTCTATATATTCAATCCTGATACCGACATGGCTCTTGCCTCCCGGGAAGAGAACTACATGGCACCGGCACTTATCAGGTGTATGGCCGAGGATATGGCCGTATTTCCTGTCTGGTATGCCACTGATTCGTCTTTGGTTTTGGCTCCTTCGGCCTATAACATTGATTTCCTGAAGCAGATGCAGACACTGTTCTCTCTGGACGTACAGATTGTTACCGAAGTGGAATTACCCGAGTACGCTCATGTGCAGCCTGTACCTTGGGGCTGGAACATGGCCTTGTGTCGGCGTCTGTTCAAGGGAGGAATTTTTGCCGGACGGCTGCCTGCTGCCGGATGGCTGGAGGCGTATCGCCGGTGGGCTTCCCGTCGCAATGCGGTTGATGTCCTGCAGTCTTTGGTCGGTTCGGATGGCATAAAAGATTGCCAAGGCAGTTCTCTGTGGTTGACGGATATCGAGGCTTGCCACAATGCAACCTTGGCAATGAACGGTCATTGTGTGTTCAAAGCTCCCTGGTCGGGCAGTGGGAAAGGCTTGCTTTGGTGTCGCGACGGGTTTGCATTCAGTGCAAGGAAGTGGTGCGAGCGAGTCTTAAGAGAACAGCAGGGCATTGTGGCAGAACCTATATATAATAAGGTATTGGATTTTGCCATGGAGTTTTATTCATCAGGACAGGGTGAAGTGGCGTTCAGGGGATATTCTCTGTTCGAAACCAACAGCAGGGGAGCCTATCAGCGTAATCTGCTCTTGCCGGCATCTGCCATCGAGGACAGAATCGCCGGTTTTGTCTCCTTGCTTACATTGATACGTGTGCGCGAGCGTTTGCAGGAAAAACTTTGCCAGCTATATGGCTCTGTCTATGAAGGTTTCCTGGGAGTGGATATGATGGTCTGTCGCGACATGCATGGTTCATTCTTTGTGCATCCCTGTGTCGAAATCAATTTGCGCATGAACATGGGTGTCGTTTCGCTGATTTTCTTTGAACGTTTCATGCATCCATCCTCTACCGGATATTTTTCCGTCAGTTATTATGCTTCCAACGAAGAATTGCAGCGTGAACATGCTTCCGACCAGCGTATGCACCCGCTTGTTGTTAGCAATGGCCGCTTGGTGTCCGGCTATTTGCCACTGGTACCGGTCACTCCCCGGAGCCGTTACCGGGCTTATGTAGTAGCGGCTACTCCGTCGTCTGCTCCAGTTGAATAGCCTGGCTTTCGTTGCCACACCGGTCTATGGCGCTGACGGCAAAATACCTGTAGTCCAGCCAGGGCATCATCGGTATGTAAGTATAGGTGTTGCCTTCAACACGCTGGGCCACGATGTTTTCCGGGTTATTGGTATCCACCGGATAAGTGTCCGAAGCATAGACAACATAGGTAGGAGCGTTGCGCTTGTCATTGTCTGTAGCCGGTTCCCAGCTCAGAGTGGTAAATCCGTCTCTGTTGTCTTTGCTTAACTTCAGTTGCCGGGGGCGGGTAGGGGCTATGCTGTCTATCCATGTCATGGGCGGTTGCAGGGCCGGAGCGGTGTAGTACTTTTCTTCCAGCAGGTCACAGAGGTTTTGTGTATTGTCTATCAGGTATTTTACCCGGTAGTGTGCCTGTCCGTCCAGTCCGTGTGCCCGGGTGAAGTTCAGCTGGCGTTCCACCTCATCCGTATCCCAGTTGCCTTCGTCAGGGTGCAGAAAGTAAATGCCTATGCCGGGAATCACCTGTCTACCGTTGCTTTGTTCCTTCCAGTCCAGTGCAAAAGGATAGAAGCTGTTTCCCCTGAAGTACATCATCGGATATATCTGGTCTTGTATGCCTTCACCCAACCATCCCTGTACATCCTGGAATACGACATCGAAAGCATTCCATCCGCGTGACGAGTAGCGCGAGGTGTCTTTGTATTTTCCTACCGGGCAGGTGCTCACCTTGACCCAAGGTTTTAAAGCCTTTACACCTTTATATATATAGCGGACAATTTCCGTCAGATTGTCGCGTCGCCACTGTTCCAGGCTGCGACCTTTGCGATACTTCTTGAAGTAGTAGCTGTCCGGAAACTTATAGGCACGTTCCGGATAGCGCAGGTAGTCAAAATGTACCCCGTCCACGTCATAGCGTTCCACCACTTCTTTCACCAGCTCCATCAGGTATTCCTTGGTATGTGGATTTCCCGGATTCAGGAAATATTCCCGTTTGTAAGGAACACAGATGTCCGGGTGGCGTTTGGTCACCGATTTATTTCCCAGTGCAGCCACGTGTTTTCTGTTACCCAGTGGTATGGTGACCATCCAGGCATGGCATTCCATGTCCCGCTTATGGCATTCTTCGATGGCAAAGGCCAGCGGGTCATATCCCGGGTCTTTACCGGTGGTCCCGGTCAGGATGGAGTTGAAGGGTTCTATGTCCGACCGGTAGAGCACATCTCCTCTGGTACGTGTCTGAAACAGGACCGTATTGAAATTGGCCGCTTTCAGTCGGTCCAGTATTTCCACCAGTTCGGCCTTTTGCTTCTTGATGCCCTCTTGGGTCGTAGCCCTGGTGCGAGGCCAGTCCAGTCCGTACACAGCGGTCACCCATGCCGCTCTCACTTCATATTTTGGGGGGTGTGCCATGCTGCCAAGTGTGCAGAGCAGCAACAACACCATGCACATCCCTGTCCTTATATTGCTCAGCTTATTTCTCATCCTATTGTTTTCCAAGTTGCATGATTTCAAAAAACAGAGGCGAAGTTAGGCAATAAATTCAAGTCTCGCAACCTAAATTTTCGCTATCTTCACCACAGAGGACACAGAGTTACACGGATAATAAGTTTAGGTCCAACTTTGTTGATTTAAATCTACACCTGAAAAACTTGTCCCCAAACTCACAAACTCCCCCGTGTGATTGGCGGATTGGATTATCATGACTAAAATGCTCATGGTTCTTTCATTGAAGAATAAAGTTTCAGATTAGTTTCAAGGCATGAAACCATTAGTTTCAGCGTATGAAACCGTTAGTTTTAACGGATGAAACCAACAGTTTCAAGGCATGAAACTAAATTGCTCTGGCGGAGTTGTCTGATGAAACATTCCTGTCTGTTTGTTATTTCATCCTGATGGCTAATGGCAGGATACTATATTTAAAACGAAAGAGCCGTGTAAAATGATGGAAAAAATAGTAACTTTTATATTAGAAACTATTACATTTGCAATCAGTAAAATTTTTATTTGAAAGGAAATGGTGACATTTACAATTTGCCTGCTGGCCTTGATAGCGGGTTATTTTATTTACGGACGTTTTGTTGAACGTCTTTTCGGACCGGATGACCGCAAGACACCGGCACTGACCAAGACCGACGGGGTGGATTATATGCCCTTGCCCACTTGGAAGGTGTTCATGATACAGTTTCTCAATATAGCGGGTGTAGGCCCCATTTTCGGTGCTATCATGGGAGCCATGTTCGGTACGGCCTCTTATCTGTGGATTGTGCTGGGTTCCATTTTTGCCGGTGCCGTACACGATTATCTGTCGGGCATGCTGTCGTTGCGCAACAACGGCGAGAGCCTTCCCGAACTTATCGGCCGCTATCTGGGACTGACAACCAAGCAGGTGATGCGTGTCTTTACCGTTATACTCATGATGCTGGTCGGTGCGGTTTTTGTCGCCTCCCCGGCAGGTCTGCTTGCCAAGCTTACTCCCGACTATCTGGACATGACGTTCTGGATTGCAGTTATCTTTATATATTACATCCTGGCCACACTGCTTCCTGTCGATAAGATTATAGGAAAGATATATCCCTTGTTTGCCGCTGCACTGATTTTCATGGCTGTCGGCATTCTGGTGATGCTGTATGTCAACCATCCGGCTTTGCCCGAAATCTGGGAGGGGCTTGACAATACACATCCCAAAGCTGCTACCACTCCCATCTTTCCCATGATGTTCATCACTATTGCCTGTGGTGCCATCTCCGGCTTTCATGCCACGCAGAGTCCGCTCATGGCCCGCTGTATGACGAGTGAGCGTCGTGGCCGTTCCGTTTTCTACGGTGCCATGATAACCGAGGGTATAGTAGCACTGATATGGGCCACCGTAGCTACCTATTTCTTTCATGAAAACGGTATGGGCATCACCGATGCTTCCTCTGTCGTGTTCGACATCAGCAAGGGCTGGTTGGGTACCTTGGGTGGAGTGCTGGCCATCTTGGGTGTCGTAGCCGCTCCCATCACCAGCGGTGACACGGCTTTCCGTTCTGCCCGCCTCATTGTGGCCGATTTCCTGGGACTGGAACAAAAGAGCATCAGCAAACGTCTATACATATGTATTCCCATGTTCATCGTAGCTTTTGGCCTGTTGCTCTACAGCCTGCGCGACGCTGACGGCTTTCAGGTCATCTGGCGCTATTTTGCCTGGGCCAACCAGACGCTTTCCGTCTTCACCCTTTGGGCCATTACGGTATGGCTGGTGCGCACCCGCAAGGGAAAAGCCTATTTGGTAACTTTCATTCCGGCCTTGTTCATGACGGCGGTTTGCACTTCTTATATTTGTGTGGCACCCGAAGGTTTCGGCATGGGCACCGGCTATGTATGGCCGGTTGCAATAGGCGTAGCTGTCGTTGCATGTGCATGGTTCGCAAGGTGGTATTTCAAGGCAACTAAAAAAATATACGGATGAGGAAACTGAAGAAATCAACCGGATTGACCCTGGCTCTGCTGATTTATGTATCAGCCACGGCTGCCTACTTCCTTCCCCGCAATACTGAAATCAGTAGTACGGAGAAATACATCACCGTGGCGGCTTCCTATCTCATCGTGCTGGCTTTGTGGCTCGTTCTGCGCAAGAAAGAGGAATATCGGCGCAGGCAGCTTGAGGAAAATCGCAGATACCAGGCCCCAAAGCAGGAAAAGAAGGGATGAACGCCTGTTTGGGAGCTTAAATTCCGGATTAATTTATCACACAGGAAGTTATAGAAGTTATCACTTTGCTTCGTTATAGGTTAAAACCTATAGTTTGGGATGTATGGCCGGCATACTTTTCACAAAGGTATTGGCTTCACTCCTTAACTACAATCAGTTAATAAACGTACGGATTGAAGGTCAACGAAGTTAAACTTAAGATGTTAAACAAGATTGCAATTTGAAGAAGTCGAACTTAACTATACTAAATTCAATGAATATGAAAAAATTTGCTTTGTTAGTTTGCCTGCTTGTTGCCACAGTAACGGCTCAGGCACAGTTTGAGAAAGGAAAATGGATAGTCAATCCCTCTATCACAGGGCTGGAATTCAGTCACGATACGGGTACTGACAGAACGAGCTTCGGATTTGAGGCACATGGCGGTGCTTTCCTGCTCGACAATGTAGCTTTGTTGATTCATGCCGGTGCCGGTTGGAATCAGGGTGGTTCCGATGTCGACCTTTATTCTCTCGGTGTTGGCGGTCGTTACTATATTAACAGCGTGGGTGTCTATCTGGGTGCCAATGTGAATGTCGACCGTTGGGATTGGGGAAAAGACCTGGATGACACCAAATTCTCGTTTGGCCTCGAAGCCGGCTATGCTTTCTTCCTGTCCAAGACCGTAACCCTTGAGCCGGCTGTATATTGGAATATCAACAACGACCGTTCCAAGTTCGGTCTGAAGGTAGGTTTTGGCTTCTACTTCTGATTGGCGTAGGTTAGTGGTGAGTAGATTCTTTAGGCACGGATTAATATTTTGCTGCTGACTGTATAAATACTCACCACTAACTGCACTATCGGCTTAACTCCTTAGACGGGGCACGCCCCCGTCTCTACTAAGATTACCATTTATCCGCGGTCATCTGTCTCATCTGTGGTTCCTCATTGATTCGTCCTGTATCGGCTTAACTCCTTAACTTCTGAATTCTTAAGTACGGATTGTGCATTAATATTTTGCTGCTGACAGGATAATACTCACCACTAACCACTCATCACTCACCACTGACCGTTATTATTAGACTTCCAACTTCTCCTTCAAAAACTGTCCCGTATAGCTTGCGCCACATGCGGCCACTTCCTCTGGCGTTCCTCTTGCCACGATATATCCACCCTTGTCACCACCTTCCGGACCCAAGTCTATTACATAATCCGCACACTTCACCACATCCAGGTTATGTTCAATAATCACGATGCTATGTCCTCGCAATATCAGTGCGTCAAATGCCTCCAGCAGTTTCTTGATGTCGTGGAAGTGCAGACCGGTGGTCGGCTCATCAAAGATGAACAGGGTAGGGTCGGCCTTCTCTATGCTCAGGTAGTAGGCCAGCTTCACACGTTGGTTCTCACCGCCCGACAGTGTCGACGACGACTGTCCCAGCTTGATGTATCCCAGTCCCACATCCTGCAGCGGCTGCAGCTTCTTCACAATCTTCTTCTGCTTGTGTTCCGTAAAGAACTCGACGGCCTGGTTCACGGTCATCTCCAGCACGTCATAGATGTTCTTGTCCTGAAACTTCACCTCCAGCGTGTCGGCCTTGAAGCGTTTGCCATGACACGATTCACACTCCAGCACCAGGTCGGCCATAAACTGCATTTCCACCGTCACCGTACCTTCGCCCTTGCATTCCTCGCACCGGCCACCTTCGCTGTTGAAGCTGAAGTAGCCCGCCGTATATCCCATTTGTTTGGCCAGCGGCTGTTCGGCATAGAGCTTGCGTATTTCGTCATACGCCTTGATGTAAGTCACCGGATTGCTTCTCGACGATTTGCCTATCGGGTTCTGGTCCACAAACTCCACGTTCCGCAGGTTGCGCAGGTCACCACCTATCGTCGCAAATTCTCCCGGCCGCTCGCTGCATTCGTCCAGCTCCCGTTTCAGTGCCCGGTAGAATACATCTCTTACCAGCGTACTCTTTCCCGAGCCGCTTACACCCGTCACTACCGTCATCACGTTCAGCGGAAACTTTACGTCCACCCCTTTCAGGTTATTTTCCCGTGCGCCGGTGATTTCTATGTACTGGTTCCACGGCCTTCTGCTCTCCGGCACAGGTATGGTCTCCTCACCGCGCAGGTAGCGCACCGTGTAGCTCTTTTCAGTTGACTGTCCATCAGCCTGGCGTTGTGTCGAAGCATTCCTGTCACCCAGTATGTCCTTCATATCGCCCTGATAGACCACTTCGCCTCCCAGTCGGCCCGCTTTCGGACCAATGTCTATAATGTAGTCGGCTGCCCGTATGATTTCCTCGTCGTGCTCCACCACCACCACCGTGTTTCCCAGCTGTTGCAGCTGTCTCAGCACATGTATCAGTCTGTCCGTGTCGCGGCTGTGCAGTCCTATGCTTGGCTCGTCCAGTATGTACAGGCTTCCCACCAGGCTGCTGCCCAGCGATGTGGCCAGGTTGATGCGTTGGCTCTCACCGCCCGACAGCGAATTGCTCAGTCGGTTCAGGGTCAGGTAACTCAGCCCCACGTCGATAAGGAACTGCAGGCGGTTGTTTATTTCCGTCAGTATGCGTCTGGCCACCTCGGCGTCATGCTTGTTCAGCTTCAGGCCATCGAAGAATCTTTTCAGTTCGCTGATGGGCAGGTTCACCAAATCCGAGATGTTCTTTCCACCTACACGCACGTAGTTTGCTTCCGGTTTCAGTCGTGTGCCGTGGCATTTCGGACACACCGTCTTGCCTCTGTACCTCGCCAGCATCACCCGGTACTGTATCTTGTATTGGTTCTCCTGCACCATCTTGAAGAAAGCGTTGATACCTTCAAAGTAGCGTGTTCCTTCCCACAGCATCCGGCGTTGCTCTTCCGTCAGCTCGTAGTAGGGGGTAAAGATAGGAAATCCGGCCTTCTCCGCGCCACGTATCACCATGTCGCGCCATTCACCCATCTTCTCGCCCCGCCAGCACACCACAGCACCGTCATATACCGACAGCGAGCGGTTGGGCACCACCAGGTGTTCATCAATGCCTATCACATTGCCAAATCCCTCACACTCCGGGCATGCGCCCAGTGGCGAGTTGAACGAAAACATCTGGTCGTTGGGCTCCTCAAATACAATGCCGTCAGCCTCAAACTTCGTACTGAAGCGATACAGCTGTGTCCCTCCGTCCGCCGGATAGAAGCGCAGCAGGCAGGCGCCGTCTCCCTCATACATGGCCGTCTCTGCCGAGTCCACCAGTCGGCTGATGTTGTCCTTCTCGCGCGATACCGTCATGCGGTCCACCAGCAGAAACACCGTATCCTTCTCCTTCGGTTCGTAGTCTTCTATCTTTACCGTCTCTCCGTTCACCTCCAGTCGGTTGAATCCTTCTTTCCGGTCCACCTCCAGTTGTTCCGCCACGCTGCGTCCCTCACGCGGCACGATGGGCGTCAGCACCACGAAGCGTGTGCCGTCAGGATATTCCAGCATGCAGTTCACGATGTCCTCCGTCGAGTGCTTCTTCACTTCCTGTCCGCTTACCGGACTGAATGTCTTTCCCACCCGGGCAAACAGCAGCCTCATATATTCATAGATTTCGGTCGAAGTACCTACTGTCGACCGCGGATTCCGGCTGCTCACCTTCTGCTCTATGGCTATGGCAGGTGGAATGCCCTTAATATAGTCACATTCCGGCTTGCTCATGCGTCCCAGAAACTGGCGCGCATAGCTGCTCAGGCTCTCCACGTAGCGGCGTTGCCCTTCGGCATATAGCGTATCAAAGGCCAGCGATGATTTTCCCGAACCCGACAGGCCGGTAATCACCACCAGTTTGTTACGTGGAATCTCCACATCAATGTTCTTCAGGTTATTCACCCGTGCACCTTTTATGAATATCGATTTGTTTTCTGACATGGGATGATAGTTAATGGTAAATGGTTAGTGATTAATGGTGAATGGCGTTTATCAGTGATAAGTGGTTAGTGGTAAGTGATGAGTAGTGAGTTGTAAGTCGTTCGCCTTGTATCGGCTTTAACTTCTGGTTCGCTTCTGCGAACGCTAACTTCTCTAACTTCTTTAACTTCTTACTAAAAAACTCACAATTTCACCTTCTTGCTCACCGACTTCGACTCATTATGCAGTCTGTCCAGTGCCGTTATCACGTAGCGATACTTCGTCTTACCGTCCTCGTATGGCAGTTTATAGAATGTATTGCGGGTGATGGCTACAATGTGTGTGGCGTCGTCAATGTCTACCTCCTCCTTGTTCTCAAACCGGTAGACTACATACTGTACGGCCCTGTCCATTTCCTCCTTGTATTTCGGTGCCGTCCAGAACAGGATATATCCGTCTTCCGTCCATATCGGTTTCACCTTGCGCACCTTGCCAGGTGCCTTGTCGTCTATGAAGTCAAATACAGGCGGTATGGCCGGATACTTATGATATTCCTGCATCAGCGCATCCTTATACTTTCCCTTGTTCTCCACCACTGCGCTGGCCGGCCATTGGCAACTGCCCTCTATCGTCTGGTAGGCCCGTTGCAGTGCCATCTTGCGCGGCAGCTGGTTCATGTTCGGATTCTTCGGGTCAGCATTCTCCACTGTGTTCATCACCGACTGGCCTATGAACAGCGGCCTGTTCTCCGTATTCTTGGCCCACCAGTGAATCAGCGTCTCATAGTCGGCCACCCGGTGACCAATCTGCCAGTACAGCTGCGGAATGTTGTAGTCGATCCACCCTTCGCGTGCCCACAGCAGCACGTCGGCATACAGGTCGTCGTAGTTCTCCAGTCCGTTCGTTTTGCTTCCCAGCGGATAGCTGCTCTCGTTGCGGTAGATGCCGAAGGGCGACACGCCAAACTTCACCCACGGCTTGATTTTTCTCACCGTCTCGTGTATCTCCCTTATCAGCGTGTTCACGTTGCTGCGTCGCCAGTCACCCCGGTTGTCAAACCCGCCGCCATAGCGCGCAAAGCTCTCGTCATCCGGAAACTCCTGTCCTTTGACAGGATAGGGGTAGAAGTAGTCGTCCATGTGTATGGCGTCCACGTCATAGTGCATCACGATGTCGCTCACCACCATCCGTATGTGTCGGCGGCTTTCCGGCAGGGCAGGGTCAAAGAACAGCTGGTTGCCATACTGTATAAACCATTCCGGGTGGGTGTTATATACATGTTCAGGTGCCAGCTCATTCTTCAGGTTCGTCTTCACCCTGTACGGGTTTATCCACGCATGAAACTCCATGCCCCTCTTGTGGCATTCCTCTATCATGAACGCCATCGGGTCCCAGAACGGTTCGGGTGCCTTGCCCTGCACGCCGGTCAGGAATCGGCTCCATGGTTCTATCTGCGAAGCATACAGTGCGTCAGCTTCCGGTCTTACCTGAAAGATGATGGCATTGATGCCCGCTTCCTGCAAGGCATTCAGCTGGTCTATTAAGTTTTTCTTCATCTTCTCCGTAGGCATCCCTTTGAACTGTCCGTTCACCGTCTGTATCCATGCCCCTCTGAATTCACGTTTCGGGTAGCGTTTGGCTGTTTCCTGTTGCGCCCACAGCAGGCAAGGCAGCAGGCACGCCAATATCCCCAGTAACATTTTTCTTGATGTCATATCTTCAGTCTTTAAAATAATGTGGCAAAGATAGTGAAAGGTGAGCGCAGAGGCAAACGGAAAACAAAGTTTTCAGCGTTTGACTATGCCGAACCGCCTCCTAGCTTATTTAAAGATAGTGCAAACTGAGTGAAGTACAAAGATGAAAAGATTTTTTGGACGCGGATTGCGCGGATTAACGCGGATTCTGAAAATTCATGCAAGCTTAGTAGAGACGTGGCGTGCCGCGTCTAGAAATATCCAGTACGAAACAGTTGATAGCCAGCATATTCAATACAGACCATATACGGAGACGGAGCACGCCCCGTCTCTACTAGGTTTACCATTTATCGCAGGCGTCGTAGTCATTAACCAGAATACACATTACTGACCACTGAATTACATCCGTCCCATCTGCGTCATCCGCGTGCCATCATTGATTCACCTTTTAACTCCTTAGACGGAGCACGTCCCGTTTAGTTCCCGCATCAAGTGCGGGATGACGGTCTAATGACCGTCGGCTGCGCAGTGGATGTCCTTCAAGCTGCCCCCATAGTCTAAACTCAAAAACTCATCAACTCAAAAACTCAAATTCACTTTCCTCGTCCACTTGTCAACTGAAATAATCCGTGTTATCCGCGCAATCCGCGCCTAAAAAAACATCTGTCACTCATCCCATTATACGTATCCCTCCGGATGGTCATCCCGGCCTTGAGCCGGGAACTAAAAACACGATAGTGGGATGAACTTAAGTTCCCGCATCAAGTGCAGGATGACTATGCAGACGATAGAAAAATTGCAATCAATCCGCGTTCATCCACCCCATCTGTGTCATCAGTGTGCAGTTAAATCTGAAATCTAAAAAATCCGCGTCATCTGCGTCTAAAAAAACAATAACCACTCACCACTTATCACTCACCACTAATCACTCTCAACCCTCCACCCTCAGTTTTTCACTCTCATCACTCACCACTAAATAGCGTCTTCTGACTTGCAAATCATGTTCTAAAATGTAATGAATAACGAAAGTGATTGCATGTGTGTATGTTGCTTGGAATGTGCTGATATATTGTCTTTTAAACGTTCATTTTAAAATTATTCAACTTTTAAAATATAAATGTTTTTCGTTTTTATTTTCGCCTTTTTTATCGTCTGTATTTACACTCAAAAACATTCCATTCAGCAACAAGATATTAAAGAGAACCCTTGCATTAAAAATATTTTATTTCGCCTTTTATTTTGTTATGTCATTTCTTAATCGTAAATTTGTGCCCATTAAACGAACGTTTAAAAAACACTTTTGTGTATTCTATGCGCTCGTAATCAGCCTGTTAGGCCGCCTAAAACAAAATAACTGTTTCATTGCTCTTTTTCTGGGATAGTAGGGAGTCATTGAGATAATATGAATGCATATAAATTGTTGAAAACAATAGCATTACATGAATTGACCGGAAGTAATATCACTACTACGGTGTCCCCAAAAAACATCCTTTTCTGAAGGCAAATTTTAGAGTTCAGATTCTAGATTTCAGATTTTAGAGTTCAGGGTTCAGAGTCTGGGGTTGATACTTGATATCGGTCTTTTCTGATTCAGTAGACGCGGATTGCGCGGATAACACAGATTTATTTCAGGTTGACGAGTTGACAAGAGACGAGTTGACAAGGAACGGGATTTTAATTTTAGATAAATCTCTCCACTCTCAACTCAAATATAACTCTCAATTCTCCCCTCTCCACTCTCAACTCAGAAAGCTCTCCACTCTCAATTCTCAACTTAGGAAACTCTCAATTCTCCCCTCTCAACTCTCAACTATTATTATATGCTCCACTGGTATGCCCTTCGCGTCACCTATAGCCGCGAACTGGCCTTAAAAGAATATTTGGATACTCAGCACATCGAGAGTTTCATCCCGATGCACTACGAATATATGGAGAAAGACGGCCGTCGCCTGCGCAAGCTTGTTCCAGCCGTCCACAACCTGGTCTTCGTCCATTCCACCCGTGCCCGCATCGATGCCCTCAAAGACGAGGCCGGCATGCGCATCCCCATCCGCTACATCATGGACCGTGCCAACCACGCCCCCATCATTATCCCCGATGCCCAGATGCGCAGCTTCATCCTTGTGGCCGGTTCCTACGAAGAAGCCATTCTCTACGTTGAGCCGGCCGAGCTTCAACTTGTCAAAGGTCAGCGTGTACGCATCACCGGCGGCATCTTCGAAGGTGTTGTCGGCGAGTTCGTCCGCATCCGTCGCGACCGTCGGGTAGTGGTCAACATCGAAGGCGTCATGGCTGTCGCCACCACCTTCATCCATTCCTCGCTGGTCCAACCGCTCGAAGAAGAAAATAATAGTAATGGTAAATGATAAATGATTAATGATAAACGGTGAATGATAAATGATAAATGATTGATGGTGAATGATTCAATGATAAATGGTGAATGATATGCATATTAACCATTGACTACTGACCATTAATCATTAGCTACTGACCATTATTTACCACTCACGTCAACTCATCAACTCCCCTCCTTCTGGAAGGTTGTTAGGCGTTCTAGTAGGCACTCTCTCGTGGTGGTAAGCATCCCCAAAACTCCCCTCCTTCTGGAAGGTTGTTCTCCCCTGATAACGGGGGAGGTAAGAGGGGGTGGGTGCCCACCGGGCGGGGTGGTAGGTAATTGAAACTCTCAACTCTCCACCCTCAACTCTCCACACAAATAAAATTTTCAATTTTCAACTTATTAAATGAACAACCTATATTCCATTTCCCACCAGTTGCTCACGTTGGGCTCCGATGGAAGCCCCGTTTATCTCGACCAGCTCTCCCGTCTCAATCGCGACGTTTACGAGCAGGCCCTACAACTTTACAACACCCACGGCGACACCCCCGAAGCGGAAGGCGAGCTATGTCTCGGCTTGTTGCTCGCTTTCATAGCCACTGTCTACGACAATGGCCGTAAGCGTCAGTACATCCAGCAGGTTCTCCATCGCAGCTTGGCTGTCCTTCCCCAGCTGCCTCCTTCCTTGCTTAAGGTTCGCCTGCTTACTTATTGCTACAGCGAGGTCTACGATGAGGCCCTGCTCGCCGAAGCGCGTTCCATTATTGCCTCCTGGGATAAGGCTGCGCTTACTTTGGAGCAGGTAGAGATTCGCGATGAACTGGAGGCGATAGCGCAAAGTCCGTGTATGTGGGAAACGATGGATTGAGTAAATCTAAAATAGAACAACTCAAGTTTCACACCTGCGAAACTTGAGTTTATAACTATCGGCCTTTAACTCCTCAGTCCATCTTGGATGGGCGATAACTCCCTTTAACTCCATCTAACCTCTTAAAAAATAACACTTACGAAACTTTAATAAATCCCGACATGAAAGGCATCGTTTTAGCCGGTGGCAGTGGTACCCGTCTGTACCCCATCACCAAAGGAATCAGCAAACAGCTCATTCCCATTTTCGATAAACCCATGATTTATTACCCCATTTCGGTGTTGATGCTGGCCGGCATCCGCGAGATACTGATTATCTCCACCCCTTACGACCTGCCCAGTTTCAAACGCCTGTTGGGTGATGGTTCCGACTTCGGTGTGCGTTTTGAGTATGCCGAGCAGCCTAGTCCTGACGGACTGGCACAGGCTTTTATCATTGGTGAGCAGTTCATTGGCAATGACTCAGTATGCCTGGTCTTGGGCGACAATATTTTCTATGGTTCCTATTTCACAACTATGCTGAAGCGTGCTGTTCGCGAGGCCGAGGACAACGGAAATGCCACCGTCTTTGGCTATTGGGTCAGCGACCCCGAACGTTACGGTGTTGCCGAGTTTGATAAAGAAGGCAACTGCTTGAGCATAGAAGAGAAACCGCAGCATCCCAAGTCCAATTATGCGGTAGTGGGGCTGTACTTCTATCCGAACAAGGTGGTGGATGTAGCGAAGCATATCAAACCGTCAGCACGTGGGGAACTGGAGATAACTACCGTCAATCAGGAATTCCTGCAGGCCGGTCAGCTCAAGGTACAGACCTTAGGGCGTGGCTTTGCCTGGCTCGATACCGGTACGCACGACTCATTGAGCGAAGCATCAACCTTTATCGAAGTCATCGAGAAACGTCAGGGCTTGAAAGTGGCGTGTCTGGAAGGCATTGCTCTTCGTCAGGGCTGGATAACGGCAGAGAAGATGCGTGAACTGGCTCAACCTATGCTGAAGAATCAGTATGGGCAGTATTTGTTGCAGGTGATAGATGAGTTGGAAAGGACCGAGAAGTCTAATCTTTGTTAAGGTTTCAACTATGGTCGTATGAAGTGAAGCGGAGTAGAGTTGAAGCATTTCCGGGATTCTTCATTTCGTTTAGAATGACAGGGGAGAGTTCCTTCGACTTGCTTACTTAGATAACAACCATCATTAGCATTTAATCATTATTGAGATGAATTTCAAACGCAATATCGTAATTACCGGCGGTGCCG
>USEY01000064.1 GCA_900553815.1 uncultured Bacteroides sp.
TTTTTGACTTTGACAATATGTCACTTCTATAATGAAATTATTGTAAATATTATTTAGTTAATATTTTTATGGGACACTAGTGTGGTACGCCACGTCTCTACATAGTTGCCTCTGAACAGGATTGCTCTTTCTGTCATTCTGAATACGAAGAAGAATCTGGAAGTCAATGTGAAGCTGAGATCCTTCACTACGTTCAGGATGACTGGAGAGAAATCCCTGAATACTGAATATATTTTGTCTAATTTATTAATTCTTTCTATTTATGAACAACAAAACCAATCGTCCCAAATCCGTATGGAGCATCGTGTTTAAAGCCATAGTAGCCGTAGCCACTGCCCTGGCAGGCGTGTTCGGCATAACCTCGTGTATCAACGGATGAGAACCATCACCTTACTGATAGTCCACTGCTCTGCCACCCCTGAGGGGCAGAGCCTGGATTTTGAGGCGTGCCGCAACGACCATCTGTTGCACCGCGGCTTCAGCGACATAGGCTATCACTTCTACCTGACGCGCGACGGAGAGATTCACCGGGGACGGCCGTTGGAGAAGATGGGTGCCCATTGCCGGGGACATAACCGTCACTCCATAGGAATCTGCTACGAAGGCGGACTGGACAAGCAGGGAGCACCGAAAGATACCCGTACGCTGGAGCAACGGGGAGCCTTACTGGCACTGCTGCGCGAACTGAAACGACTGTTTCCGCATGCCCTGATAGTGGGTCACCACGACCTGAACCCACAGAAGGCGTGTCCGTGCTTTGATGTGGTGAGGGAATACAGGGTATTATTTTAGAATATTCAGTTGAGAGTTGAGGGGTGAGAGTGGAGAGTGGAGAGTGGAGAGTTGAGAGTGGAGAATTGAGAGTGGAGAGTTGAGGGTGATTTACTCCCTATAGAAACCAACTCTGAACTCTAAATTCTGAACTCCTCAACTATTTATAAACAAACTTATCCGCAGTTCTTATTATCACCGGGCAGAAGAAGGCTGTTCTGCCATTCTCTTGTCGCGTATCTTGTCCAGGTAAATATTCAGTACGGTCCAGATAATGATATCGGCCAAAAGCATACAGGTATTGTCAATGTAGGGCATCAGGAAGATATTGGCAGCACTGAAAACACATGAAGTACACAACAGTCCTATCATGGCCTGACGCGGGGTAAGCCCTACGGCCAGCAGCTTATGGTGGATATGATTTCTGTCGGGTTCGAAAGGATTCCTGCCATGGCGGATACGGAAAAGTACCACACGGATAACATCAAAAGCCGGAATGATAAGCGTACTGAAAGCAATGACAAAAGCACCCTCTGTGAAGGAAGATACTGTCGGATTGTTCTGGCAATACTTAATAGCCAGAAAACTCAATGTATAGCCTAATGTAAGGCTGCCGGTGTCGCCCATAAATATCTTTCGGGCACGTTCGGCACTCCCGAATACATTGTAATAAAAGAACGGTATCAGTACACCAAACGTTCCACATGCCAACATGGCATAGCTCCACATGCCCTTCTCGGCAAACAAACAGGTAAACACCAGCAGAGCCACACTGCTCAAGCCGGATGCCAAACCGTCAATACCATCTATCAGGTTGATAGCATTGGTGATGAAAACAACGGTAAGGACAGTGAACGGCATACCTATATAGGGAGACAGCTCGTAAATTCCGAACAGGCCATAGAAGTCGTTAATCCACAGACCGGACAAAGGGAAAAAACAAGCGCAAAGAATCTGAATGACAAATTTCTGGCGATAGCGCACACCTACCAAGTCATCGGCAATGCCAGTCAGGTAAAGCAAGGTCATACCACAACCGAAAAGCAGCATTTCGGGTAATAAATGGGCTACATAATCTTCTGACAACTGATAGCCTGCCAATATGCGGATGGCATAGACAAAACAGAAAGCAAAAAGAACAGTAGGAAAGAAGGAGACACCACCCAAACGAGGGATAGCTCTTTTATGCAGCTTTCGTGCATCGGGCACGTCAAATAATCGTTTACGCATAGAAATCAGCAAGATACGCGGAATAAGCATCCGGGCAATAAATACTGATATAGCGAAAGTGACAACAATAGCTATAATACCCACGATATTAAAGATTTAAGAATAAAACAATCAATTATCAGATTCACTCTTCAACCACCTCATAAGGATAGGCGTTGTCTTCCACGTTTTTCAGTTCGGCAACCGCTTCACGCTGTTCTGCGGAATACTGCGCGGGGTCGCCCCATGACTGTATGATGGTACGTGCCTCGCTGGAAAGTTCTTCGTCGTAGACCTCGGAATAGCACAGGGTCAGAAGACGAACCTTGAGCAAGGAGGGTTCCAACCGGGGAAGGACCTGAAAACTGCGGTCGAGCAGGCGTTGGATGTGTTGCCGCTTATTGCCTCCATCGTAGATGGTGGCTTCGTAGGCTGTCAGCAAAGCCAGGCAGATGAAAGCTTCCTCTTCGGGGGTGCTTCCCTGTCGGTTGTACAACAGGTTAGCTTGCTGGTAGACCTCACTGTTTAAACGAGCAAAATGGTCGCTGTAAACGGGTTCACCGTCTGTGCCCAGGTATATCAAATCATGGGCAAGAGCATACAAGGATGAATAATCGGACATTTATATTTGAGTTGTGAGTTGTAAGTTGTAAGTTGTGAGTTGTAAGTTGTGAGTTGTAAGTTGTGAGTTGTAAGTTATGAGTTTTAAGTTATGAGTTCCCGTGTCAGGCACGGGATGACCATCCGGAGAAGTGGCACAGGAAATAGCAATCTGCGCCTGGAGAGTTCTGAGTTTTGAGTTATGGGTTCAAGATACCCCATCCCCCTTCGGGGTATTTCCCCTGTTTCAGGGGAAGAGAGGGTTTAGCTTTATCTTGTCAACTTGTCTGTCGTCTACTTGTCAACTGAAATAATTAACCCGCTTTATCCGCGCAATCCGCGTCTAGTTATAAGTTTTGAGTTATGAGTGATGAGAGTTCTGATTTCTGATTTAAGTTTTGCATCCGCACAGGCATTCTCCTTTTTAGTTCCCGGCTCAAGGCCGGGATGACCATGCGGAAGGAGCAAAAGAGTTCTGATTGCAGAGTTCAGAATTGAATTAGTATAAGCGGTAAATCACTCTCACCTCTCACCTCTCCACTCTCAACCCTCCACTCTCAACTCTCACCTCTCCTCTCTCCACTCTCACCTCTCCACTCTCAACCCTCCACTCTCAACTCTCACCTCTCCACTCTCAACTCTCAACCCTCCACTCTCACCTCTCCACTCTCAATCGGTTCTACCAACGAAGAATGTATGTAGGTTGTGGCAACTGCCATGACCCCTTCAAGATTGACCACTACGCGACGGTCGCGACGGATACGGACAAACTCGCCTTCCACGCCCTTGAATATGCCATCGACAATGCGCACACGGGTGCCCCGGGGGATATTCAGTTCCTTGGGTTCGAGGTAGAGAACGGCCTGGTCGTAGTTGCCGGAGACCAGCATGAAACTGCGCATCTGCGCATCGGGGATGGACACGGGCTGATGTTTCTCGCGGTCCATGATGCAGCGGATGGGAAGGATGTACTCCAAATCGTCCTTCAGCTTGCGCAGAAGGGTACGGCCGGTACGGATAAAGACCAAGTTGTGGATGGCCGGCACGAGCTTGCGCACACGACGCTCTTGCTTCATGACGTTTTCGTAGCGCATAGGGATAAAGTTTTCTATGCCGGCTTCGTCAAGATATTGTTTGAGTGCCAGTTCGCGACTGTAGGTGACACGAACGGCATACCAATGTAAAATCATGGACAGGGGGGGTAGAGCGGATGGTCATCCCGTGCCTAGACACGGGAACTTATGCGCCCTATATGTTAAAATCAGAAATCTGAATCGCAATCCTCTTTCAGTCATTCGGAACGTAGTGAAGAATATGGAAGTCAGCGTATATCTGAGATTCTTCACTCCGTTCAGGATGACCGGAGAAAACGATATAGACTTTGAGAATTATAATCTGTGGAACTCTGCGTCCTCTGTGGTGTAACACCCTTAGTAGAGACGTGGCGTGCCACGTCTAAAAAGGACGTATCAGCATTAGGACTTTCCTGTAGTGTTCTATTTATCAACAATTTAACAAAATACCAACAGGGAGACGCGGCACGCCACGTCTCTACATTGCTGCATCTGAATCAATGTGTGCAATCAGAAGCGATTGATTTTTCAGACACGAATAACGCGGATTTATATTTTATCTGTGTAACTCCGTGCCCTCTGTGGTGAAACACCCTTAGTAGAGACGTGGCGTGCCACGTCTAAAAAGGATGTATCAGCATTAGGACTTTCCTGTAGTGTTCTATTTATCAACAATTTAGCCAAATACCAACAGGGAGACGCGGCACGCCACGTCTCTACATTGCTGCATCTGAATTAATCTGTGCAATCAGTAGCGATTGATTTTTCAGACACGAATAACGCGGATTTATATTTTATCTGTGGAACTCTGTGTCCTCTGTGGTGAAACATCTATATAAATGATAATCAATTGTCTTTCAGTGGGAAATGCGGGGAAGGAAAGGTTGAGAAAAGAGTATTCTTCAGGGACACCGGGGTAGCAAAGTACCTTCCGGTCACGTCATGTAATGCGGACATTTTCATATATATCAGTGCATCCATATTATCCCAATACCTTCCACTATCCCAGCAGGAAGACGTTGAAACAGTTATGTAAGGAACGAGTAAAAAATGAGCGGTGAAACGGAGATTAGATTAACTCATTATAAATCTGTCGTTTACACAAGCATGTCGTTTTTTAAACGTTCGTTTTGCGGACACAAAGTTACGTTTAAGAAATGGAACGACAAAATTTTTGTTAGACTAAATGTTCATCTTTTTAAATTCTGTGCATTAATAGGCTGTTTATTAACTATTTAAATTATTTCACTGCGGACAATTCCGGAGCATGTGTTAATAAAAAATGGGGAGACATTATCCTATTTTAAACAGGCTGTTTTTTAAATGTCCATTTAAAAAACACTTTCTATCCTCCCCTATCCTTTTCATTGGCGAGCAGCTCATATATATCAATCTGCTGATAATAAAATGATTATTTGCTTTTACACGGTGTATACTGTTTTTTAAAGCTTGTATTAAAAGACAGGAGGAAGGATGCTACACTGTAGTAGAGACGTGGCGTGCCACGTCTCAGGTGTCCGACTGGCGATAACAGCATAAACGGGAAACGTATATACTACTGATATTTAATATATTACAGACACATCCAGCAGGGAGACGCGGCACGCCACGTCTCTACATGAATTGCATTATCAATCCACCCACCCCACGTCTAAAAAATCAACAAGAAGAAAACGACCAAAGCTGACTCAGTTTATTGACTGGACTTGCAAGCCTGCTTACTGCTTACCACTGACCACTTACCACCGAATCCCTCTCCTGCGAACTTTCACAAATATTTTCGTTTTTACTATTTTTTATGTACGTTTGCAAGAAATTGCAGGAATACAAAATATAGCTGTATGATGGAATACTACATCCTTATAAACAATGTGAAGCAAGGTCCTTTCAGTCTGGAGGATTTGCGAGGTAAGTATATTACAGGTAATACGATGGTATGGAGAAGCGGACTGGCACAGTGGGTACCGGCCTGCCAACTGGAAGAACTGGCATGCATAGTGAATTCGGTTCCGCCCGAGCCTCCCATCGCCATGCCCAAGACATGGATGGTGGAATCTATCCTGGTGACCTGCTTCTGCTGCCTGCCCTTCGGGATTGTGGGCATTATCAACGCTTCGAAAGTCAGCTCGAGCTATGCCCAGGGACTCTTTCAGGAAGCACAGCGCGCCAGTGCGGAAGCCGGGAAGTGGACTAAAATAGGTTTTGGCGTAGGTCTGGGAGTAGGCATACTGTATATCCTGATTTATGCCATCTTCTTCATTTGGGCAATGAATGAAAATCTCTGATAAACGAAAGCTGTACTGGGGAGTGGCACTGCTGTGCCTGGCGGGCTATGTGTATTATAGCTTTAACCCCAGCCTGTATGCTTTCTTTCCTCCCTGCCCTTTCCGCACACTGACGGGACTGCCCTGCCCCGGCTGTGGTTCGCAGAGAGCCATACATTGCCTGCTGCACCTGGATGTGGCAGGTGCTTTCAGACAGAATGCCCTGCTGGTGTTGTCGTTGCCCATCGTGCTGTTGCTGCTATGGGCGGAGACGGTGCGCACCAGCAAGCCGCAGCTGTATGCACGGATACACCGCCCGGTTTACATCAGATGGTATGCAGTGGCGGTGATGGTGTGGTGGATAGGACGGATATTGAACGGACAATGACAATGAGAAAAATAGAACTGAAGGAAAACGGGGGACTGCCCTCGCACATCTTATGGACACTGGCCATCGTAGCCGGTGTGGCGGTAGCCAATATTTACTATAACCAGCCGTTGCTGAACATGATAAGGCAGGACCTGGGAGTGTCGGAATTCAAGGCCAACCTGATAGCCATGATTACGCAGGTGGGCTATGCGCTGGGACTGCTGTTCATCGTACCGCTGGGTGACCTGTATCAACGGAAACACATCATACTGACCAACTTCTGCGTATTGGTGGTGTCGCTGCTGACGATAGCGCTGTCGTCGAACATCTACCTGACCTGGGTGGCTTCGCTGCTGACGGGTGTGTGTTCCATGATTCCGCAGATATTTGTGCCGATAGCCTCGCAGTTCTCCAGACCGGAGCACAAGGGACGCAATGTGGGCATGGTGGTCTCGGGCCTGCTGATTGGCATACTGGCCTCGCGCGTGGTGAGCGGATTTGTGGGCGAGGTACTGGGCTGGAGAGAGATGTACGTGATAGCGGCCGTGATGATGGTGGTATGTGCCGGCGTGGTGCTGAAGGTATTGCCGGACATACAGTCGGACTTCAAAGGCAAGTATACGGAGCTGATGATGTCGCTGTTCAGGCTGGTGAGGGATTATCCTGCCCTGCGCATCTATGCAGCCCGCTCGGGCATAGCCTTCGGCTCGTTTCTGAGCGTATGGGCGTGCCTGGCGTTCAAGATGGCGGAAGCACCGTTTTATGCAGGAAGTGACGTGATAGGCATACTGGGACTGTGCGGCGTGGTGGGAGCGCTGACCGCATCGTTTGTGGGCAGATACGTGAAGCAGGTAGGTGTGAGCCGCTTCAACTACATAGGCGGAGGCCTGTTGCTGCTGGCGTGGAGCGCCTTCTACTTTCTGGATACGAGCTATGCGGGCATCATCGGGGGGATTATCCTGATAGACATCGGCATGCAATGTATCCAGCTGAGTAACCAGACAAGCATCTTCGAGCTGTGTCCGGGTGCCTCCAACCGTGTCAACACCATCTTCATGACGACTTACTTCATAGGTGGCTCGATGGGCACCTTCCTGGCCGGATTTGGCTGGGAACATTGGGGATGGACCGGTGTATGCGGTGTGGGCGTATTGCTGACACTGGGGTCGCTGTCACTGGCGGGTAAAAAGTTTCCGGCAGGGTAAGTTAAGTGGGCAGTAGTAAAGTAGTAGAGAAGGTAAAGACGTGAGTCAGTGGTAAGTGGTAAGTGATAAGTGGTGAGTGGTGAGTGGTGAGTGATAAGTGGTGAGTGGTGAGTGATAAGTGGTGAGTGGTCATTCAAACTCATCAACTAAAAAACTAACAAACTAATAAACTTATAGAGAATATTAATCCGCCCTACCCGCACCATCCGCGTCTAGAGTTCAGAGTTATGAGCTTGGAGTACCCCATCCCCCTTCGGGGAACTTCCCCTATTTTAGGGGAAGAGGAGAGGATTTGGCTTTATCTTGTCAACTTGTCTGTTGTCTACTTGTCAACTGAAAGAAATTAATCCGCTTCATCCGCGCAATCCGCGTCTAGAGAGTTATAAGTTTTGAGTTATGAGTGATGAGAGTTCTGATTTATGATTTCAGATTTCAGATTTCAGATTTCTGATTTAAGTTTTGCATCCGCGCAGACATTCTCTTTTTTAGTTCCCGGCTCAAGGCCGGGATGACCATGCGGAAGAAGCAAAAGAATGCTGATTTCAGAGTTCAGAATTGATTAGTATAAGCGGTAAATCACTATCAACCTTCCACTCTCCACTCTCAACTCTCCACCCTCCACTCTCAACTCTCAACCCTCCACTCTCAACCCTCAACTCTCCACTTTCAACCCTCAACTCTCCACTCTCAACTCTCCACTTTCAACTAACTCCCTATTGCCTCCGCATCTAAAAAACAGCCCCACAGATTATTCCACTGTTTTCAGCTCCTGATAGAGTCGCTGTACGGGAAGTCCCATGATATTGAAATAGCTGCCAGAGATATACTCGACGCCAACAAAGCCTATCCATTCCTGTACGCCATAGGCACCGGCCTTGTCGTAGGGACGGTAGTTGTCGACGTAATAGCTGATTTCCTCCTCGGACAAGGTAGAAAAGCGCACTTCGGTCTGTGCGGCAAAGCAACGCTGCCAGCGTGTGGTGGTGATGCAAACACCGGTAAAGACCTCATGGGTATGTCCGGACAGGGAACGCAACATCTGCAAAGCCTCTTCCCGATCGGCGGGTTTGCCCAATACACGACCGTCGAGCCAGACAACGGTGTCGGCGGTTATCATCAACTCATCGGGCTGCAAGAGGGCTTTGTAGGCATCGGCTTTCTCGCGGGCTATGTAGAGAGGAATGTCTGCTCCCTGCAAGGTTTCGGGATAGGACTCGTCTACATCGGGCAGGGTCCTGACTTCATATTCTACTCCCAATCCGGCCAGCAGCTCCTTGCGCCGGGGAGAATTGGAAGCCAATATCACTTTGTATTTCTTCAGATTATCCAACATATCGTTTTATTATTTAATTCAAGTTTCGGTAAAACCAAAACTTGAAGGAGTTAAAGGAGTTAAAAGGAGTTATTGCCCGTCTTGGACGGGCTTAGAAGTTAAAAGCCAATAGAGAAGCAAGCAGCTCACAATATATCGGATTAACTTCTAACTCCTTAATTACCACATAAATATTAAATCCAAAAATTAAATTATTTAAGTTTGGAAGTAATTACAGTAATCAAGTTTGGCAAATGCAAAACTTGCAGGAGTTAAAAGGAGTCATCGCCCACCAAGGTGGGCTTAGGAGTTAAACTTAAAGCCATGAACCACTCTCCTTGCAGGCTGATAATACCTTACTAATATAAAATATTAATCCGCCCGACCCGCACTATCCGCGTCTAAAAAATCAACATCGTTCTTCCGTCATCCTAAGAAAATCTCAAGGAACTGTTGGCTTTGAGATTCTTCACTACGTTCAGAATGACATTACCGAGCTAAATGCTAACCGCTGACCACTAACCACTGACCACTAACCGCTGACCACTAACCGCTGAGCGCTATCCAACGCCTATTCTCTTACCACCCGAAAGCTCTCTCGTCGGCCATCCATAGTCCCTGTGCCTTCAGCACCTGTTCTACCAGGTCGCGACCACAGCCATAGCCACCGGGAGCGTGAGAGATATAGCGTGAGACGGCTTTGATCTCGGCTGCCGCATCCTTGGGGCAGCAGGGCAAGCCACATGCCTGCATCACCTGCAGGTCGGGGATATCGTCGCCCATATAGGCTATCTCCTCGTCGGTCAGTGCATGACGCTCCTTGAAGTCGCGGTAGTCGTGAATCTTCATGGACGAGCCCAGGTATATATTCTCAGGAGCCACGCCCAATGCCTGGAAGCGTTTCCTCACCGCCTCGGTGCGTCCTCCGGTGATGATACCCACCAGCAGGCCCACCTTGACGGCCATGTGGAGCGAGTAGCCGTCCTTGATGTTCACCGTGCGCATGGGTTCTCCCTCCATGCTCATGGGTATGACATTGGCACTCAGCACACCGTCGACATCGAAGAGCACTGCCTTTATCTTTCGCAAATCGTAGTTTATTGTACTCATATATATAAGTTTACTCAAGTTTCGGTAAACCAAAACTTGAAGGAGTTAAAGGAGGTAGAAGGAGTTATCGCCCGCCTTGGGTCGGGCTGAGGAGTTAAAAGCCAATAGACAGGAAATAATTTATCTGGTATCGGTTTAACCACTTAACTTCCTTAACTTCTGCAAGTTTGGTTTTGCCTATTTTCTATTCGGCCACACTCATTCCTCCTGCGACAACCGATGAATGCTTTCGCTCAGTTGCCTGTAGACGTCCTGTAGCCGGGGTTCATCGGCGAGCATCTGCAAATGGCTGTCCATGACATTGACATCGTAGCGCACTGCCGGTCCTGTCTGTGCCAGCCGGGGAGCTATCTCGTGTACCTTACGCGCCGTTTCATCAATCAGCGGCAGCATGGCCTCGAAAGGCAGATTGTATTTCTTCAGCAGTTCGTCGGCCAGGGCATACATGTGGTTGGAGAAGTTGCAGGTGAACACGGCTGCCAGGTGCAGGCACTTGCGCTGGAGCGAGGATGCTTCATAGACCTTGCCCGACAACGAACCGGCCACTGCCTTCAGGTAATCGACCACCTGCGGAGAGCTGCCTTCCACAAAGACAGGTATCTCCTCGAAGTTCACCTCGCGCGCCTTGCTGAAAGTCTGCATGGGATAGAACACGCCATACTGACTGGCATGCCCCTGCCAGATATCCATGGGAATGCTGCCGGCCGTATGTACCCACAGGGAGTGTTCGCGGCCATGCACAATCTCGGGCAGACGGCTGACCAGCACATCGTCTTTCAGCGACACGATGTAGAGTCCGGCATCGGCAACCAGCCGGGTCAAATCGGTGGTCCACGATGCCTCGACCGCCTGTGCCAGTGTGCGGGCCGACTCCGGTGTGCGGCTATAGACCTGTTCAATACGGAAGCCCTTGTAGTAAAGGGCCTTTGCCAGGTTGGTGGCCAGATTGCCGGCACCAACCAGCACGATGGATGTATCTTCTATACTGCGCTTCATACCTGCCTACCTGACCGAAAACCAATACAACAATATGCCTACCACCAGAATGGCCAACGGCAAGAGGTAGGCAGACATGGTGCCCACCAAGGCCGAAATCAGTCCGAAGTTAAGCACCAGCCACAGGCAGAGCAGAATAAGCCCCACCGACTTGTCGTGCTTGAACAACAGAAAGACAATGGCCGTATAGAGCAGGAAATTATCCTTGTTCATGACCCACGGCAGACCTACGCGGGCAAAACCTACCAGCTTGTCGAACAAATAGAGCAAGCCTATCACTATCAGCGTGACGGCAGCCGCCTGGTAGGTGTCACGGTTGTTCTTTGCTTTTACTGCACTCACCGTTATTGTCCTCCGTATTTATTGATATGAATCTTTTCCCACTGCAAATGTTCTTCGTTGAAAGGCTTGCGTTCCATGCCCTTGTGGCCTACGGCAATCACGCTGACAACCTGCAGCTGCAAGGGGATGTCGAGCAGACCGTGGATGAACTCATCGGAAGCCATGCCTGCCGCCGTATAGCGCTCGCGCACCTGCACCCAGCAGCTGCCCAGACCCATGTCTTCGGCCTGCAACTGGAGATAGATGGAAGCGATGGAGGCATCTTCTATCCAGACATCGCTGGCCAGCGGGTCGGCCATCACGACAATGGCCAGTGCGGCATCGGCAATGAACTGCGACGACTGCTCCTTGCAATGCGACAATTCCTTCAGCAGTTCCCTGTCGTCGACCACTACAAACTGCCAGCAGTTGCTGCGCTTGGAGGTTGGCGCCATCAGGGCAGCTTTGAGCAGTGTCACTACTTCATCCTGTGTCAGTTCTTCGTCCGTAAACTTCCGCATGCTGCGGCGGTTCTTTATCAATTCACTAAAACTTTCCATATCATTTACTATAAATTTTCATTTTTCCTTTTCAAGACTTTTGCCTGCAAAGATACAACTAAGAAACTTGAGAACATAACTAAAAGCGCAATGTCTCCACCTTTTCCAGCCGTGCCCTGAGCCGGGGCATCAGCGAACGACGGATGCGAAGCGTCATGCTGCAATCCGTGTCGTAGCCCTGCTCCCTGATTTCGGGACCTTCTTCCTTGACAATGCGCATGACATCGTTCATGAACGGATATTCAAACCACACCGTGATGTCCTCGTCGACCGTTTTCTCTACAATCGTGGCGGCAGCTATGGCCTCGGCAGCGGCAGCCTTGTAGGCGACGATGAGTCCGCTGGTACCCAGCTTGATGCCACCGAAATAGCGCACTACGATAATCAATATATCGGTCAGTTCATTGGAATTTATCTGTCCCAGGATAGGCTTGCCGGCCGTGCCCGACGGTTCGCCGTTGTCATTGGCTCTGAAGTCTTTGCGCTCATGGCCGAGCATATAGGCATAGCACACATGGCGGGCGTCGTAGTACTTCTTCTGATAAGTCTCGAGCAATGCCTTGACTTCATCCACACTGTGCACGGGCAATGCGATGGCTATAAACTTACTCCGCTTTTCCGTATAAATTCCCTCGGAAGGAGCCTCAATGGTTTTATAAATATCTGCTGTCATGGGCACAAAGATAGTGAAAGGTGAGTGCAGTACCAAGCCAAAAGCTAGCTTTTGAGTAAAGGTACTGCCGAACCGCATCCTGTCTTATTAAAAAGATAAACCTATCAACTCATGGTGATTTCCACCTCCATGCCGCAACGATAGCCCTCGTCGTACAGGGCTGTAAGCTTGTTTACATCGCGCTCTATACGGTCGACCTGCATGGGTTGTTCAGGACGGATGACAACCACCTCGCCCGCCTTTTCCTGCTGCTCTACCATGGACAACTGCTCGTTGTAGACCACGCTGCGTTGATTGATGGCCTGCTGCAGAAGCGGGTATTTCTTATATATAAAGGAAGGGACACGCGTGCCTTGAATCTTCTTGCGATAGCCATAGTTGCGGGTAAGCACAACTACATTTCTGGTACAGCCATCGGCCTGTGCACGCATCAGGGGAATGCTGTCGACAATGCCGCCATCGAGCATCGGAATGCCATCGACCCTGACAATGGGACACACAAAAGGCAAGCTGCTGGAAGCACGTACAATGTCTATCACCCGATTCTTGTCGCGCTTCTCCTCCAGGTAGTTGGCCTGGCCGGTCAGGCAGTTGGTGGTGACCATGAGGTAGCGGGCGGGATTATTGAAATAGGCTTCATAGTCATAAGGAAGAATCTGTTCGGGGAAATCATGAAACAGGAGGTCGAAGTCCATGATGTTCCGCTTGGTCAGCAAGTACTTCAGGCCTATATAATGGTATTTCTGCAAAAGGTCGATATTGCTGAACTTGGCCCTTCCGCGCTGCCCCGACATGTAGGACAGGCCGTTGCAGGCACCGGCACTGACCCCGATGACATAAGGGAAACGGATGCCACGGTCCATGAAACTGTCGAGCACACCGCAAGTAAACACTCCCCGCATGCCCCCTCCTTCGAGCACAAGCCCCGTATGGCTGTCAATTTGAATTGTTTTCTTCATAATCCATCCTGATTTAACATCCAAAGATAGCATTTGTCAGCGATATTCTTGGCATATTTGGAGAATATAAGAGTGAGGTCGGCAAAGTCAGCCAGAAAACTTCGTTTTCGTTTGCCTCTGCACTCACCTTTTCTTATATTTGTGCCCAGCAACAAAAAATTCTAAATAAATTAATCATGATGAAAAAAACCATCCTTATCGCCGCCATGGCTTTGGTAGCCTTTGATATGTCGGCCAAGAAGAAAACCGAACCCAAAGAAGAGGGCTTTGTATTTACCACCGTAAAGGAAAACCCCATCACCAGTATCAAGAACCAGAACCGCTCAAGCACGTGCTGGAGCTTCTCAAGCCTGGGATTCCTGGAGAGCGAGCTGCTGCGCATGGGCAAAGGCACTTACGACCTCTCTGAAATGTTTGTCGTACACCACACGATGGTAGACCGTGCCGTGAACTACGTGCGCTACCACGGTGATGCTCCTTTCTCACCGGGCGGAAGCTTCTACGACATCATGTACTGCATGAGAAACTACGGTCTCGTTCCACAGGAGGCTATGCCGGGCATCATGTACGGTGACTCTCTGCCGGTACACAACGAACTGGATGCTGTGGCCGAAGCCTACGTACGCGCCATCGGTAAAGGCAGATTCAGCAAGCTGACTCCGGTATGGAAGAACGGTATCAGCGCCATCTACGATACTTATCTGGGCAAGTGCCCCGAAACTTTCACTTACCAAGGCAAGGAATATACTCCGAAGAGCTTTGCAGAAAGCCTGGGCATCAACCCCGACGACTATGTATCGCTGACTTCATATACTCACCATCCGTTCTACACCCAGTTTGCCATTGAAATTCAGGACAACTGGCGCAACGGTCTGTCATACAACCTGCCGATTGACGAGCTGATGGCTGTGATGGACAACGCCATCCGCACCGGATACACCTTTGCATGGGGAAGCGACGTGAGCGAACAGGGCTTTACACGCGACGGTATTGCCGTAATGCCCGATGCTGCCCGTGGTGCAGAACTGACAGGTTCGGACATGGCCCGCTGGACCGGCATGACTGCTGCTGACAAGCGCAAGGAACTGACCAGCAAACCGCTGCCCGAAGTAAACGTTACTCAGGAAATGCGTCAGATTGCCTTTGACAACTGGGAAACTACCGACGACCACGGCATGGTAATCTACGGTATTGCCAAAGACCAGAACGGCAAGGAATACTTCATGGTGAAGAACTCATGGGGATTGAGCGGCAAGTATAACGGTATCTGGTATGCATCGAAAGCTTTCGTTGCCTACAAGACCATGAACATCCTGGTGCACAAAGATGCTGTTCCTGCTGAAATCAAGGCCAAACTGGGCATCAAATAATTGCAGCAAGAACAATAGAACAAACTGATAGGCTCCGGCCGTTGCATCAGGACATGCAACGGCCGGAGTTGTTTTTATACATATCAGACAGTGATTTGCCCGCTTCAGCATTTTTATAACAGAAAGGCTACACGGAAAATCCTATCTTTGCCTGTGTCTGATAATTTAAGTATGTTAGATTATCTTCAGGAAAAGAAGCCAAAAAGGAGTTGAATCATTAAAAGTAGATAAACGACAGACTTCTTAAGCATAATTAATCAAACAGTAAGCAGTAAAAAAGCATTCATGGTTGTTATATAGATATACGGCGTACAATGTCGTCCGCCGAAAAAAGAGACAAAACAATGAAGAATATTGCATTATTTATGACGATGTTCCTGCTCATGCTGGCAGGAAGCGCCACAGCACAAGAGGAAACAAGAGAACTGACCAAGGCTGAAAGAAAAGCCTTGCAAGCACGCATTGACAGCCTGCAACATGCAGAAGCAGAGAAAGCCCTGAACGACCGGGCCTTTACACTGGAGGCCGACCAGGTTATATTCAAATACGGACAAACTGCCTACGTGACGTCGAACACCAACTTTGTGTCGGTGAAAGACGACCAGGCCATCGTGCAGGTAGCTTTCAACATTCCGGTGAGCGGTCCTAACGGACTGGGTGGCATCACTGTGGAAGGACGCTTCTCTGAATACGACCTGAAGAAAGACAAGAAGGGAAACGTATCGCTGTCTATCAACGTCACGGGAACCGGTATATCGGCCCGCGCGGACATTACCCTCTACAACGGAAGCAACAAGGCTACAGTGACCATTACTCCCAACTTCAACTCTAACCGCATTACGCTCAACGGCGTCATCTTCCCCCTTGACAAAAGTAATGTCTTCAAGGGACGTTCGCTCTGACAGCCGACTACCGAGATAAAGCGATGTTAGTGCTGAAGGAATAAAGCAAGTACCAGCCTGCCTGATGACAGGCTGATAGTACCTTCTGCTTCAGAGACTTATTTTTTTAATCACCAATATGTATTCCGATGGGTATTATCCGGGGAAACCGGCCGATGCCCGTCGGACAAACTAAACCCGTAACATTATGAAAAAGATTTTATTACTGATTTGCATGGCTGCGGCCGTCGCTTCGTGTGAGAAAGACCCTGACATGGGGGAACTGGACAGCGACATGGTGGTCTACACTGACCACGACAGCCAAACAGACTTCGGCGATTTTCAGACTTACTTCCTGCCCGACAGCATTCTGGAAGCAGGAGGACATCATGCCTCTTACTGGAAAGACGAGAACGCCCAGCAGCTTATCAATGCTGTAGAAACACAGATGAACAACCGAGGCTATCGCCGCATTACCGACCCTGAACAGAAGACCGATGCCGACCTGGGTGTACAGCTATCCTACATAGCCCAGACAACCAACATCATAAGCGGCGGATACTGGGGAGGCTGGTGGGACTACGGCTTCTGGGGACCATGGTGGGGAGGCTGGTACTACCCCTACACGGTGAGCTACAGCTACAACACCAACTCGCTGGTCATTGAAATGGTGGACCTGACCGCACAGGATACGGAGGATGCCAAGCTGCCCGTCGTATGGTATGCCGACGCTTCGGGCTATCAGTACAACACGCACTATGGCATGCAGCTGATGACAGCAGCCATTGGCCAGGCCTTTGAACAGTCACCCTATATTCAATCCAACAAATAAGAAACGGAGGTAGAACAATGAAAACTATCAGAAACTACATAGCCTCATCCTTGAAGGCAGCGACCATCATGGCCTGCATGCTGACAGGAATGAACCTGCATGCCCAGGAAGCATCGCAACGAAAAATACATGCCACGATTGACTGGCAGATGAACGCACCTGTATCTACTGACTTTGCCGACAAAATCAGCGGATGGGGTATGAACTTTGAAGGAACCTACGACATCACGCCATAGCTGGCTGTTGGTGGCTTTATCTCCTTCCACACCAATCACCGCTACATAGACAGGCAAACCATCAGCCTCTCGCCTACCGAAAGCCTGACAACCGACCAGCAACGGTCGGCCTTTCAGTTGCCGTTCGGTGCTACTGCCGCCTACTCGTTCAACAAGGAGGCGCATGTGCGCCCCTACATCGGCGCCAAGCTGGGTGCCATGTTTGCACGCAACACGACCTATTTCGGCACAGGCGGACTTTATGACAAGAGTTGGGGATTCTATGCTTCTCCTGAAATAGGTCTGAAAATCTATCCTACCCGCCAGAAGAACTGGGGATTCCACATTGCCGGATACTACAGCTTTGCCACCAACAAGACCGAAACGCTGACCGGCGATATTGACGGACAAAGCAACGTAGGTTTCCGGCTGGGTATCACATTCTGACACGTCAGGAAAACATACCCATTGCCGCAAGCCGTAACTTCCAAGTAGTAAAGAAGGTAACAGCCTGCCTGAAGGCAAGCTTCAGAAGATAAGGTTTTATTTTACTTAAGTTTCCGATTTGATATTTTACTGGAAGTTAAGAAGTTATAGAAGTTATAGAAGTTATCACTTCGCTTTGCTCTGTTAGAAGTTAAAGCCGATAG
>USEY01000065.1 GCA_900553815.1 uncultured Bacteroides sp.
CGCCGACCCTCTGCTTGTAAGGCAGATGCTCTAAACCAGCTGAGCTAAACGCCCGAAAGTTTCCTTTTTCAAAAGCGTTGCAAAGGTACGACTTATTTTTAAACTACCAAATCTTTTGCCTGTGTTTTTCAAATTTTCGCTATTAATTGTATGCAGACAGGAAACTGGGTTGGTCAAATTGGCCGTGTTTTGTAACTTTGCCGCCGATTTCATAGGGAAGGAAAGCATTGTATGGCGAATGTATATGAAGAGCGGCTGGGGACAGACCGCATGTTGCCGCTTGTGTTCAGAATGGCCTTGCCTGCCATTGCGGCGCAGCTGGTGAATCTGTTGTATAATATAGTAGACCGAATGTATATAGGACACATTCCCTCGACAGGAACGGATGCGCTGGCGGGCATCGGGGTTACCAGTTCGGTCATTATTCTGATATCGGCCTTTTCATCCATTGTGGGAGCGGGCGGTGCACCGCTGGCTGCCATTGCCTTGGGGCAGGGCGACCGCGAGCGGGCGGGCAAGATACTGGGCAACGGGTTTACCATGTTGGTGTGCTTCACCTTGCTGATCACCCTCACTACCTTCCTCTTCATGCGTCCTCTGCTGATGCTGACCGGCGCTTCGGAGCATACCATCGGTTATGCCACCGATTATCTTTCCATTTATCTGCTTGGTACTTTGTTCGTAGAGTTGTCAGTGGGTCTGAACAGTTTCATCAACACGCAGGGACGCCCTGCCATAGCCATGTACTCGGTGCTCATCGGCGCGGTACTCAACATCGGCCTCGACCCGTTGTTCATCTTTACCTTCGGCATGGGTGTGAAGGGGGCTGCCTTGGCTACCATCCTGTCGCAGGCGTGCAGTGCAGCCTGGGTAATAGGTTTCCTGACATCGAAGCGTGCCTCGCTTAGGCTGGAGCGCCGCTACCTGATGCCGGACAAGAAGATTGTACTGGCTGTGCTGGCCTTGGGCGTTTCGCCTTTCATCATGGCCAGTACGGAGAGCCTGGTGGGCTTTGTGCTGAACGGCAGCCTGAAGGAGTTTGGCGACATCTACGTCAGCGCGCTTGCCGTGATGCAGAGTGCCATGCTTGTGGTCAGCGTCCCCCTGACCGGCTTTGCGCAGGGCTTTGTGCCCATCGTGAGCTACAACTACGGCCACGGTGACAAGGAACGGGTGAAGTCTTGCTTCCGCATAGTCCTCATCTTTATGTTCTCCTTCAACCTGCTGCTGGTATTGGGCATGATACTTTTTCCACACGTAGTGGCCGCTGCCTTTACCGACGACAATAGGCTGGTAGATGTAGTGTGTGCCACGATGCCCCTTTTCCTGGCCGGTATGACTATTTTCGGCCTGCAACGTGCCTGTCAGAATATGTTCGTGGCCTTGGGACAGGCCAAGGTGTCGGTCTTCATTGCCCTGTTGCGCAAGGTCTTCCTGTTGATACCTCTGGCCCTGCTGCTGCCCGGCTTTTGGGAGGTAGATGGTGTGTTTGCAGCCGAAGCCTTGTCGGACGCCACGGCTGCCGTGTGCTGCACGCTGATATTTGCCGTCAAGTTTCCCCGCATCTTGCGTGGTATGAAAACACCGAACCCTTCCTCCGTGCGCGGCTAAGGCGTGTAGAAGAAAGGGTTCGGTGGGTTAAATAAAGTGGCAGGGTAGGAGAGAAGACGGAGGCTGCGGGGATATGCGGGGGAAGTGTCCCTCTTTAGCGTATCACCCTGACTCCTCTCAGCCAATGCTTGCGATAATATTCCTCCTGAAGGCTGCTGACGATTACGCCGCGGCTGGTGCTGGCATGGATGAAGCGTCCGTCCTTGAGGTAGATGCCCACGTGTGCCACCCACTTGCGCGACGACGGGCTGCTGAAGAACACCAGGTCGCCTTCGCGCAGGTTGCTGCGTCTGACGCGCTTTCCTGTTTCCAGCTGACCATCGGTGCTGCGGGGCAGCTTCAGGCGGTAGACGCTGCGGTAGAGCTGCATGGTAAGGCCCGAACAGTCGGTGCCTCGGCGCGAGCTGCCTCCGCTGCGGTAAGGTGTGCCTATCCAGTGCGAGGCTTCGATGTAGAGGCGGTGGTTGTCCTCCAGCCCGATGTCCATGCCCAGGCGCACAGAGGCCTTGGCCAGTGCCTTGTAGTCGAGGCGCGGAGCCGAGGTGCGGCAGGCACTAAGCCCCGCCAGCAGACTGAGCAGTAAGAGACAGCGTAGCAGTGTGTGTACGGTCGGCCTCATGCTTCGTTGCTTTTAGGGTCGGCTGGCACCGGTGTATCGGCGGCAGGCACATCATCGGTGGCCGCTTCTTCGCTTATCTCTTCCTCCACGCTGATGTTGAAGTAGTCTTCCAGTTCCTTTTCAGCCGAGTTGTTCTCGTTGCGGATGTCGCGCAAGATTACGCCATGCTCCAGCAGGGCGATGCGCGGACAGATGTCTACCGTATGGTTCAGGTTGTGACTCGATATGAGCACCGTGGCTCCATGCTCTTCGTTGTACTTCTTCAGCAGGTGCTTGATGATGGCCTGCGACGAGGGGTCGAGGAAGTTGAAAGGCTCGTCGAGGATGAGCAGGCGCGGGTGGTGGAGCATGGCGGCGATGATGCCTATCTTCTGCTTGTTGCCCATGGAGTAGTTGCGGATGAATTTCTTCTGCCCCATGACTTCACCGTTCATGAACCGTTCGAAGGGTCGCAGCCGTTCGTCCACCTCATCCTTCTTCAGCCCGTACATGCGGCCGATGAAGTAGAAGTATTCTTCGGGTGTCAGGTAGTCGATGAGGAAACCGTCGTCAATGTAGGCGCCGGTGAAGGTCTTCCAGTCCTCGCTGCGGGCCACGTCGATGCCGTCCACCGTGACGTTTCCCCGGTCGGCCTGCAGCAGGTCGAGGATGAGGCGGAAGAGGGTGGTCTTGCCCGCACCGTTGTTGCCTACCAGGCCCAGCATTTCGCCCTGGCCTATCGTATATTTTTCAATGTCTACGGCTTTCTTGCTGCCGAAGTTCTTTTGCAGGTTGCTGATTTCTATCATGGTTGTAATGGTTGTTATTGGTGAATGTTATGTAATGTATATTGCGCACTGGCTCAGGTGCGTGGCGCGCACTGGCTCGAGTGCGTGGTGCGCACAGGCTCGTGTGCGTGATGCGCACTGGCTCGGGTGCGTGATGCGCACTGGCTCGTGTGCGTGGTGCGCACTGGCTCGTGTGCGTGGTGCGCACTGGCTCGTGCGCGTGGTGCGCGCATGCTCGTGCGCGTGGTGCGCGCATGCTCGTGCGCGTGATGCGCGCATGCTCGTGCGCTTGACGCGCGCCTACTTTTGCCTGCTGTCGCGGAAGCCTTCCAGGTTCTTGTAGCGGCGCTTCATGAAGCGGTGGTAGACGTTCTTCAGCCACAGGCGCGAGGTGAGTATGAAGCCCAGGCCTACGACTATCAGCACGATGTCGGTCACGGTTTCGCCCAGCCACACCTTGAGCCCGGCATTGAGCAGCAGAGGCACGCCGAAGGCGGCGAAGGAGATGATGTTTTGCAGTCCTGTGCCCATGTTCTGGCGGTTGGTCAGCTTGGTGTTCAGGTCCAGCGTGCGGCAGTTGTACACGGCCAGCTGGAAGAGGCCGCAGTAGATGGCTCCCGATGTGAACAGGGCCCAGGCCAGGCAGCTGACGACCGTCAGCTTGCCCGTCACCATGGCGGGTATCATCAGCACGAAGGGTATCAGGATGGCCACGCTGTAGAGTATGTATTTGGCGCGCAGCAGCGAGTAGATGGACTCCTTGCGGCTCATCAGGCCGTCTATGTAGTTGCCTTCGTAGCTCATGATGCTGAGCAGGAACATGATGCCGAAGATGACGTAGTTGTAGACCATGATGAAGCTCTTCATGCCGGTGGAGTCGTAGACGTCGCTGAAGCTGAGCACGAGGCTGAAGACCACGACGATGAGGATGATGGAGCGCAGCGATGCCTTGCACACCTTGTTGCGCAGCAGCATCTTGAGCTCCAGACGCATGTATTCGCCTATCTCGCCGTAGCGGTCGAGGAAGCGGTATTCGGACACGTGGCGCACCTTGACGGTGGTGTCTTCCACCTTGTTCATTTCGTTGTAGATGAGTCGGCCCATGATGTTGCGGCAGAGCAGCCACAGCAGTGCGATGGCCAGCAGCGTGCCCAGCAGTGCCAGTGGGTTGCCGGTGATGTAGCCTTCGCCCAGGGTGATGGACCAGAGGAAGAGGGGACTGTCGTCGGGGATGAACAGGGCACAGCATATCCCTCCGTAGAAGGCCAGTGGCAGGGCTACCCACCACACGCGTTCGTTCATCAGCGTGCGGCACAGCAGAAACCAGTAGTTGTTCAGTACCATCAGCAGCCAGATGCCGATGCAGTAGGTCAGCACGCCGGATACGCCATAGTAGCGGGCAACGGTGATGATGGCCAGCGGCACGAAGAAGAACAGCCAGAAGAGGTTGAACGCGCTCAGGCCTGAGCGCAGCAGCAGGAAGTCTATCAGCCGGCGGCGGCGTATGGGCAGCAGCAGGTAGGGTTTCATCTCCTGCGTGGGTGTCTTTTGGAAGGGAAAACGGATAAGGAAGTCGATGGCCAGGATGATGATGAGGCCCCCGTTGATGATGTGGTAGGGCTCACGGGCTTCTCCTTCCAGGGCAAAGGCAAAGGTGGTGCCGAAGAAGATGAGGTAGCCGGCCCAGAAGGCGGCCATGAAATACATCCAGAAGCGCCCGAAGCGGTTTTTGTCGTACATGGGGTGGCGCTTGTCGGCCAGGCGGCCATGTCGGCGGAGTTCGAGAAATAGGTTCATTTGATAGTATTATAAGGAGTTATAAAGGGATTGAAGAAAGTGAAAAAGGGAGTTAGAGGTCGATACGTCCAGCCAATGATTCGTGAAACGATTGGCTTTTGGCTTCCGTGCGAAGCGGTACCTCCTTCTAACTCCCTTTTGGCTCCTTCAAGAATTACTTCTTGTCAGGGACGGTCATGACTACCGTAATCTTGTTGCCTTGTTTCAGCATCTCGGCGGCAAACTTCTGCACGTCGGCTTTGCTGATGGCGTTGACTGTTTCCACATAGTCTTTGGTGTTGTCCACGCCGGTGAAGAAGTAGTTGTCAAGGTTGTTCAGCCAGTAGCTGTTTTCCTTTTGGTTGTCGTTGTACTTCTTCAGCATGTACTCCTTGATTTTCTGCAGGTGTTCGTCCGTAGGTCCCTGTTCAGCCATCTTCTGCATTTCGCGGTCGATGATGGCGTTCAGTCCTTCGTACTTCTCAGGGTCGGTCTGGTAGACAATCTGCATCATGAGGTCTTCGGTCGGATACTTGTTCAGTCCGCCGTAGCAGCTTACGCCGTATGTGCCGCCTTCCTTTTCACGGATTTCTTCGGTATAGACCATGTCGAGGGCCTGTGTGAGGAAGCTCATCAGCAGGTTGTTCTTCAGGTCATATTTGCAGTCGCCGCTGTAGAGCATGAACACGGTAGCCATCGGAGTCTGCTGTTCCTTGGCGTAAGTTTTGCTCAGGATGCCCTTGGCAATGTCCATGTGATTGTCGCGTACGGTTTCTTTCGCTCCATTGGCAGGCAGTGCACCCAGATATTGCTCAATGAGGGGCTTCATTTGTTCCAGGTCGATGTTGCCCACCAGGAAGAAGGTGAAGTCGGCTGCATTGGCAAAGCGCTCCTTGTACATCTGGAGGATACGGTCGTAGTCAATCTGGTCTATCAGTTCGGGCTTCAGTGAGATGTAGCGCGGGTGGTTGCCATACATCATTGAGCTGATGGTATCGTTGATGCTCGACAGCGGGTTGGCTGCGGCATTTTCCAGCTGAGCCTTCATGCGGGTCTTGAAAGAGTTGAAGGCTTCCATGTCCTTGCGCGGAGCGGTGAAGCTCAGGTAGGTGAGCTGCATCATGGTCTCGAAGTCCTTGGGCGAGCAGTTACCGTGTACATATTCCTGTGTGCCGCCGATGCCAGCTTCTACCGATACCTTTTTGCCGGCCAGCATCTTGGTCAGTTCCACGTTGCTGAAGTCGCCCAAGCCGCCAGCTGAGATAACACCGTTCAGGATGCCTTGGTTGAAGTTCAGCTTGTCGCTGTCGGGGAAGAGGCTTGTTCCTCCCAGGCTGAGGGCTTTCATGCGTATTTCGTCAGCCTTGAAGTCGGTCTTCTTCACATATACTTTCACGCCGTTAGACAGAGTCAGTTCGGTGGTACCATAGATGGCGTCGGCTTTTTCCGATACAATCTTGCCACCCTTGGGAGCTTCCTTAATCAGAGGTTCGTTGCTTACTTTGTCTTCATAAGGTTTCACGTCGAGTTGCTTCATGCCGTTGAGCAGTGCCAGCACTTCTTCCTTGGTCGGGATAACTTCGCCTTCCTTGTCGGGGGCAGAGATAATGACTACCTCGTTGTTGTCGGGAATCAGCTCTGTCTGTACAATCTGGTTGATGAGTGCCACGGGGATATTGGGGGCAATCTGGTTGTAGATGGTGTACTCAAACTCAATGCCCGGCATGGGCTCAGCATCCAGGAAGTGACGGATATATTGGTTTACATACGTGTCGTTCTTCGTGTTGGCACGTTCGTTGTATGCCGACTCAATCTGTTGCAGGATATTGGCACGTGCACGTGCATATTCCGATTCGGTAAATCCATAGCGGCGCATGCGCTCCACTTCGGTCAGCAGGGCGGTCAAGGTTTCCTTCAGGCCGTTGTCTTTGGCCGTACCGGCAATGTTGAAGGCTTCCTTGGTTTTTGACAGGAAGAAGTTGCCGTAGTTGCTGCCTGCATTGACGTAGGGCGGGTTGGCGCTCTGTGCCAGTTCGCTCAGACGGTCGTTCAGCATCATAGTGATAGCGCTCATCAGATAGTCCTGCATCAGGTAAGCCATGGTACCCTTGATAGAATCGGGGGTAGCATCGTGCTTGAAGTAGATGTCAATGCTGGGGCTGTCAATCTCCTTGTCCTTACCTATATATATAAGGGGTTCTGCATTGTCGGCTACGGGGTAGTAGATACGTTCGGCAGGGTTGACGGGCTTCTTCACGTCGGCAAATACCGACTTGATTTTGGCTTCCATCTGGTCTACGTCAATGTCGCCCACGATGATTATACCCTGCAGGTCGGGACGATACCACTTGGCGTAGTAGTCGCGGATGTCCTGATAAGGGAAGTTGTTGATGACATCGATGCTGCCGATAGGCATACAGTCGCTGTACTTGGAGTCGGGATAAATGGTAGGCTGTGCCTCGGTGTAGAGGCGCAGGATACCGCTGTTGCGGCTGCGCCACTCTTCGCGGATGACGCCGCGCTCCTTGTCAATTTCCTTGTCGGCCAGCAGGATGGCGTTGCTCCAGTCGTGCAGGATGAGGAGACAGGAGTCTACCACCGCAGCGTCAGTGCTGGGCACGTTGCTGATACGGTAAACAGTTTCGTCTATTGAAGTATAGGCGTTGAGGTTTACACCGAATTTGATACCTTTTGTCTCGCACCATTGTACGATACCCAGTCCTTTTTCATCGCCCGGGAAGTTCTTGGTGCCGTTGAAGGCCATGTGTTCCAAGAAGTGTGCCAGTCCGCGTTGTTGCGGCTCTTCCAAGATGGAGCCCACTTTCTGGGCAATGTGGAATTCTACACGATTTTCAGGCTTCTCGTTGTGACGGATGTAGTAAGTCAATCCGTTGTCCAGTTTGCCTACGCGTACCTGTTGGTCCATCGGTACGGGAGGCATCTGCTGGGCCGAAGCCATTGACAGGTTGCCCCAGCAGAAGAGGACGGCAACCGTCAGTAAATGAATGAAATGTCTCATAGTTCTTTCTGTTTTTAGAAAATTGTTCTGACTCATAGGTCGTGAATATAGGGCATAAATCACAAGCACGGGCTTTTTTTATCGTTTTTTTAGGAAAATGGCATATTTTTCTCTGTGCAAGTCAGTAGAAAGACGGTATGTACCATCCTGAAAGTTGGTAGTTTCAGGCAGTTTCGTTCAGTTGATACCTATAGTTTCAGACTATGAAACTGTTTGAAACTATAGGTATCTGATATTCAATAAGCAGGCTTATGTGGATAATAATCCCTACTGCGTTCAATGTGTTCGGTTGCTATGTCCGCAAGGTCATTGCTGCCATCTACAAGAACAAGGAACTGTCGGAGGAAGAAACGGTGCGCCATGTCAGGCAGGACGGAAGGATAAGCTATGATGTGTTCAGCCTTGAAATGGTGGTCGCCGTCGCTTTCAAGCTGCGGAGCAGGGAATGTATGGCTTTCAGACGGTTCGTTGTGGAATGCCTGACTACGAGCCGCAATAGCAAGCCGATAAACCTTTTCTTTTCGCTCTCTCCATATAATGGTTTGAGAGTGAACAATTAGAAAAGGTGAAAGGAAGAACAGCCGACAACAGGCAGGAAAGGCAAATTCTCCGTTGTCGGCTTCTTCATCATGGGACGGCAGGCATTATGTGCCGACACGCCTGAATGCTTCGCGGTAATTGGCGGCAAGCATCTTTTCGATGTCCGATTCCTTGTAGAGAATCTTTCCACCCAACTGATAGTAAGCAATCATCCCGTTGTTGCGGTAGTCCTGCAAGGTGCGGCGGCTCACTTTCAGCCGTGCCGACACCTCCCTGTCCGTCAGGAAGCGTTCGCCGCCCAATGTCGGACGGCTGTTTGCCACGAGATTCTCGATGCCGTCCAGCAGACGGTCAAGCGTGTCGCCGAACTGGGCGACCAGCGCATGGTTCTTGGTTATCATTTCACTCATTGTCACGTTGGATTTAGTGGTAAGACAATAATAATCAAACGACTCTGTCCGTCCGTTTGCCCTCAATTAGTTTTACGATGCTCAGCACATCCTCCGGCTTGTAAAACACCTTGTGGTTAATCTGCGAATAGGCCAGCGTGCCGTTGTCGCGTAGCGTCTGCAACGTGCGCGGACTGATGTTCAACTGCTGGCAGACTTCCTGGTTGTCCATCCAGCGGTTTAATGACTTGCCGCCCTGCTTGGCAAGGAGGGCATCCACACGTTCCGCGAAACGGCTGAACTTCGCCGCCATTTCCTCGAATGCCTCTTTCTGAATAATCAAAATTTCCATTGTCGATACTGCTTTTAATGTTGATACTTGGTTTTTGCCTGCAAAGTAAATCGGTATTCTCCGTAATGAGATGGATATGCGATTAGGTGGCAGCTTGTGGCATTTTGCTGTCCCAATCTTTCATACTCTGGGAATATCGTTTTGCATGGCAACGCAAAGTAAAGACAAGGTTGGCAAAAGCCAATCACCTTGTGCATGCGTGGAAGCATTTGGCACCGATATGGAAGCCTGTGGCGTTATTATATGAAGTGACACTGCAAAATGGTTGCAAAAGCTAAATTGTAAATAAAGCTATTTCATTCGTGACCTTATCCTGCTTAAACTTGTCTGCGTAATGCCAAGATACGAGGCTATGCTGCCCAATGGCAGCCGTTGCAAGAGTTCCGGATCCATCTCAACCAGTTGCCTGTAACGCTCTGAGGCGATAGCTGAGAGCATGGAGATTAATCGTTGTTCAGTCTCCAAAAGTTCCATTTCCGCATACCGTCGTCCCCAATTAGCAATATGCAAATCTTCCAAAAACAATTCCTGCAATTTCTTCCTCTTCAAGACATACAGAACAGAATCCTCCATCAGTTCCATTGTCTCATATCCAGCCTCGTCGTTTACATATCCTTTCATAGAAACAATGGTAGCACCTTCCTTGCCTATCCAAAACGTAATTTCTTTTCCGTCAACATAAGTAAAAGCCCTGACAATACCCTGTTTAATGAAAAATATATCTTTCTCTACCTTGTTTATTTCCAATATATGAAATCCTTTAGGCAATGTAATCTCTGACATACAACGATGCAATTTGTCTAAAGACTTTTCAGGCAGAGGGTATCTTAAACTTAAAATCTGTTCCAGTTTCATACTCCATCAACACTTATCACCCTGCGAAGGTAACAAAAAGATGCGTCATAAATCAGGAAGCATGTCTCTTTTTGTCAAATGCGAAATCATTTTTTGCCAAATGTAAAAAGGTTTAGTGTAAGATGTACCTACTTTTGCATCAAACTTTAACACGGAATAATATGGAACATGATTTTTTGGAGATTATTAAGACGCGACGCAGTTGTCGTAAATTTCAGGACAGACAAATTTCTCGCGTGGAATTGGATGCCGTACTTGAAGCAGGAACTTACGCACCTTCAGCAGGAGGGCGCCAAAGTGCGTTTATCGTAGCTGTGCAGAATAAAGAGCAGCGCAAAAAACTGGCTGCAATGAATGCGGCAGTAATTGGATCCAAATCAAATCCTTTTTACGATGCTCCCACTTATGTATTGGTTTTTGCTCCCTCAAATGCTCATACTGCTATCGAGGATGGAACTTGTGTGCTTGAAAATATGATGCTTGCAGCTCATGCCTTGAACTTGGGAAGCTGTTGGATTCATAGAGAGAAAGAAATGTTCATCACGGATGAAGGGAAAGAGATGATAAGGTCATGGGAGCTGCCTGACGGACTGATGGGCATCGGTGCTTTGGCGTTGGGCTATCCTGATGGCAAACCAGCGCCTGCCGTCACACGAAAAGAAGGGTATTACCGTATAATTAGATAAAAATGTCACACGATTTACTTAAGGCGATTTTTTATGAATTGGATTATCTTATTATTGGCCGGACTCTTTGAAGTAAGCCTGACTTTTTGTTTGGGGAAGACTCGGACCGCATCCGGTTTTGAGTTCTATCTTTGGGGCGGAGGTTTTCTTGTCTCCACAATATTAAGCATGACACTGCTTGCCAAGGCCGTACAAACGTTGCCGTTAGGCACAGCTTATGCCATTTGGACGGGTATCGGGGCGGTAGGTACGGTCCTGATAGGCATTTTTGTCTTTAAGGAGCCGGCCACACCGGTACGGCTTTTCTTCTTGTTCACGCTGATAGCGTCTTTGATAGGTTTGAAGATTGTTTCTTACTGAAAGGGGAATACATGAAATATGAATTGAAAGCCAACCAGGGTATTCCGGCTTCATTGCTGGTCATGCTTTCCATTGCAACCGGATTATCAGTCGCCAACTGTTACTATAACCAGCCCTTGTTGGGCAGTATAGCCACAGATTTTAAAATAAATGATTTATCCGCCAATGCGGTAGCGACCTTAACGCAAGTCGGCTATATGCTTGGTCTGCTGTTTGTCATTCCATTGGGAGACCTGCTTTCACGCCGTAAGTTGATATTAACCAACTACGTTCTTGCAGCCTGCTCTCTGCTGGCGATTGGTACGGCACAGGACATCCGTATCGTATGGGTGGCATCGCTGATAACCGGAGCGACGTCTGTCATGCCTCAGTTCTTCATACCGCTTGTGTCTTATCATTCAGCCCCAAGCCATAAGACGCGCAATGTAGGCATCATGCAGTCCTGTCTGTTGGTGGGAATTTTGGGCTCACGGATACTGAGTGGACTGATTGCCAATGCCTGGGGGTGGCGCATGGTGTATTTCATAGCGGCCGGACTGATGACGTATTGCTGGTTGATGATGTACAAAGTGCTTCCCGCATTGCCCGCACAGGCAAAAGAAACATACGGAAGGCTGATGAAGTCGCTATGGCATATTCTGCGGAAATATCCATACCTGCGCATTGCTTCCGCTCGGGCGGCATTGGCTTATGGCGCTTTCTTTGCCTTATGGAGTTGCCTTGCCTTCAAGATGAAGCAAGCCCCTTTTTTTGCCGGAGATGATATCATAGGGGCATTGGGATTTTGCGGATTGGCAGGAGCTGCTACTGTGGTATTCATCAGTAAATATATTTCTGTTTATGGAGCCAGACGTTTTTCTCTCATGGGTGGAGCCGTTATGCTGGTGGCTTGGCTGACAGCATGGTGGGGCGGCGACAGCTACGCAGGCATTATCATTGCCATTCTTCTGATTGATGCGGGAATGCAGAGCATTCATCTTGCCAATCAAACCAGTGTAGTAACGCTTGACGCTGAAGCCATCAACCGTGTAAACACGCTTTACATGACCATTTATTTTCTTGGCGGTTCTGTGGGAACGTTTGTAGCCGGCATCTGCTGGGAGCATTTTCAATGGACGGGAACAGCCATAGCGGGACTGACTTTCATTGCCTTGTCCTTGCTGGTCAGTTTTACATTTAAGGAAAGTAAGATATGAGCTCCAAACATCATATCCTATTTGACTTGGACGGCACGCTGACCGACTCATTCAAAGGTATAGTCCACAGTGTGCAATATGCCTTATCTCGCTATGGCATCGTTGAAAACGATTTGCATAAGTTAACCCCGTTCATTGGACCGCCATTGACCTATTCGTTCAGAGAATTTTATCATTTCTCCGATGCACAGGCGGACGAGGCGGTAAGATATTACTGTGAATATTTTTCCGAGAAAGGTTGGTGCGAGAACACAGCCTATCCCGGTATCCCGGAGATGTTGAAGACATTGTGTGAAGCAGGCAAGCATCTTTATGTGGCAACCTCCAAGCCCACGGAATTCGCCGTACGGATATTGGAACATTTTGGATTATCCGTTTTTTTCGATTATATTGGAGGAGCTTCTTTCGATCGTTCACGGGAAAGTAAGGTCGAAGTAATGCGTTATTTATGTCAGCTGGCAAACATTACCGATATGGACAGTGCCATAATGGTGGGTGACCGCAAGTTCGATGTATCAGGTGCCCATGCTATCGGAATGGAATGTGTTGGTGTTCTCTATGGCTATGGCTCAGAAGCAGAATTATCATCGGTTCATGCTGACAGGCTGGTTTCTTCAGTAACAGAACTTACGTATGAACTTCTTGCCAAAGTGTAGCTATTTACATAAATTTACAGATTGTTATTAAGTGTTACAATTTAAAATTCTTGCAGGCTACGTTATCATGATGGCGGTCATCGGCAGCATGGCCGCCATTTTGGTGCATGAGCGCAAACGCATCAGGGAGATAGAAGCCGGCACGGAAACCATCCGGCAGGTGCGCCGTGACATAAGTGAGGCCCACCGTTGTATCACCCGGCTTGCCCTGTTGGGCGAGGGCGTCGTCGGCTGGGACGAAACGGACTACCGCCATTACCATGCCCAGCTCCTGAGCACCGACAGCCTGCTGCAAGCCATGAAACCGCTCTGCCGCGAATACGTGCGCCCGGCACAGATAGACACGCTCCGCTCCCTCCTGACGGACAAGGAAACCCATCTGCGGCACATCATGGAGGTGATGGAGCGGCAGGACGAGGCAAACAGCCTGCTGGTGAACCACCTGCCCGAAGTAGCCCGACGGGCTACACGTGTCCGCACCGTGAGGAAGAAGAAAAGCGGGCTGGCAGGCTTCTTCGGCGGCAAGAAGACCGTACAGGTGCTGCCATCCGCCGGGGAACTCCACGCCTTCAGCGACAGCCTGACCGCCCTGCAAAGGAAACAGGCGGCGGAGATGGAAGCATACGCCGACAGCCTGCGCATCCGCAACCGGACGCTGAACAGGGAACTGGGGCGGCTGATACGCGACCTCGACACGCAGGCACAGGCCGCATTCGACGCACGAGAACAGGACATATCGGAGGCGCAGGCACTGTCCGTCAGGCTGCTGACCGCCACCATCTCCGCCGCCATCGTACTGCTGTTCCTCTCCGGTCTTGCCATCCACCGGGAAATCAGGCGTAACGACCACGAACGGAAACAGCGTGAGCAACTCATCGGAAAGTTGCAGGAGAGCAATAACGCAAATGAAAAGCTAATCAAGTTGCGGCGCAACCTCATCCAAAACGTCACCCACGAACTGCGCACCCCGCTGACCGCCATCGGCGGCAACGCCGAACTGCTGCTGGACGACACGAAGGCTGACAGCCGCATGCGCCATGCACACGCCATCCATGATGCCGCTGGACGCATGGCAGGGATGATAAACAGCCTGCTGGTGTATTTCCGTCTGGACCGCGGCAAGGAAACACCCGTCATAAAGCCGTTCAAACTATGCTCCATTGCCGGAACATTGGAAACGGAGTTCGGGCCATTAGCAGCAAGCAAACATCTTGCCTTCACAGTGAAAAACCATGCGAACGAGATAGTGGGTGGTGACAAAAACCGCATCCTGAGTATCGGGAGCAACCTGCTCTCCAACGCCATCAAATTTACCAAAAACGGAAGTGTCACATTGACAACCGAATATACCAGCGGCATATTTACCTTGTCAGTGTCAGACACAGGCACGGGCATGACAAAGGAACAGCAACTGCGGATATTCGTCCCGTTCGAGCGGCTGGGCAACTCCGTGACGGAGGACGGCTTCGGATTAGGGCTTGCCATCGTCAGCGACACGGTGAAACTGTTGAATGGAAGCATCACAGTGAAAAGCAAACCGGGCAAAGGAAGCCGCTTCACCGTAAGCCTGCCACTGCCCAAAGCGGAGGAAACAATGGCCACCGAAAAGACAACTGTTAAGCATTCCACGCTTTCCGGATACTCCGTGCTGGCGATAGACAACAACGGGATGCTGCTGGACATGATGAAGGAAATGTACAGGCAAAGCGGCGTAAAGTGCGACACCTGCCAAAGCGTGGACGAACTGACGGACCGTATGCGCACAAAGGACTACGACCTGCTGGTAACCGACCTGAAGATGCCGGAGGTGAATGGTTATGAGGTGCTGGAACTGCTGCGCACGTCGGAGATCGGCAACTCGCAGACCATCCCCGTTGTTGCAGCCACCGCCGCAGGCTATGTGGAAGAAAAGGAACTGACGGAAAAAGGATTTGCCGCCGTGCTGTACAAGCCTTATTCCATAGACGAACTGCTTGCAGTCACGGAACGCTGCATCAAGCCAAAGGGCACAAGCAATATAGATCTGTCGCCCCTGCTCGCTTTCGGCGATAAGCGGCGCACGTTGGAAAAGCTGGCGGCCACGACACAATCCGACATGGATGAAGTGCGCAAGGCGGCGGAAGCCGGGGACATGGAGGCGTTGGACAGCTGGATACACCACCTCAGAAGCTCGTGGATGCTGATAAGGGCGGAACAGCCGTTGGCGGTATTGTATGACACAATCCACAAGGGAAAAATATCAGATAACGAAGTGAAGGCAGCCGTTGACGCCGTACTGGCACAAGGCAAACTGATTGTAGATTTGGCGAGGAAGGAGGCGGAACGATGGGACGGATAATCGTGATAGAGGACAATCCCGTATTCGCCGGTTATGTGTGCGGACTGCTGGAGAGCAAGGGATTCCAAAGCGTCAGCTCCTCCACCTGCAACGGGGCAAGGAAACTGTTTTCCAAGATGCGGGAGGACGACATCGTGCTTGCCGACCTGCGCCTGCCCGACGGAGACGGCATCGCCCTGCTGGAAGAACTGCGGAGACAGGGCATGAACAATCCCTACATCGTCATGACCGACTACGACGAAGTGCCCACGGCCGTCCGGTCGATGAAGTCAGGCGCGGAAGATTACATTCCGAAGCCGCTGATTGAAGCCAGCCTTTTCCCGCTCCTGAAAACCTTGCAGAAAAGGACGGAGCGGCACGACACACCGATTTACGAGCGGCAGAGCGCGGCTTTCCGTGAGATAGACCGCAGGATAAGGCTGGTCGCCCCGACCAACATGAACGTATTGATATTAGGCGAAAGCGGAACAGGAAAGGAACACATTGCCGGGAAGATACACGCGAGGAGCAAACGGGCAGGCAAGCCATTCGTGGCGGTGGACTGCGGCCTGCTTTCAAAGGAGCTTGCCGCCTCCGCCCTGTTCGGACATGAGAAAGGGGCGTTCACAGGAGCCGAAAGCAAGAAACAAGGTTTCTGGGAGGAAGCCGCCGGAGGCACGTTGTTCCTTGACGAGATAGGCAACCTGCCCATAGAAGTGCAGCAGATGCTGCTCCGTGCGTTGGAATCCAAAATGTACAGACCCACGGGCGGCAGCAAGGACAAGCGGGCTGATGTGCGCATCATCGCCGCCACCAACGAAAATTTGCAGGTTGCCATAACTGAAAAGCGTTTCCGGGCTGACCTCTACCAACGGCTGAAAGAATACACCCTGCACATACCGCCGCTGCGCGAGTGCAAGGAGGACATCATACCGCTTGCGGAGTTCTTCCTACAACTTGCCAACGAGGAATTTGAAAAGCAAGTAAAAGGCTTTGACGCGGAGGCAAGAAAACGACTGCTTGCCTATACGTGGGGCGGCAACGTGAGAGAGCTGAAACGGGTCGTGCATTTGGCGGTGCTGCATACCGAGGGCGATACGGTCACGGCGGACACGTTGGAATTCGATGAAATGCCGCTGACGTCTGACGCTTCACTGGAAATGGACGATATGGAAAAGAAACAGATTATCCGTGCGCTGGAACAGGCGAAAGGCAACCGCAAATTGGCTGCGGCATTGCTCGGCATCGGACGTACCACGCTGTACAACAAGATAAGATTATACGGCATAAAGTACAAGGAATAGACCAAGAACACCACAAGGTTAGAACAGGTTGCCCGACTTCGGAGAGGCAACCCGGCGGCAAGGCTTTCGGAGTAATCCGAAAGGTTTCGAGTAACTCGAAACATACCTTGCTGCTGCCACTTTTCGGCAGTAACCGAAAAGCCTTCGGGTAACTCGAAGGACACCTTGCTGTGCTTTTGAGAGCACAAGAAATCCGTCAGCAAACGGATTGGAAATTTTGCTGTTATTACGGCTCCCAAAGCATCGTTTCCTGATGCCCAAACTGCCCAAAAGAAGAACGGGAATAAGTCTGTGTACAAGTCTGAACCTTAGTTTGAGGATACGGAGAATGAAAGTTATGTTTCCTTTCTTCTGCTATACAGGCAATAGCGTCAGTTCGATGCCTATATGTGCCAATTACAGCCAAAATCAGCTTTATGCCAATAGAGAAATGCAATTTTAGGCAGATACATCTTCGCTTGTTTGCAAACGCATGGAACCAATGGTTTGCAAAAACGATGACGGGCAGAAGCGAACATTCAGAAAATTCATTCTATACAGGTTTGCTGCAACATAGTTTCAATGGTACGCTGATTTATCGTTTTGCTGTCGTACTGTCGTACTGGTTTACAACAGCAAAACTTCAAATAAAAGTATCAGCAATGGGGTGCGGATTTTAAGGGGTAGAGCTTGGATGATGTAAATCTGTGGTACAATACATTTGGCTATCAATGTAATAACAATAGTTCGTTAAAAATTAGTCCAGCCTAAGCGGCTCTGGCAGTAAATAAAATGAGTTCTTTGAAAAGTTTGTCAA
>USEY01000066.1 GCA_900553815.1 uncultured Bacteroides sp.
TGGTGTCGGAGAAGCCCATCATGTCCTCGTCCGCCTGGGCGTGCATCAGCCAGTGGGGAACGTTTCTCAGGCCGGGAATGTCGTTGACGAAGAGCATCAGAAACATGGTGAGGGCGCGGAATACGTCGACCGCAGCTACCCGTTGGAGTGTGTTTGTTTTCATGTATGTCTGTAGTTTGTGAGGTAATGGGCACAAAGATAGGAAAGTATTCGTATGAGTGTGACCGCTTTGTCGGTTTTCTTTCCTATATTTGTCGCTATGAAATGCCGTTTGGTTTGGTTGTTCCTGTTGTTTGCGGTGAGTTGGCTGCCGGCTTGGGCTGCCGGCGAGATACCGCTTTCTACGCTTCAGGCTTCGCTCGACGAGGCCATCGATGCGTATCAGGAGGCTGTGGTTTTGCGTGAGAAACGCATTGCGCGGCTGAAGCAGGAACTGGCTGCTGCCGACACGAGCGATGCCGCTTTCTTCAGGCTGAACGGCGACTTGTATCAGGAGTACAGGGCTTATATATGCGACTCGGCCTTGTGTTGCCTGCGTGCCAGCCTCAGGCGGGCCGAGCAGAAGCACCTGGTGGAGACGGCCGATGAGACGCGGCTGGAGCTGGCTTTCCTGCTGTCGTCGGCAGGCATCTATCAGGAGGCTACCGAGGTGTTGAAGGCTGTTGTTCCCGGTCGATTGTCGCCTGCGTTGCGCTGCGAATACTATCGGGTGTCGGCCCATCTCTACGGTGAATTGGGCACTTATTCGCGCGATGCTGCTTTCCGCGAGCGTTATTTTCGTTTGTCGGATGCCATGTCAGACTCGCTCTTGCAGGCCTTGTCGCCTACTTCGGCCCTCTATCTGGAGCAGAAGGAGCTGCGCGAGGCGGCAGACGGGCATCTGGAGGAGGCTTTGCGCATCAACGATGCCCGCATGGATGGCGTATTGCCCGATACGCCCGAGTATGCGCTCGTCACTTACCACCGTTCGCAGCTCTACCGTCAGTTGGGCGACAAGGAGCGTGAGAAGTATTTTCTGATGCTTTCGGCGCTGACCGATGTAAGGTTGGCCATTACCGACCATGCTTCGCTCTGGAATCTGGCTCAGTTGCTCTACGAGGAGGGCGATGTGGAGCGGGCTTATCGCTATATCCGCTTTTCGTGGAACGAAACCAACCGCTACAATGCGCGCAGCCGTCGGTTGCAGACGGCCAGCATACTTTCCCTGATAGACCTTACTTATCAGGCCATGCGCGAGAAGCAGAACGAACGTCTCAGGCTTTATCTGTTTTGCATCAGCGGGCTGGTATTGTTGCTGGCGGGTGCGCTGGGCTATATCTACAGGCAGATGAAGCACCTTTCGGCTACGCGCGAACGGCTGGAGCACGCCAACGAGCAGCTCAGTATGTCCAATCACATCAAAGAGGAGTACATTGGCCGCTTCCTGAACCTGTGTTCTATGTACATCAGCCGTCTGGATTCCTATCGTCGCATGGTGAACAAGAAGCTGGCGGCGGGCCAGCTGGAAGAACTTCAGAAGATGGTGCGTTCGCACGACGTGTTGGCCACCGATGTAAAGGAGCTGTATGACAATTTCGACAAGGCTTTCCTGCAACTGTTCCCTGACTTCGTCGAGAAGTTCAATGCACTGCTGCTGCCCGAGGAACGCATCGTGTTGAAGAAAGGAGAATTGCTGAATACGGAGTTACGCATCTTTGCACTTATTCGTCTGGGCATAGACGACAGTTCGCGCATTGCCGAGTTTCTCCGCTATTCGGTCAATACCATTTATAATTACCGTGCGAAGATAAAAAATAAGGCCATTGTGTCGCGTGATGACTTCGAAACCAAGCTGATGGAAATACGCTAACAATACGTCAAATACCGATTTTTGCTCCACTTTTTCAGCTTCGAATTTGTGTGTTATATTTCTGTTTATTAGTATTTTAATATTGATATATCCTACTATGTATCCACCTATTAACCGATACGACTGTTTTATTACATTAATCTTTTCTAACTTTGGGACAAATTTGGTTGGATAGGAGATTAACCGTAAAGACAATGCTGATGAAAAATGCTTCTCTTGTTTTACCTGTTTTTAGCCTGTCGAACTGCAGAGTTCTGTCAACGCATGCACAACTAACATAAACAAGGGAAGTCTCCGTTCTTGGTCGGAGGCTTCCGTTTCCCTTTCAGAGCTGACTCTGGAAGAAAGGCTGAATTTACTGTTTAACTAATTAAATCTGCAAAATGAAACATTTATTGACTACAAGAATCACTGCCATGTTCGTGGCGCTTATGTCATGGGGACTGGTGGGATGTGAAGGAAAGAAAGCGGCAGAACAGCCTGCTGCTCCGGCTTTTGTAACCATTCAGGGACCGGACCTGATTAAGCCCGACGGCACCAAACTCTTTATTCAGGGAACCAATCTGGGCAACTGGCTGAACCCCGAAGGCTACATGTTCAAGTTCAGTCGCACCAATTCAGCCCGTTTCATCAACGAAATGTTCTGTCAGTTGGTAGGTCCCGACTTTACAGCCGATTTCTGGCGCAAGTTCAAGGATAACTATGTTACGCGCGAGGACATTCGCTTCATCCGTAGTCAGGGAGCCAACACCATCCGTCTGCCTTTCCACTACAAACTCTTTACCGACGAGGATTATATGGGTCTGACGGCCAATCAGGACGGGTTTGCTCGCATCGATAGCTTGGTAGAATGGTGCCGTGAGTCCAATCTTTACCTCATTCTGGACATGCACGACGCTCCGGGCGGACAGACCGGCGATAATATTGACGACAGCTACGGCTATCCTTGGCTGTTTGAGAGCGAAGAGAGCCAGGCTCTGTATTGCAGCATCTGGCGCAGCATAGCCGACCGCTACAAAAACGAGCCTGTTATTCTGGGTTACGAGCTTTTCAACGAACCTATTCCTCACTTCTTTGAGAACAAGGAGGAACTGAATGCCAAGCTGGAGCCTTTATATAAGAAAGGTGTGGCTGCCATCCGCGAGGTAGACAAGAATCACATCATTCTGTTGGGCGGTTCGCAGTGGAACAGCAATTTCCAACCCTTCAAAGACTCTAAGTTTGACGACAAACTGATGTACACCTGCCATCGTTATGGCGGACCGGCAACCAAAGAGGCCATTCAGTCATACATCAGCTTCCGCGACAGTGTCAACCTGCCGATGTATATGGGAGAAATAGGTCATAACACTGACGAATGGCAGGCCGACTTCTGCAAGGTGATGCGCGATAACAATATTGGCTACACTTTCTGGCCTTACAAGAAGATGGAAAACTCTTGCTTTGTTGGCATCAAAGTGCCCGAAAACTGGAACCTGATTGTTGACTTCTCAGAGTCACCGCGCTCCAACTATTTTGAGATTCGCGAAGCACGTCCCGACCAGGCACTCGTACGCCAGGCCATGACTGACTTCCTGGAAGCCTGCAAACTGAAAAACTGCGAAGTGCAGGAAAGCTACATCAAGACGCTGGGCATGACTCCCGTGAAGTGAACAGACAAAGATTAACCAATAACTTTAAATACCCGAAACAACGTGAAGAAGATTTTATGGAGTTTGGCTCTTGCTGTGGCCCTGCCACTCTCGGCTCAGCAGAAGCTCGTTTATTTGGATGAGACTAAGCCTATAGAAGAAAGGGTGGAAGATGCTTTGAGCCGTCTGACCCTGAAAGAAAAGGTGGCCCTGGTACATGCACAGAGCAAGTTCAGCAGTGCCGGAGTACCCCGACTGGGAATTCCTGATTTCTGGATGACCGATGGTCCTCACGGAATCCGCCCCGAAGTGCTTTGGGACGAGTGGGAGCAGGCTAACTGGACCAACGACTCGTGCGTGGCATTCCCCGCATTGACCTGTCTGGCAGCCACATGGAATCCCGAAATGTCGCATCTCTATGGCAAGAGCATCGGTGAAGAAGCTCGTTACCGCAATAAGACTGTCCTCCTGGGGCCGGGCGTCAACATCTATCGTACGCCTCTCAACGGACGAAACTTTGAATACATGGGCGAAGACCCCTATCTGGCTGGCCGCATGGTGGTTCCCTACGTACAGGGAGTACAGGAGAATGGAGTGGCTGCCTGTGTGAAACACTTTGCGCTGAACAACCACGAAGTGAACCGTCACACCACCAACGTCATTGTTGACGACCGTGCTTTGTACGAAATCTACCTGCCTGCCTTCAAGGCTGCTGTGCAGGAAGGAAAGGCTTGGGCCATCATGGGTGCTTACAACCTCTACAAAGGACAGCATGCCTGCCACAATCAGTACCTGCTCAACGACATCCTGAAAGGTGAGTGGGGATTTGACGGTGTGGTTGTTTCTGACTGGGGTGGCGTGCACGACACTGACCAGGCCATTACCAACGGACTGGACATGGAGTTCGGTAGCTGGACCAACGGACTGACCAACGGTGCCAGCAATGCTTACGACAACTACTACCTGGCCATGCCCTACCTGCAACGTCTGCAAGAAGGCAAAGTAGGCACAAAGGAATTGGACGACAAGGTACGTCGCATCCTGCGCCTGGCTTTCCGCACTACCATGAATACGAAACGTCCCTGGGGCTCCATGCTCTCACCTGAGCATTACGAAGCTGCCCGTCGCATTGGTGAGGAAGGTATTGTGTTGCTTCAAAACCAGGGCGGACTGCTGCCTATTGACCTGGCAAAAGCCAAGAAGATTTTAGTAGTGGGCGAGAATGCCGTGAAGATGATGACCGTAGGCGGTGGATCTTCTTCATTGAAAGTACAGCGTGAACTCTCGCCGCTCGATGGTATCAAGCAACGCGTGGGCAACAAGGCACAGGTGGTATATGCCCGTGGTTATGTGGGCGATGCCAGCGGTGAGTACAATGGCGTGGTAACCGGACAGAACCTGAAAGATGACCGTACACCCGAGGAACTCATTGCCGAAGCCGTGAAAGAAGCTGCCGATGCCGACTACGTAATTTTCATCGGTGGACTGAACAAGAGCAACAATCAGGATTGCGAAGATACCGACCGCGAAGGCCTGGGATTGCCCTACGGACAGGACAACGTTATTCAGGCATTGGCTAAAGCCAACAAGAACCTCATTGTAGTCAACATATCGGGTAACGCCGTGGCTATGCCTTGGGTGAAGGAAGTACCTGCCATCGTACAAGACTGGTATCTGGGTTCTGAGGCAGGAAGTGCTCTGGCTGCCGTGCTGATGGGCGACGTGAACCCCAGCGGTAAGCTGCCTTTCACTTTCCCTGTAAAGCTGGAAGACAACAGTGCCCATGCTTTGGGTGAATATACCGGCAAGCGTTCCAACGAAGTGATTGACATCAAGTACAACGAAAGCATCTTCGTGGGCTATCGCTGGGCCGACAAGCAGAAGAAAGTGAAGCCGCTCTTCCCCTTCGGCCACGGATTGTCTTACACAACCTTTGAATATGGCAAACCGACAGCCGATGCCAAGACCATGCAGGCCGATGGCAAGCTGACCGTGAAAGTGACCGTGAAGAATACCGGCGACCGTGAAGGCAAGGAAGTAGTACAACTCTACATTGCCGACAAGAAGTCGTCGCTGCCTCGTCCGGTGAAGGAACTGAAAGGTTTCCAGAAGATAAAACTGGCACCAGGTGAATCGAAGGAAGTATCGTTCACAATCGAGAAAGATGCACTGAGCTACTTCGACGATGCACAGCATGCCTGGGTAGCTGAGCCGGGCAAGTTCGAAGCCATTATTGCCGCTTCGGCTGCCGACATCAAGGGTGTAGTTCCTTTCGAACTGAAGTAAACGTCAAAGTCAGGACACGCAGGTAGCTGAGCCTCGTGTCTTGTCTTTAAAACCAATACTTATCATACACTTTTCAATAGTTATATTAAGGATAAGGTAAAAAGTAGCTGGGTGGCGTGACCGTGAGGCCGTGCCACCTTTTTAATTTCACCCTGCACGAGCGTCAACAGAATTCTGTAAAATAAAGTCTGGTGGAGGGTGGGACTATTGGGATAAATATCTCTATTTTTTAACTTGAATATTGTGTTTTCCTCTGCAAAATGATAGATTTGTAGTGGGGTAATGAAATAAAATGAAACTATGAATAAAAAAGAAAATGCTTTATCTCTGTTGGCAGGTATGGTCCTGTCATTGGGTTTGACCTGCTGCGTTCCACAGCATGCTGACGAAGTCAATATGCTTGTCACTACTGCCGACCGTTCATTTGATTTGACTGCTCAATCACTTAAATTCGATGAAGGCAGTGAGACTGCCTCGGCAGTCATCCGCCTGGATACAACTACCCGTTATCAGACGATGGATGGATTTGGTGCAGCCATTACCGGGTCAACGGCTTACAATCTTTCTCTGATGCCGGATTCCGTTCGCCGTACATTCCTTGAAGAAACATTCTCACCTCAAAAGTATGGATTTAGCTATGTACGCGTAGCCATAGGTTGTTCTGACTTCTCGTTGAGCGACTATACCTGTTGCGACCAGAAAGGCATTGAGAATTTTGCCCTTACTACCGAGGAAACGAAGTATGTTATTCCTACTTTGAAGGAGATATTGTCCATTAATCCAGGTTTGAAGATACTGGCTTCGCCTTGGACTTGTCCTAAATGGATGAAAGTGGAAGACCTTAAGACCAGGAAACCGTATGATTCTTGGATAAGCGGTCAACTGAACCCTGATTATTATCAGGATTATGCCACATACTTTGTAAAATGGATTGATGCCTTCAAGCAGGCAGGCGTAACGATTAACGCTCTGACTGTGCAAAACGAACCACTTAACCGCGGTAACTCTGCATCTCTTTTCATGGGTTGGGAGGAACAGCGTGACTTTGTGAAAACGGCTCTTGGTCCAGCGTTGAGAAAACACTTTCCTGATGTGAAAATCTATGCTTTCGACCACAATTACAATTATGACAACATGGCCGACCAGGAAGACTATTCGTTGAAGATTTTTGCCGATGCCGATGCCAAACAGTACTTTGCCGGAACCGCTTTCCACAACTATGGAGGTAACCGCAGTGAACTGCTTGACGTGCAGAGCAAGGCTCCCGATATGGAACTCGTCTTTACGGAAACATCCATAGGAACCTGGAATCAAGGGCGCGATCTTAGTCTGGCACTGACTCGTGACATGGCCGAAGTAGGCTTGGGCACGGTGAATAACGGTTGCAAGGCGGTTATCGTGTGGAATCTGGTGCTTGACAGCGAACGTGGACCTCACGGTGGACCTGGTGCATGTGCTACTTGCTTTGGTGCGGTAGACGTGGATAATCGGACTTATTCTGAAATTACTCGCAATTCACACTACTATCTCTTGGCTCATTTAGCTTCGGTGGTGAAACCGGGCGCTACGCGTATAGCCGCGTCGGGTGTCGGTGAAGATGGTGTGAGCTACTCGGCTTTTGAGAATACGGATGGAACGCTGGCTTTTGTGCTGTGCAATGATAAGGATGAAACTCGTCGTTTCACCGTTACCGATGGCTTGCGTAGCTTTACCTATGAGATGCCTGCCAAATCGGTTGCTTCTTTCCGCTGGAAGAAGTGAGATATGATAAAATAACAGGGGGGTGCCACCGCATTGGCAACCTGCTGCTATAATGATAACATCTTGTTATTTGCTTTTCTCCAACGGGGCATTCTTTAGCTAGAGGTTGGGCAATATTTTTATTCTATAACTTGACTACATACAGTATTATGGCTGGCATTTATCTGCACATCCCTTTCTGCAAGACGCGTTGCGCGTATTGCGATTTTTATTCCACCACGAGTATCCCGTTGCGCCGGCGTTACGTGCAGGCTCTGTGTACGGAGTTGCGAGAGCGGCGCGACTATTTGGGCGGCAAGGAAGTGAAGACTATCTACCTGGGTGGAGGAACACCGTCGCAGCTGGACGGTGGGGAACTGGAGATGCTGTTTGCAACGCTGGACGAGGTGTATGACACGCGGCAATGCGAAGAGATAACCTTGGAGGCTAATCCTGATGACCTGACAGAGGAGTATGTAGAGATGCTGCGCCGGTTGCCGGTCAACCGCATCAGTATGGGCGTACAGACGTTTGATGACGCTATGTTGAGGCTGCTCAACCGTCGGCATACGGCGTGTCAGGCCGCGGAGGCGGTGGAGCGTTGCCGTCGGGCGGGGTTCGATAATCTGAGCATAGACCTCATCTATGGGTTGCCCGGCGAGACAGATGAGCGTTGGCGCAGTGACCTGTCGCAGGCAGTGGCGTTGGGGGTGGAACATCTGTCGGCCTATCACTTGACTTACGAGGAAGGTACACCTCTTTACCGTATGTTGCAGGAACATCGGGTCAGTGAGGTGGACGAGGACAGCAGCGTGCGCTTCTTCACCATGCTAATGGACACGCTGTCGGCAGCCGGATACGAGCATTACGAAATATCTAACTTTTGCAAGCCCGGCCGTTATGCACGCCATAACACGGCTTACTGGCAGGGTATTCCTTACTTGGGTTGCGGGCCTTCGGCGCATTCGTTCAATCGGATTGAGCGGGAGTGGAACGTGGCGTCGTTGGATGAGTATTTGTCAGGCATCGAAAGCGGTAACCGTCGTTTCGAAGTAGAGTGCCTTGACACGGAGACCCGCTACAACGAGTACATCATGACAGGGCTGCGCACCCGATGGGGCGTGTCGCCCGACTATGTACAGGAGACGTTTGGCGCCGGTTTGTGCCGCTACCTCATGGAGATGGCTGCACCATACCTGAAGGGTGGCAAGCTGGAACTGGAGGACGGCAGCCTGCGGCTGACACGTGCGGGTATCTTCGTGTCCGACGGCATCATCAGCGACCTGATGTCGGTGGAAAGCTGACGCGCTCCAGCTCCTGGCCGTCGCAGCTGATGACCACTTCGCACGCATCGCCCAGAGGGGCTGCGGGACTGAGGGACAGTTCGGCTGCTTCGTAGGGTTTCAGGGCCTTTACATCACCGCTGGCCATCAGTTGGCCGTTGCTCCACACCTCGGCTTTGGCGGGTTGCGAATTTGAGAGGCCGAAGTTTTCTATGGTCAGTTTCAGTTGGTTTGTTTCCTTGTCAGCAATCGGTCGGCGGGTTGAGAGCAGGGCGGGGCGGTAGTCTACGTATGGCAGGCGTGCATAACCGAAGAGGAGTCCGCCTTTTGTGTCTCGTCCTATCAGTTTGGGAGCAAACTCGTCGGGGCCGATGCCGCTGCCCTTGCCGTTGAATACCACTATCAGGTCTTTGCCGTCGTGGCGGGTCTTCACGGCCTTGCAGCCGCGGCCCAGGTTGACTTCGGTGAAGGAGCCGAAGCGCAGCGAAGGCACGTCGACTTCGGTCTGCGGGTCGAAGCCTTCCTCGGCTTTGATTCTGACTTCGATACGCTTGGTCTTGGCGTTGATTTCCTGCTCGTTCAGCACGCTCAGCAGCAGTCCCTTGTTCAGCGGGATGCAGATGTTCTTCGACGAGTGGCGGTCGCAAGGCTTGTCTTCCCACTTCAGGGTGTCGATGACGGCGAAGTTCATCTGTGTCACCCGGCCTTCCGGGTCTTGGAAGACTTTGGGCCGCTCATACTTGAACCAGTTTTCTACGCTGCCGTCCTGGTGGCGGGCAATGCCGGGCATGTAGGCTTCGCCCTGTTCCGTCACCCAGTGTATGCCATCCTTAGAGCGTTGGTAGAAGGCGATGCGCCCCAGCCAGTCGTTCACGATGAGGTGGTATTGCAAGCTGTCACGCCAAACAACGGGGTCTTCAAACTCACCCTCTACAGCCGGATATACGCGTCCGTTGCTCACCTGCTGGTAGGTGGACAGGCCGTCGCGGCTAATCCAGGCGCCGCCTCCGCGGCATATCATCAGGCGCGAGCCGTCGGGACGGCGGGCGAAGGTGAGGTTCGATAAGCCTTCAATGATTTTCCGGTCGCGAGGGTCGAAGCTGAACTGCTGGTAGTTCCACACCAGGCTGTTTTCGTTGGGGGCGATGTAATAACCGTCGATGACGTAGACCACTACGCGGTCGTCGCTCAGGCGGAAAGCTTCGGGATTGTGTCCTTTTCCGATGGAGTTTATCACTTTGTACGGGCCGTGCAGACTGTTGGAGGTGGCGTGGTAGACGGTAGATTTGCCCCAAAACATGTGTCCCTTTGGAGAACTTTCGGGCCAGCCACAGACGTAGAGGTGGTAAGTGCCGTCGGACGTTTGCAGGATGTTGCCACCCCAGAAGGAAATGTCGGGCAGTTCTATGCCGTTGTCTACAAAGCGGTTCTGCACACTGTCCGTACCCCAGATGCCTTGTGCCTGTCTACCGTTGGGCATGGGTAGGAAGCAGTCCATAAAGCGGGCGCCGGGCACCAGCTGTTGCCACTCTGCGGGGCGCTGGCGTTCGGTCACTTGTGCGGATAGTGGTGCGGTGAGTAGGGCTGAAAGCAGGAATAAGATGGTCTTTTTCATGGAAGGATTGTGGGGTCGCTGTTGGGGTTGTTTTCATATTTGGCCGTTGGCCGGAGAGAGGATATACCTGTCAGGGGTGGCCAACGGCTGGATGTTCTTTGTTTATTGTTTACCTTGTTCGCGTTTGCGTATGTACTTCAGCAGCAGGAATTCTGCCGGGTGCTTCATGCCTCCGTGGTTGAAGCCGTCCAGCTCGTAAAGGGTAACATCGGGATGACCTGCCAGCTTCAGCATGCGCCACATGTAGGCGTTTTCTTCGTATCGGCCCAGCATTTCCAGTTCGCGGCCGCCGGTAATCAGAATGATGGGCGGACAGTCCTTGCGGACGTAGTAGAGCGGTGCATACTGGTCGATGATGGGTTGCAGGTCGGAGATACCACGGTCGTGTCTGTTCTTGAAGTGGGTTATCATCTGTCCGCTGAAGGGAATCAGGGCCGCCATGCTGTCGGCATCCACTCCATATTTGGCCAGGCGGGTCTTGTCGAGGCCTATCATGCTGACCAGATAGCCTCCGGCAGAGTGTCCGGCCAGGTAGATTTTGTCCGTACTGCCACCATACTTCGCTACATTCTTCACTACCCAGGCTACGGCTGCTGCCGCGTCGTCTACGGCATCGTCAGTAGTTACGTTGGCATTGATGGCATCTTTCTTATCCTTGTCTTTGGCACAGAGTCTGTATTCCACACCTATCAGGATGATGCCCTGTTCACGCAGTTCGTTGGGTATCTCGCGCTTGCCTCCGGTCAGTCCGCCGCCGTGAAACCACACGACGGTGGGAGCGTTCGTTTTGCCTTTCGGATAGTAGACGTCGAGCAGGCACATCTGCTTGGTATATGGGTCGTTGCTGTCGGGACGGTAGGAGATGCCCTTTTCCCATTCATAGTCTTGGGCATGGAGCAGGGTGGTGCTGAGTATGAGGCACAGTAAAGTCAGAAATCGGGTTTTCATAGCTATAGTGTGTATTTTATGATGTGAGAAAAGTGTCCCCTTGCCTTGGGGGTAAGGCAAGGGGACGATATGGATTGAAGTTGTGTGGCATTATTTGTCGGCAAAGAGCGACTTGGCGATACCCATCTCCAGTCCGCGCAGTTCGGCCAGTCCGCGCAGGCGGCCTATGCAGCTGTAGCCGGGGTTGGTCTTCTTGCGCAGGTCGTCCACCATCTGGTGTCCGTGGTCGGGACGCATGGCAATGGAGACGCCGCGACGTTGCTGAAGTTCCAGGAAGGCCTTCATGACGCCATACATGTCTACGTTGCCTTCCAGGTGGTTGGCCTCGTAGAAGTTGCCCTCGGCATCTCGCTGAGTGGAGCGCAGGTGGACGAAGTTGATGCGGTCGCCGAAGCGTGTCATCATGGCGGCACAGTCGTTGGCGCTGCTTACGCCCAGCGAACCGGTGCACAGGCAGAGGCCGTTGCTCGGATTGGGCACGGCGTCAATCAGAGCTTGGAAGTCTTCGGCACAGCTCATGATGCGCGGCAGGCCCAGGATGGACATGGGCGGGTCGTCGGGATGGATGACCAGCTTGACGCCTACTTCGTCGGCCACGGGGCAGATTTCGCTCAGGAAGTAAATCAGGTTCTGACGCAGACGTTCGGGCGTGATGTCCTTGTAGCGGTCCAGTTCGTGCTGGAACTGTTCCAGCGTGAAGCTTTCTTCCGAACCCGGCAGGCCGGCTATCATGTTGCGCACCAGCTTCTGCTTGTCTTCTTCAGTCATCTGCTCGAAGCGGGCTTTGGCCTTGGCCTTCTCTTCGTCGGTGTATTCTTTTTCGGCTCCCGGACGCTTCAGCAGGAATAGGTCGAAGGCAATGAAGGCGGCACGCTCAAAGCGCAGGGCACGGCTGCCGTCGGGCAGTTCGTAGGCCAGGTCGGTACGTGTCCAGTCCAGTACGGGCATGAAGTTGTAGGTGACGATGTTTACACCACACTTGGCCAGGTTGCGCAGGCTTTCCTTGTAGTTGTCGATGTACTTTTGGAAGTCGCCGGTCTGCGTCTTGATGTGCTCATGTACGGGCACGCTTTCCACTACAGACCAGGTGAGGCCTACTTCTTCTATCATCTGCTTGCGCTTCATGATTTCCTCTACAGTCCACACTTCACCGTTGGGAATGTGATGCAGGGCGTTGACGATGCCGGTGGCTCCGGCTTGCTTGATATCCCACAGGCTGACGGGGTCGTTCGGTCCGTACCAGCGCCAGGTTTGTTCGCAAAGTATCATAATCGGTAATTTGTTGTTTTTTATCAGGTTGGTTATTCTGTTCTTTAGATAGAGAATGCGTCGAATCCGCCGTCAACAACCGACAGAGCACCGGTCACGAAGCTGGAAGCGTCGCTGATGAGGTAGTGGATGGTGCCAAACAGTTCCTCGGGTTCGGCAAATCGGCCGGCCGGAGTGTGGGCGATGATGGTTCGTGCACGGTCGGTGTAAGAGCCGTCGGGATTGGTCAGCAGTGTGCGGTTCTGATTGGTCAGCAGGAAGCCCGGTACGATGGCGTTGACACGCAGTTCGGGACTGAACTTCGTGGCCAGTTCGGTAGCCATGTAGCGGGTATAGTTGGCAATGGCAGCCTTGGCAGAGCCGTAGCCTACCACACGTGTCAGCGGGCGAAGGGCAGACTCGGAGCAGAAGTTTACAATGGCGCCTTTCTTATTCTTGGCCATGACGTCGACAAATACCATGGTAGGCAGGATGGTGCCGAAGAGGTTGAGGTCAACCACCTTCTTGAAGGCATCCACGTCGAGGTCGAGAACGGTCTTGTCGGGGGCGATGGTAGCTCCGGGCATGTTGCCACCGGCAGCGTTCAGCAGAACGTCGATGGTGCCGAAACGTTCAAGAATAGCTTTCTTGTTTTCTTCCAGTACGGCCTTGTTCAGTACGTCGGTCATGAGGAACAGTGCTTCCGATTTCTGGTTAAGCTCGGCTTCCAGTTCCTTGCCCTGCGCCTCTACGCGGTCCAGGATAACGATTTTTGCACCTTGTTCAGCCAGGTAGTTGGCTATATTTTTACCTAAAATGCCACAACCGCCAGTGATGACGATTACTTTGTCTTTGATGTCGAATAAGTTTTTCATGATTCAATAATTTATTGCATTAATTTAATGCTACAAAAGTAGGCTGAAAAGAAATATGGTGTTAAGTCGATTTTTGCAGGAATTATGTCTATTTTTGCAATCTGGTGAATTCTTACTAACAGAAGGTTGGCTATGAAGAAGATAGTAAACGAGCAACTCTACATTTCCAACAACAATCCCCTGCGCATCCGCTTTTACGATTACGAGCGGTTCACCTATCCGTGGCATTTCCACAGCGAATATGAGCTGATGTATGTGGAGCAGGGGAGGGGGCAGTGTCTGATTGGCGACAGTATCATTGACTATGCCGACGGCAGCCTGCTCTTCTTTGGCCCGGAACTGCCCCACTGCATGCTGAACTTCAGCGAACAGCAGACGGAAGGCGTGCCGACAGCGGGGGTGAGGGGCGTGATAGTCCAGTTTGAAAAGGACTTTATGCAATATTCCTTTTCCAACTATGTGCAGTTCATTCATATACACAAAATGCTGGTACAGGCCGGACGAGGCATCGTCTACAGGTTGGTCGATTATCCTGCTGTGCGCAGTTTGCTCAACAGCCTGCCGCTGGCCGAGGGTGTGGACCAGATACTGATGCTGTTGAGGCTGCTGCAGGCACTCTCGCAGATTGGGCAGCGGGAACTGGTGGCTTCGCCCAACTACAGTCCGCTGTCGGCCGGCGTGACCAACCGGAAGATAGAAAAAGTGATTTCCTTCCTGAACAAACGTTATACGCAGCGCATCAGCCTGACTGAAATTGCCTCACACACGGCCATGAACCCTTCGTCCTTCTGCCGCTACTTCAAGGAAAACACGGGCAAGACCCTGAAGGAGTATATCATGGACATGCGGATAGGCTATGCCTGCAAGCTGTTGGCCGTTGACCAGCTCAACATCTCGCAAATCAGCCTGGAGTGCGGATTCGAAACCATCACTCATTTCAACAAGAACTTCAAGCGGATTACGGGGATTACGCCTACGGAGTATAAGAAGAGAATCTTGCGGGCGGATGAGGCGGTAGTTTATAAAAAGAATGTCTAAAGAATGATAGGAATATCTTTATCATTCTTTAGACATTTATTAATTTGATTATAACCGTGTTTTATTGATTGTTCTCTGTTTTTACTTGAGCAGGACTGATCGTGATAAGAGCTGGTTTTATCTCTTCTCCTTTGGTTTGTGCCTGCACAGCAAAAGCATGCTCTTGTTGATGTACGTAGATAGAAGCTAAGCCGTTGGCGGCTTGAATTCGTCGTGAGCCACGGGCAGTTCCTTGATTTTGAACCAAGGCATTCCGGGCTGTACTGCTGAACTCAATAACGTGGCTGGCATCCAAACAGCGTATGCCTTCTTTGTCCAGCACTTCTGCCTGTATCAATATCGTATCGGAGTCAAGTATGTTTTGACTCAGTCGTATTTGGGTAGCTTCTCCCCATTCTTTTGTTTGATAATCTTGCCTGATTTGGTCGTGAAGGCGCTGATTATCTTTCTGTCCGATGGCTTCTATTTTGTTGCTACCTTCTGTAAATTTAACGTTCCAATGAAATCCGGCTGCGGGATAGTCTTGACTGTTTCGTTGTTTCTTACCTTGAGACACACCGTTGACGAACAGTTCTACTTCATCACAATTAGAGTAAACCAATACCTCTTTTTCTTCATCAGGCTTTCCCCATCGTACAGGCCAAGTATGTCCGTAAATGTGTAGCATGGGTTGCTTGCTCCAGTAGGATTGAAATACATAGTAGCTTTCCTTGGGGGTTCCATCACGTTGTACTACTCCCTTTTGATTGACGTAGGGAATGGGGTTGTAAGGGCGCAGAGGGGTGGAGAAGTCCTTGAAGGTCCAAAACAGGCTTCCGGTGAGCCAGGGCATTGTTTCCTGTTCCTTCAGATGCCAGTCAAACAGGCGGATGATATAGCTTTCACTCCAATCACTGTTGCGGTCGCCTGCCTCAATATCGAATGATGATCGGTTGTTGGTCTTCTGTTCTTCTGCATGGCGCCCTGCATGGCTGTCGCCTCCCCACTCGGCATGTAGAAAGTGGCGTGTACGGTCTTTTTCCGTTTTTGCCATATCCTGATATTGTTGGAACTTACGGCTATACCAGCCTGCCCATATGGTAGGTGAGTAGACATCTACAATGTCTTTGCAGAAGTCGCACCGACGGATAACTGTGGAACGTGTAGCGTCGAGATGATGTGCCAGCTCGTTGAGTTCGTTCATAAACGAACGTATGCTGTCTTGGTTGAAATATTCAAAGTCGCCGGGCCAGTCGTTTTCGTTGCCCAATCCCCAAAGAATGATGGAAGGATGATTGTAGTGTTGCCGTATCATGTTTTTGAGCATTTGCCTTGCCTGTTCTTTATAACGGTTGCCCCCCAGACCACCACGACACCAGGGAATCTCTTCCCATACCAGAAGGCCTAGTTCGTCACATAGGTTGAGAATGACAGACGATTGCTGATAGTGTCCTAACCGTATAAAGTTAGCACCCATATCCTTGATTTGTTTCATTTCCATGCGCATCATCTTCTCTGTAAGTGCAGCTCCCACTCCGGCATGGTCTTCATGACGATGTGTACCATGCAATAGCAAGCGTTGCCCATTTAGGTAGAAAGGGCCATTTTCTTCAAATCGGTAGTGTCTGAATCCGAAGTGCTCAGTTGCTTGTATCGTATCGTTTTGAACTATTAATTCGGTGATTACGGTATAGAGATTGGGTTGATCGGGTGACCAGGTTTGCGGATGTTTCAAGGTGAATCCTGTTTGCAGGTTGGCGCCTGTATGAGATAACTGGTCATTCCATATGGTTCGTCCGTTGGGCGCAAGTACGCGTAAGTTTATTGTCTGCCAGTCATGACCTGTGGTCTGTAGCTTGATAGATACCTCGCCTTGTTTTCCTTGTTCATCCATTCGGGGAGTAATATGTATGTATTCCAGATGAGAAGATGGTGTGTAAATCAAGTTGACGTAGCGGTATAGGCCTCCGTATAGGTTAAAATCGGACATATCGGACGGAATCAATTCTGTATCGCGGCTATTGTCACAACGAATGGCTACGGGAATCCTTCCTTTGAAACGTTCCCGACAAATGGAAGTCTTACAAAACTGGGCTACAGCATCTGTAATATCAACTTTCCATTCATCATACCCACCTATATGAGAGGCTACCTTTTGGGTATAGATATAGACTTCGGTTTTTTGTCCGGCTCCTTCAAATTCTAGATAAATCCGTCCGTTAGGATAAGGATTCTGTATGGACAAGGTGGTACGGTACCATCCTGGTCCTTGGTAATAGTTTACATCCGGGTCAACGGCATCTTCTGCATTGAAGCAGTGGGGCAGGGTAATTTCTTCCCAAAGAGGTAGCGTCTCCGGTTTATCATTCCCACTAATCGGGCGCATTACTTCCCAAATGCTTCCCATATCTTGGCGTATGAATTCCCAGTGTTTTGTAAGTCTTGTTCGGCTATCAGTAGGAATTAGTGCAGAAATATACTGGAAATGAATGCTGAGTAGAAGCAGGATGCAGTGGATTCTATATATTTTCATGAATAAAATAAAATGAATGTCCGCAAACGTCCCAATTAGCAAAGTTTAAACAGGCTCTGAGAT
>USEY01000067.1 GCA_900553815.1 uncultured Bacteroides sp.
TGCCGATGGGCGTCCAGTCCGCGCCGGTCAGGTCGATGTTCGTGGTCAGCACCGCGCTGGCGGCGGCGTTCTGTGCCGTGCCGTCGGTCAGCGTGCCGTTGACCAAGGCGGCGAACCAGCGCAGTTGGAACGCATCGGCCAGCTGATAGCGGCCCTGCGCATCCGTCTGGGGCAGCGACGCGCCGCAAGGGCATTTGCCCTCGGCATCGAAGCTGTGATGCGCGGTGAAGGTTTCTACTATGAACTCGCTGCCCGCCTTGGAGGCGGTGGCGGTGTAGGTACAGCCGTTCGGCGTGCATGCGCCTTTCTCAAAGGTAAGCATCCAGCCTTCGGCGGCGAAGGGTTGGCCGAGCACCGTGGGGCCGCCCATGACGACCATCTCCAGATAATTGGCACAGGTCACGCCCTCGGGTACCACAATCTCCGTCGCGGCGTCGGCGGCTGCTGTAAAGCTGCCGTTGCCCTCCAGGCTGCCGCTGCCGGTCAGGCAGGTTTCGGCGGCGATGGACAGCGTGCCCCCGTTGTTGAGGGTGCCCTCCACGGTCAGCGTGACGCCCGCCGGAATCGTCAGGGTGCTACCCGTCGGGATGGTGAGGGTAACATCTTCCGGGATGGTGATATTCTCTTCCAGGGTATAGTTACCGCCCACGGCGCTGGTCTGGTTGCTCTGGCCGTAGATCAGCCAGCTGCCGTTGCCGTTGGGGGCCAGCGGTTTTTCAGTCCAAGACCAAGATATATCATCATATACATACAATATCACACTGTTGGCCAGCAGGGTGGAGTTGTCCCCGACGGTCACAGACCCTGCGCTGCCAAAGGGGTTCAGGACGTAAATGCCGCCCGCCTCGCTCGTCGCCGATCCGCTCCGGGCGGTGAGGGAGCCGCCGGATAGGGTCACAGAAGGGGAAGAGGAATCAATATAAAGGCCATAACTTTTCTTTCCTGTGCCGCCGGTGGCGGTCACGGTGGCGCTGCCCACGGTGACAGTCCCACTCGCAGAGATGCCATAACTGCTGCCACTGGTGTCACCGCCGGTGGCGGTCAGCGTCCCGCTCTGCACCGTAACCGTGCCACGGGATACATAGAGACCTGCCGATTTATAACTTCCGCTAACGTCGCCGCCGTTGGCGGTGACGCTGCCGCCTTGCTGGGTGAATGATTCTGTGACAAAGATGCCATAACTGGAGCCTGAGCTTGTCTCAGCGCCCTGCGCGGTCAGGCTGCCGCCGCCTTGGATGGTCAGGTTCCCAGACACACGGATGCTCTGGGATTCGTCGTTTGGATCCTGAACGCCCGTGACGGTGCTGGTGCCCTCCAGCACGATGGTCAGGTCGCCCTCTGCGTAGATGCCCGCTCCGACATGACCGATGATATTCGTGCCGTTGATGGTGGCGCCCTTCAGGGTCAGGGTGCCGTTGCCGTCGTAGTAGACATTGTAGTTGTCTGCGCTTGCCCCGTCGGCGGTCAGGGTGCCGTTGGCGTCGGTCGTCCAGTAGCCGCCGTTCAGCACATCAGTGCCGCCCACGGTGAGGGTGGTGGGGTTGGCCGCCAAGGCGTGTCCGGTGGCAAGCAAGCAGCCAAACACGGCCATAAGCAGCGATAGCCTGAATTTTCTTGTTGTATTCTTCATCGTTTTATGTATTTATAAGTGATTCGTCATCGACCGGTAGCCCCAGCAACAGGAACAAAGCCGCCACAAAGCGGCAGCCGCCAGCAGCACGGAGACAGGCATAGCAAGGCAGGAGGCACTCATGCGGGCACCTCCTTTCGGATAGAATAAATAAGAAGTAAGCGATTTGTGCAGGCTGACAGCCGCGCCGGGGGCGACAGCCGCAAAGGGCCGGACGGCGGACGCCTTACCGGCTATGGAAAGGGTATAACAGGATGTTTGTTTGTTTGTTTGTTTGTTTGTTTGTTTGTTTGTTTGTTTGTTTGTTTGTTAAACAAATTGCGCACATGGCCAAACCTGTACCTTTAAAAGATGTTATTGAACGGCAGAAAGTTGCGCCGCCGGGGCAGGTGGATGAGACGTATGCGGTAGCCATGCTTGTACGAAGAGTTTTAATGGTATTGCGCGACAAAGGTAAGGAAAAGATTTTGGAAAAACAAAGATTACCGGAGGGGTAAAATGAGGGTACCCACAGAAGACACGGATGAGACGGATGTGATTTTTAAGAGAGGACGGGGGGACTTTTTTAGACGCGGATTGCACGGACGAGACGGAATTAGAAACAAAGAACCTGGGGGCATCTGTGGCATCTGCGGCATCCGTGGCCCCCGTAATATCAGATGCCATTTGGAAGAGCAAACTCAAAAACAGTTTTTTATTTTGCTCACCTTTCACTATATTTGCGCCCGCTATCAATTTTTTAATCATTACTATCCACAATGAAGAATATACGCAACTTTTGCATCATAGCCCACATTGACCACGGCAAATCGACGCTGGCCGACCGCCTGCTGGAGTATACCAACACCATACAGGTGACCGAAGGGCAAATGCTGGACGACATGGACTTGGAACGCGAACGGGGCATCACCATCAAGAGCCACGCCATACAGATGGAATACGAATACCGGGGCGAGAAATACACGCTGAACCTGATAGACACGCCGGGACACGTGGACTTCTCCTACGAGGTGTCGCGCTCCATAGCCGCCTGCGAGGGAGCACTGCTCATTGTGGATGCGTCGCAAGGTGTGCAGGCGCAGACCATCTCCAACCTCTACATGGCCATCGAGCACGACCTGGAAATCATACCGGTCATCAACAAGTGTGACATGGCCAGTGCCATGCCCGACGAGGTAGAAGATGAAATCATAGAATTGCTGGGGTGCAAACGCGAAGAAATCATACGCGCGTCGGGCAAGACGGGCATGGGCGTGGAGGAGATTCTGGCCGCCGTCATCGAGCGCATCCCCCACCCCGAGGGCGACGAGAGCGCGCCGCTGCAGGCTCTGATATTCGACTCGGTGTTCAACTCCTTCCGCGGCATCATCGCCTACTTCAAGATAGAAAACGGTGTCATCCGCAAGGGCGACAAGGTGAAATTCTTCAACACGGGCAAGGAATACGATGCCGACGAAGTGGGCGTACTGAAGATGGACATGGTGCCGCGCGACGAACTTCGTACAGGCGACGTAGGCTATATCATTTCAGGCATCAAAACGTCCAAAGAAGTAAAGGTGGGCGACACGATTACACACATCGCCCGGCCGTGCGACAAGGCCATCGACGGATTCGAGGAGGTGAAGCCCATGGTCTTCGCTGGCGTCTACCCCATCGAGGCGGAAGACTTCGAGGACCTGCGCTCGTCGCTGGAAAAGTTGCAACTGAACGATGCATCACTGACCTTCCAGCCGGAATCGTCTCTGGCATTGGGCTTCGGCTTCCGCTGCGGCTTCCTGGGGCTGCTCCACATGGAGATTGTGCAGGAGCGACTGGACCGCGAGTTCGACATGAACGTCATCACCACCGTGCCCAACGTGTCCTACAACGTGTACGACAAACAAGGACACGTCATGGAAGTTCACAACCCCGGCAGCATGCCCGACATCACGATGATTGACCACATTGAGGAACCTTACATCCGTGCGTCGGTCATCACCACGACGGACTACATAGGTCCCATCATGACGCTCTGCCTGGGCAAGCGTGGTGAGCTGGTGAAGCAGGAGTACATCTCGGGCAACCGTGTAGAAATCTATTACGACATGCCGTTGGGCGAAATCGTCATCGACTTCTACGACAAGCTGAAGAGTATCTCGAAGGGCTATGCCTCGTTCGACTATCATCCCAACGGGTTCCGTCCCTCGAAACTGGTGAAGCTGGACATTCTGCTCAACGGTGAACCGGTAGACGCATTGTCAACATTGACACACTTCGACAATGCCTACGACCTGGGCCGCCGCATGTGCGAGAAGCTGAAGGAACTCATCCCGCGGCAGCAGTTTGAGATTGCCATCCAGGCTGCCATCGGTGCCAAGATTATAGCACGCGAAACCATCAAGGCGGTGCGCAAGGACGTGACAGCCAAGTGTTATGGTGGCGACGTGAGCCGTAAGCGCAAGCTGCTGGAGAAGCAGAAGCGAGGTAAGAAACGTATGAAGCAGATAGGCAACGTGGAAGTGCCGCAGAAGGCATTCCTGGCGGTGCTGAAGCTGGATTAGGAGAATTTGAGTTTTTAAGTTTATAAGTTTGTAAGTTAACAAGACTACGTGGGGGAAGTGAACAGACAGAAGATACAAGTGTATATACGAAACTCATAAACTTAAAAACTCAAAAACTCATAAGCTCAAAAACTAAACCCCGGAGGAAGACGCTCTCTTTCCATAGGACTCTCTCTTTGGCGTCCTCCTCCCAACCAATATATTATATAAATGAGAAAAGTTCTATCGTTCTCGGCCTTCCTGATGGCCGGATTGCTGGTAAGCCAGTACCTCCCCCTGTGGGCGGGAGGAAGTTACGACACGGTGAAGACCGTGTCCAATGTGTTGCTTTATGTCTGCCTGGGTTTTATTATGATAAACGTGGGGCGCGAATTTGAAGTGGACAAATCGCGCTGGCGGACGTATGCCAAAGACTATTTCATCGCTATGGCCACCGCTGCCATGCCGTGGCTGCTGATTGCACTCTACTACATGTTCGTCCTGCTTCCATCTACCTATTGGGGCAGTTGGGAAGCCTGGAAGGAAAATCTGCTGCTGAGCCGGTTTGCCGCGCCCACGTCGGCCGGTATCCTCTTTACCATGCTGGCAGCCATCGGGCTGAAGCAAAGCTGGATGTACAAGAAGATACAGGTGCTGGCCATCTTCGACGACCTGGACACCATCCTGCTGATGATTCCCCTGCAGATAATGATGATTGGGCTGAAATGGCAGTTGCTGGCCATCGTGGTCATCGTGATGCTGCTCTTGTCCTTCGGCTGGAAGCAGATGGGCCGCTACGACTGGCGGCAAGACTGGAAGGCCATCCTCTGCTACTCCGTGCTAGTGTTTGCCGGCACGCTGGGCATCTACCTGCTGAGCAAGCATTTCTATGGCGAGGAGGGCAGCGTGCACGTGGAAGTACTGTTGCCGGCCTTTGTGCTGGGCATGGTGATGAAGCACCGCGAGCACGACTCGCGTGCCGAACGGAGGGCGGCCACGAGCATCTCGTTCCTGTTCATGTTTCTGGTGGGCATGGGCATGCCCCGCTTCCTGGGCGTGGACTTTGCAGAAGCTGCGGCAGGCAGTCACTCCATAACCGGCAGTCAGGAAATGATGTCGTGGGGCATGATAGCCCTGCACGTGGTGGCGGTGTCGGTGTTGTCCAATGTGGGCAAGCTTTTCCCCGTATTCTTCTACCGCGACCGCCTGTTCAGCGAACGGCTTGCCCTGTCCATCGGCATGTTCACCCGTGGTGAAGTCGGCGCAGGTGTCATCTTCATTGCCTTGGGCTACAGCCTGGGAGGTCCGGCACTGCTCATCTCAGTACTCACCATCGTGCTCAACCTGATTCTGACCGGCTTCTTTGTAGTATGGGTGAAGAAACTGGCACTGCGTAGCTACCATCCCGGCCAGGCATAAGGATAAGCACTGATATCAACCTATACGCATAAGTGCGGAAACAGTTGCAAAGAGAGGCTGTTTCCGCACTTTTGTTTATGTAGCAATCTGAGGCAGGAAGACCGTCAATATCTTCTCCAAATCTTCCTTAATTATATATAAAAAGCTATTTTACAGATACTTCATAAGAAAAAAAAACTACATTTGTCTCACATAAATCTGACTAAACAAAAACACCATGAAAGCAATCTTTGCAACCCAAAAGACAAAAACCATTTTTAAGAATACAACAGCCAGACGGATTACATGCGGTTTATGCGCCAGCGTCCTGCTTATTCCACTGTTCATATCATGCAACCAAGCTCCAAGCCAGACGGAAGAAAAGCCGGAGGTAGTCATTTGTTTTGAAAACTACACTCCCGACCAATACGAACACAACCTGTCATTCTACGCACTTTCCACCCCTCCTGTGGTTTATGCCGATACAACAGGCGAATACATAGATTTTATTCCCAATCTTGATGCCGATACATTGGTAATACCTTGCCAGGGAGAGTTTGCCGAGGTGGCATTGGCCTACCGCAACTTTGATTATGTTTACTACCCCCTGCTCCGGGGTGATACGGTACGGATAACAACCGACACGCAGGCCTACCCCATAGTCAACAGCAAGCACCATCCTGAACGGAACAAACTCTATAATTTCTATCGCGATGTACGTCGGGGACGCACACATAAGGAACTGGACGCAAGCACCTGCTTGGGAAGAGACTTTGTCAGGATAGCCAACATGATAGACATCATCCGTAAAAACAAATGGCAAAACCTGATGGACGCTTACTGCCCGCTCGATTCCCTGCATGCCATGTTCAACAGTTACAAACAAGCCTACCAGGATACGATAGCGGCCTATCAGACACGCGGCCTGCTGTCCGACGCCCGAATGGAGCGTTACCGATATTACCTGTCCTTGCAGGAAACGGAAGCTTACCGCATGGAAAGTCAGACATACGGAGGAGCGGAAAAGGATGATACAACCTACTATCATCGGCTGGAGGCGGAAATAAGCGATAAGGATGCGGCTTACCCCGCCTACAGGGAGTTTCTGAATCACTATCTGTGGTACTTCAACTATCGTATAAAAGCCTTGTCGGGCAATCGGACTGACTGGCGGCTGACGTTCGACGAAGTAGCGGCCAAGCCCCTGCCTCCCATATCCAAGAAACTGCTGTTGCGTCAATGTATGGAAAACATCAATGAACAAGGAACTGTTGACGACCAGCTGAAATACCTCGACCGCTATGTAGAACAGACTGGCGACACAGCCTATCGGAAACAAACTATTGCACTTTATCAGTTGGATGCCGATGCAGACTTATTGCTGCTAAAAGACTATTCCGGCAAGCAAACCGACTTCGGTAAACTGATGGAAAAATATAAAGGAAAGGTAGTTTACGTGGATTTCTGGGCAAGCTGGTGCATGCCCTGCCGCAGCCAAATGAAACCAGCTGCACAACTGAGAGAAGAATACCGCGGGAAAGATGTGGCATTTGTCTACTTGGCAGTTCACGACAAAGAGGCAGAATGGCAAAAGGCTGCCCAAGAAGAAGGACTGGACAAGGGAGAAAGTTACTTCATTCTGAACTCTAAAAACAGTAACCTGCTAAATAAGCTACAGGTGAAACTGATTCCCCGCTATCTCTTACTGGACAAGAACGGTAAGTTGGTAGCCGACAATGCGCCTCGTCCGTCAGACAAACGCATTCGAGAACTGATTGACCGTTATCTGAAATAGGAAGACCAGCAACATCTACTCCAGTGCTGCTATGAGTTTCCTGCCCGGCAAAGGTGCATCATCTCAAATTAATTCCTATTTTTGCGGCAGACTTGAATGAAGTCTTTATTTTCACTTAACAAACTTCCCATTCATGGAAAATATCTTTCACAGGCAAATTGCCGGGATGCTTCCCATTGCCGAGAAACAAATAGCCGCAACCATAGAGTTACTGGACGAAGGTGCTACCATTCCTTTTATCAGCCGATACCGCAAGGAAAAGACAGGCGGACTGAACGAGGTCGAGATAGAGAATATACGCTCCTGCTACGACAAACTGAAGGAAACGGCCAAGCGTAAGGAAACCATCATTGCTACCATAGAGGAGCTGGGACAACTGACGCCCGAACTGCGCAAGCGCATTGACGCCACTTGGGATGCCACCGAGCTGGAAGACATCTACCTGCCCTATAAACCGAAGCGCAAGACCCGTGCCGAGGCTGCCCGCCAGAAAGGACTGGAGCCACTGGCTACCCTGCTGATGCTTCAGCGCGAGACACAACCGGAGGCACAGGCTGCCCGCTACGTCAAGGGTGAGGTGAAGGACGCTGAAGATGCCCTGAAAGGTGCACGCGACATCATAGCCGAACACGTCAGCGAAGACGAGCGGGCACGTAATTCCATACGCTCCATCTTCACCCGCCAGGCCACCCTGACCGCCAAGGTGGCAAAGGGCAAGGAGCAGGAAGCTGCCAATTATCGCGACTACTTTGATTACAGTGAATCACTAAGACGCTGTTCCTCACACCGACTGCTTGCCATCCGGCGTGCCGAGGCCGAAGGCTTGTTGAAGGTCAGCATCAGCCCCGACGATGATGAATGTCTGGACAGGCTGGACCGCCAGTTCGTGAAAGGACGGAATGCCAGCAGCCAACAAGTGTCCGAAGCCGTGAAAGATGCCTACAAACGCCTGCTCAAGCCCTCCATTGAAACGGAATTTGCCGCAATAAGCAAGGAAAAAGCCGACGATGAAGCTATTCAGGTGTTCACCGCCAATCTGCGCCAACTGTTATTGGCGCCTCCGTTGGGACAGAAACGGATGATGGGCATTGACCCGGGCTTCCGCACAGGCTGTAAAGTTGTCTGCCTCGATGCGCAGGGCAACCTGCTTCATAACGAGAATATCTATCCCCACCCACCCGTCAGCAAGGGCAAGGAAGCCATGGCACGCCTGTCGAAGATGATAGAAGCCTATCAGATAGAAGCCATCGCCATTGGCAACGGTACAGCCAGCCGCGAAACGGAAGAGTTTCTGAAGAAGATGACTTTCCCCCGCAGCGTGCAGATCTTTGTGGTCAGCGAGCAGGGGGCTTCCATCTATTCGGCTTCCAAGATTGCCCGCGAGGAGTTTCCCGACTACGACGTTACCGTACGTGGCGCCGTATCCATAGCTCGCAGACTGATGGACCCCTTGGCCGAACTGGTGAAGATTGACCCGAAATCCATCGGCGTAGGACAATACCAGCACGATGTCGACCAAACCAAACTGAAGAAATCGCTCGACCAAACAGTGGAAAGCTGTGTAAATCGGGTTGGCGTCAACCTGAACACTGCCAGCAGCCACCTGCTGACCTACATATCAGGTCTAGGCCCACAACTGGCTCAAAACATCGTAAACTACCGTCAGCAGAATGGTCCTTTTGCTTCGCGCAAGGAATTGCTCAAAGTGCCTCGCATGGGTGCCAAAGCCTTTGAGCAGTGCGCCGGATTCCTTCGCATAGCGGGTGGCAAGAACCCGCTGGACAACACGGCCGTACATCCCGAAAGCTACCATATTGTGGAACAGATGGCACATGACTTGGGTTGCACCGTCGACACCCTGATTGCCGACAAAGAGTTAAGACGAAAAGTGGAACTGAAAAAATACGTAACTGCCGAAGTAGGCATACCTACCCTGCAAGACATCATGCAGGAACTGGACAAGCCCGGCCGCGACCCGCGCGGAACCATCAAAGCTTTTGAATTCGACAATAGCGTACATACTATCGACGACCTGAGAGAAGGCATGGAACTGCCCGGCATTGTAGGTAACATCACCAACTTCGGTGCCTTTGTCGACATAGGTATCAAGGAAAACGGCCTGATACACCTATCGCAAATGGCAGACCGCTATGTGTCCAATCCGGCCGACATACTGTCCATACATCAACATATACGCGTCAAGGTGCTTGGCATTGACAAGGAAAGGAAACGCATACAACTGACACTCAAAGGTGTAAGACAAGATTGACCGCTACATCCGTATAATTTACTCCTTGCCATGTACAAACTCATGCGTTCTAAAATAAACTTAAATCTAGAGCGCAAAAAGAGTAAAACACTGAAAAGACGTTTCAACGCTTTCAGATTTATTCTATATTTGGACTTCGAAACAAAAAGCAATCGCAATGAGAAAGAAATTCATGCTACCCCTGCTGCTTGTGGCCTGTCTGACCACAAGCGTCTCTGCCCAGAAAAAACAAACGCTCTTTGTACCCAAAGCCGGTACATTGGTAGAAATGCTGACCGAGGACGAAGCCAACCAAATAACTCACCTTGTACTGCAAGGAAAAATAAACGCCATAGACTTCCGCCATCTGCGCGACGAATTTACCAGCCTGCAAATGCTCGACCTGTCGAACGCATACATCAGCATGTATGCAGGACGTAACGGCACCTATCCCGAAAAGTTCTACGTCTACCCTGCCAACTGTATTCCTGCCTATGCATTCTGTATAGAACACAAGGACAGTGTGGGCAATGTAACCGTGAAAGGAAAGGAAACCTTGCGCCATGTCATTCTTTCTGAGAAAATCAAAAACATAGAAGATGCAGCCTTCAAGGGATGTACGCATCTGGAGATATGTCAGGTGAGAAAGAAAAAAGCTCCTAACCTGCTGCCAGAAGCATTGGCCGACAGCATAACCGCCATCTTCATCCCCAAGGGAAGCGGTGATTCTTACCGTATGAAGGATCGCTGGCAAACATTCGCTTTTATCGAAGGTGAGCCTTGCTCCACTACTGTGCAAGTAAGCCAAGCCAGCAGCCTTGCCGCCGAACTGATGCGCAACGGAGTGCAGCCGACTGAGGTAAACTTCCTCCGTGTAGAAGGAAAGTTGGACGAGGCTGACTTCCTGACTATACGCGATTATATGCCTAACCTAGTATCTGTAGACTTATCGCAGTGCAATGCCACAGCTATCCCCGAATATACCTTCACACAGAAAAAGTATTTGCTCAATATCAAGCTGCCGCCCAAACTGAAGACTATCGGACAACGTGCCTTTAGCGGATGTTCGCGTCTGTGTGGCACACTGGAGCTGCCCGAAAGCGTAACAGCCATTGAGTTCGGCGCCTTCATAGGATGCGACAACCTGCGCTACGTCCTTGCCCGAGGCAACAAAATCACCACACTGGGTGAACAGCTTTTCGGCGATGGTCCCAGCAAGCTAGTGTACAAGCACTGATATAGTCAAGCTTTAACTTCAATAATATAAGCCATGAAAAAACTGCACATAGGCTTGCTGCCCCGCATTCTCATTGCCATAGCATTGGGCATCCTCTTCGGACACTGCCTTCCCCTATGGCTTGTCAGGATATTTGTCACCTTCAACACGCTCTTCAGCGAGTTTCTGGGCTTTGCCATTCCCCTCATCATTGTAGGACTGGTCACAGCTGCCATCAGTGACATTGGCAAGGAAGCCGGACGTATGTTGGTGCTTACCACCCTCATAGCCTATGCTGCCACCCTGTTGTCAGGCTTTCTCTCCTATGCCATGGGAGCCTCCTTTTTCCCCTCACTCATTCAAAAAGGAGTACCTCTCGAACAAATAAGTGAGGCACAAGGCGTCCTGCCCTATTTCAATGTGGCCATACCGCCGGTAATGAACGTTATGACTGCTCTTATATTGGCGTTTACCCTGGGATTAGGACTGGCACATACGGAAGGTGATACCTTGCAAAAAGCGGCACATCAGTTTCGCGACATCATTGTGCGCATGATATCTGCCGTCATCCTCCCCTTGTTGCCTCTCTACATTTTCGGCATCTTCCTCAACATGGCACATTCTGGATATGTGTTCTCCATTTTGGCTGTTTTTGTCAAGATTATAGGACTCATCTTCCTGCTCCATGTGTTTGTATTGGTGCTGCAATACAGCATTGCAGGCCTCTTTGCACGGCGCAACCCCTTCAGATTGTTGGCCCGCATGATGCCTGCCTACTTCACGGCTCTGGGTACTCAATCATCGGCAGCCACCATTCCCGTTACCTTGCGGCAGACTATCGCCAACGGTGTACGTCCCGGCATAGCCGGCTTTGTCATCCCCCTGTGTGCCACTATCCACCTTTCAGGAAGTACTCTCAAGATAGTAGCCTGCGCACTGGCGCTTATGATTATGCAAAGCATGCCCTATGATTTTCCGCTCTTTGCGGGCTTCATCTTCATGCTGGGCATCACTATGGTAGCCGCACCTGGCGTGCCAGGAGGAGCCATCATGGCTTCGCTGGGCATCCTGCAAAGCATGCTGGGCTTCGACGAATCTGCCCAGGCGCTTATGATAGCCCTCTACATAGCCATGGACAGCTTTGGAACTGCCTGTAATGTGACTGGCGATGGTGCCATCGCTCTCATCATTGACCGCATCACCGGTCGCTCCATGCCATCTGCTTCACAGCCAACTGAAGCCGAACATAATAACGAAGAATAACTACAAGAACGTAATAAACTCTACCAATATGAAAGTTGCACTTATCTCCGGCATTACCGGGCAGGACGGCTCGTTCCTGGCAGAATTCCTTCTGCAAAAGGGCTATGAGGTACACGGCATCTTGCGTCGTTCCTCTTCCTTTAATACCCAACGCATCGAACACCTTTACTTTGATGAATGGGTACGCGACATGAAGCAAAAGCGACTGATAAACCTGCACTATGGCGACATGACGGACTCCAGCTCACTCATCCGTATCATCCAGCAAGTGCAACCCGATGAAATATACAACCTAGCGGCGCAGAGCCACGTTAAAGTATCCTTCGAAGTACCCGAGTATACAGCCGAGACTGATGCTGTAGGCACGCTGCGTATGCTCGAAGCCGTCCGTATTCTGGGGTTGGAAAAGAAGACTCGTATCTACCAGGCATCTACCTCCGAACTTTTTGGTAAAGTACAGGAAGTACCCCAACGCGAAACAACCCCCTTCTATCCACGCAGTCCCTACGGTGTGGCCAAGCAATATGGTTTCTGGATAACCAAAAACTACCGCGAAAGCTACGGCATGTTTGCCGTGAACGGCATACTTTTCAACCACGAGAGTGAACGACGCGGCGAAACCTTTGTCACACGTAAGATAACTCTTGCTGCCGCACGCATCGTGCAGGGATTGCAAGACAAACTATATCTGGGTAACCTGGATGCACGCCGCGACTGGGGCTATGCACGAGACTACGTAGAGTGCATGTGGCTCATATTGCAGCACCCGCAACCCGAGGACTTCGTAATAGCTACCGGTGAAATGCACACCGTACGCGAATTCGCCACCCTCGCCTTCCTGGAAGTAGGTATTGAGCTCGAATGGCAAGGCAGTGGTGTGGATGAAAAAGGCATAGACCGTAAAACAGGCAAGGTACTGGTGGAAGTTGACCCGAAATACTTCCGTCCTGCCGAAGTAGAGCAACTGCTGGGCGACCCCACAAAGGCTCGCACGCTACTGGGATGGAACCCGCGACAGACAAGTTTCGAGCAACTGGTGAAGATTATGGCGGCACATGATATGAAATTTGTGCGCAAGCTCTACCTGCGCCAGCAAATGAAAGACACAGAAGAATAAACCGAGCTAAAAAACACATCTGTATCTGGACGTGAGGAAAGGAATGAGCAGCTATATCAACGCCTTCCCGAGCTTCACGTTCAGATTTAATAAAGCCACATAACCTTTTCTATATGAAAAGAAAAACACTTGTCCGCATCATAATATGCAGCGTGGTAATACTTGCCATTGCCTACACTTCGCTACCTTACTATGCACGCCAGGCACTCATACACTGGATGCCTGTTATTGATGACCTTGAGACCTTCCATCGACATACTGTACACCACAATCCGGATAATGTTTGGTACTGGCATCTAGCTGACAAATATAACCACTATCGACTTTCCTCAGATGACGCCCACTATCTGGACAGTCTGCACACAGTATCTTTCCTTGTCATTCGCCACGACAGTATCCTCTTCGAAAGCTATCGCGACGGATGGAACGATACACTGACCTCCAACATTTATTCTGCCACAAAAACTATTGTAGGCCTTCTTGCGGGTATTGCGCTGGATGAAGGGAAAATCCGTAGTCTGGACGACCCTGTGTCTGATTACATACCTTCCTATAACAAAGGTATGCAAGCCCATGTTACACTGCGCCATTTACTCACTATGAGCGGCGGCATGGCTTGGGACGAAGCCTACGCTTCGCTCTTCTCGGTTACCACACACGGATATTACGGTAACGACCTGTACGAACTGGTGACCGGTCTGGAGGTTGTTGATAAGCCCGGCGTACAATATTCTTACCGCAGTGGAGAAACACAGCTACTGGCTTTTGTCATCGAAGCCGCCACCGGACAGACACTAAGTGAATATGCGGAAGAGAAACTTTGGAAACCCATGCAGGCCGAACGGGATGCCTATTGGCTCCTGGACAAAGAGAATGGCGACGAAAAAGCCTTCTGTTGTTTCCACACCACTGCACGCGATGTAGCCCGCTTTGCCCGTCTCCTGCTGCATCGTGGCAACTGGCAAGGCCGGCAACTGGTATCGGAAGCCTACATGAATGAAATGATGCGCCCCGCCTCGTACCTGAAAGACCAATGGGGAAAGGATTCGCTCAGTTACTATGGGTTCCAAACATGGATAATGGATTATCACGGCATGCGTTGTCCCTACATGCGCGGTATGCTGGGACAATACATCATCGCCATCCCCGATATGGACGCTATCGTCGTGCGTTTGGGACGTAAACGCTGTGATGTGTATAATCGTGAAATAACCACAGATATTACACGATACATGGATATAGCCATGAAAATATTAGGAAAAGCCTGATACTCACCGTCATGCTACTGACAACTGACGCACATATTCCATCAGTCTTTCCTCAATCTTAACCTCTCCCTGAATGTAATAACTACGACACACTTTCTGAAACTGCTGGTAAATCTTTTCGGCTTTGTGCTCGTCCGATTCATGCAAACAAGCCAACGCATACTGTACACGCAAGGCCGATGGGCGGAAGGCGGACTGTTGTTTAAGGTATTTCAACAAAGGCTTGTCAAGCAGACGCTCAACATCTTCCTTCGCGTGAGGAGCTGTCAGTGTAAGGAATATCTTCTCAAGAGTCATCTCATTGCGATAAATGGGAATTATTTCCTCCCGCCAAGGTTCAACGCGTATTAATATAGCCCGCGCTTTTTCAAAATCCATTCTCGACATTGCCAGAGAAAGATCGGCAGACAAGGCCATCAAATGTATGGCATTTGTCGGGTCAATCTCTCGACCGTCACATTGGTAAGACATGGTATTCAGCTTGTCTTCCTCATCCAACATCAAATACCCCATAATCTGCATGGTATGCAAAAAGATTTGCGTAGAAAAGGCATCCTTACGCAATTTCAAGATGTTCATTCCATCATTGGGAATCCCGGCCAGACAGTGAGGAACTCCATTCATCAAAATGAAGAAAACTCCCGTCAACACTATAACCACAGCAAAAGTAACTGTTACCCAAGAAAGGGAATCATGACACAGCAGCAGAAGGAGTAACGAAAGTACAGTCAATAACAAATTGACCAATACGCCTCCTGCATTATAAAAAGCAATCCCCCAATCCGTGTCACCACCCTTGGGAGGCATCATCAGACATTGTCCGCCAGCACCAGCCAAGCTGAAACGTGACAAATGGAAATGCCCTCCCCGTTTGCTCAAGACAACACCCATAACCATAAAAGAAAGGAACTTCCAACCACGTATAAAAGCCGCTACCATGTGTCCGGCCTCATGGGCAACAATGTGAATAAACACGGATAACAGAAAGAAAAGATAAAACGCCCCCAACCTTATCAGAAATTCTGAAAAAGGCATCCCTTTCAATCCGTCTACCATACCCGATTTTCCAATTGCAAAACCTGCTAGCAGACATAATACAAAGAATATGATAAACAGTCCTATATTCTTCCTGTTGCTTTTCTTTTTTTGTCCCATATTTTTACGCTAAGTCTGTTCTAAGCTACAAACAGAATTTTCCTTTGTGCTTTCAGATTACAAAAGTAAGAGTTATCGGACAAAGTGACAACTTACAATCCTTTCTTTTTAAGTCACCAACCGATATTACAACTCAACGAGCCAAAAAATCATAGAAAGGAGTATAAAGCCGGTTGTTCACCTCCAAATAAAGATAATTGTTCTTGAAGTCATAGAGTTGGTCGAAACGTTGCAAGAAGTTGTTGCCCAACACCCCGTCCATCACGTCACTGGCCTGCACCCCTGTTGTCACTGTAGAAAAGGCACCGGGTATGCGGGGCAAAGTCAATGACTCTCCCAGTGTTACCGAGTCGAAGAATACATTCAGAAGTTCATCACCGTCCTTCACCGTACCGGCTATGCGCGAGATGGCAAACGGTTTCTGTGTGCCCAGCAAACCGTTGCGACGGACGAAAGGCGTATTGAGGTCGAACACACGGTCGGAACCTGTATCTACTCCTGCCGACACCGTATAATCCACTCCCCCGACACGCACGCCGACCGGAACGACCGGCACTCCCAGGCGATAATCCATCTTCAGCCTGACAGCCTTGTCCGATACCGCTTTCTGCCCGTCACCCAATTCATACAGGAAGATGGATTTCCGCCGATAATCAATACGGACATCAAAGTTCCTCAGGTAAGACAGCCCCAGTACACCGTCCCAGGCATCGGGTGGATAAGGAACGGCTATCAGCATCAGCCCGGAAATGGCTCGGCAACCCATCCTCACCACCTGCGATGGTTCTGTGGAAGGAATGGTCTCTATCGAATTGGCGCTATTGTTCTCCACACCTCCCGTAAAGGTGGCAAGCCCTTCGGTGCGCGGCGAATTGGAATTGAGCACCACATCCGTCGCTCCCGTGTCCAGCAGAAAACGTAAAGGACGGTCATCCTGCCCGTTGATATAGACTGTCACATACAAACGGTTGTCGGCACCCAACTCGAAAGGTATCGTGTCGAGTGGCACGACTTCTGCCCGAAGAGGCAGGCTCAGCAGGCAAATGAAACATATACTTAGCCAAATAATCTTTTTCATATTCATTCCTTCATTTGAAATTCCACCATCAATACTATTTTCTCACTTTTATCTTTTCCCCATTCCCTCCATACCTCGTGACAGCATGCAGATACTTCATTGATTACCAACAGATACATATTTCCAGTCACTCACCGTTCCCGTCTCCGAAGAGAAGCCGACGCCTATCTTGTAGAGCCGACGAGGGTCGGCAGCATACTCGCGGGCATATCCTTTGTCCTCAATCTGTTGCAAGGCCTCGGCTGCCGTACCGTCCAGCTTGAACTCGAAGATATAGACATATTGCGGTGTCTCCACGATGCAGTCCACCCGTCCCTGACTCTGTG
>USEY01000068.1 GCA_900553815.1 uncultured Bacteroides sp.
TTCATAGTATTAGATTTAAGGTTAACAAAGGTTGGGCTCAGCGGAGCCCTTTTTTTATGCCCTTTTGTAAGATGGCAGGATTCTGGGGTGAGTACTTTTTTGAAATCTATTGGAGTGGTTTGCTAGAGCTAACCTTGAAAACTTAGTTCCGTTTGTTTCTGCACTTGCCTTTCTCTGTATTTTCCTAAGATAGGACGCGGCTCGGCATGGCCAAACCTGAAAACTTCGTTTTCTGTTTGTCTCTGCTCTCGTCTTTCACTATCTTTGCCCACCGAAATTAAAAAATAGAGAATGATAGTTTGCATTGCCGAGAAACCTTCCGTGGCGCGCGACATAGCCGACGTGCTGGGGGCAAGGGAAAAGAAAGACGGATATATAGAAGGAAACGGATACCAGGTGACTTGGACATTCGGTCACCTCTGTACGCTGAAAGAACCTCATGAATATACACCCGACTGGAAGTCGTGGCGACTGGAATATCTGCCCATGATTCCGCCACGCTTCGGCATTAAGCTTATCAGTAATCCTACATACGAACGTCAGTTCCATGTCATTGAGGGACTGATGCAGAAAGCCGATATGATAATAAACTGCGGTGATGCCGGCCAGGAAGGAGAGCTCATCCAGCGTTGGGTGATGCAGAAGGCCGGCGCGCGCTGTCCGGTGAAGCGACTTTGGATTTCCTCGCTGACCGAAGAGGCCATACGCGAAGGCTTTGCCAAGTTGCGCGACGCATCCGACTTTCAGCCTCTGTACGAAGCCGGTCTGAGCCGTGCCATAGGCGACTGGCTGCTGGGCATGAACGCCACGCGCCTTTACACCATGAAGTACGGGCAGAACCGCCAGGTCCTTTCCATCGGACGCGTGCAGACTCCTACACTGGCTCTCATTGTCAACCGCCAACTGGAAATAGAGAACTTCGTGCCTAAACAATATTGGGTGCTTAATACCGTCTATCGTGACACCACTTTCTCTGCCCTTATCCGCAAAAGCGATGAAGAACTGGCTTTGGAGGCCGAGAAGCAGAAGGAGGCCATTGTCGCCGGAAAGAAGCCGAAGAAGGAAGAGGAGAATCGTGGCATTGACCCCATTACCGACCGTGAGCGGGGTGAGGAACTGCTCCGTCAGATAAAGGATGCTCCTTTCACTGTGACTTCGGTCACCAAGAAAGAAGGTAAGGAGGCTCCCCCGCGACTGTTTGACCTTACTTCCTTACAGGTGGAGTGCAACAAAAAGTTTGCTTATTCGGCCGATGATACGCTGAAGGCCATTCAGTCGCTCTACGAAAAGAAAATCACCACTTATCCACGTGTAGACACCACCTTCCTGAGCGATGATATTTATCCCAAGTGTCCAAATATCCTGAAAGGGCTGCGCGACTATACCGTCCTGACCGCTCCCCTTGATGGAAAGACGTTGTCCAAGTCGAAGAAGGTCTTTGATAACTCCAAAGTGACCGACCACCATGCCATTATTCCTACCGGCCAGGCAGCCATGAACCTGACCGATATGGAGCGCCGTGTGTTCGACCTTATTGCACGCCGGTTCATTGCTGTATTCTATCCCGACTGTAAGTTTTCTACCACCACCGTCATTGGTGAGGTGAAGAAAAACGTAGCTTCCACTCTTTTCCCGACCGAAAACGGGGAAGCGGAAGCCGAGGCCATTGAGTTCAAGACATCCGGACGACAGATTCTGGAACCGGGTTGGCGTGTGGTTTTCAACCAAAATACAACCAATGCCGCGGCTGATGCCGACGACAAGGATACCGATGAGGATAACAAAGTTCTTCCGGCTTTTGTCAAGGGAGAAAGTGGTCCCCATGTGCCCGATTTGGTGGAGAAATGGACACAGCCGCCCCGCCCTTACACCGAAGCTACTCTTTTGCGGGCTATGGAAACTGCCGGAAAGCTGGTGGACAACGACGAGCTGCGTGACGCCCTGAAAGAGAACGGTATCGGTCGTCCTTCTACCCGTGCTGCCATCATTGAGACCTTGTTCAAACGCAACTACATACGCAAGGAGAAGAAGAATCTGATAGCCACACCCACCGGTGTGGAGCTGATACAGATGATACGTGAGGAGCTGCTGAAGTCGGCCGAGCTGACCGGTATTTGGGAGAAGAAGCTGCGCGAGATAGAAAAGCGGACTTACAATGCCGGACAGTTTCTGGAAGAGCTGAAGCAGATGGTCAAGGAGATTGTGGCTACCGTCATGGCCGACCGCAGCAACCGCCGCATCACCGTACAGGCACCGCCTGCTCCCAAGCAAGCCGCTGCCAAGTCGCCCGCTGCTGCCGACAAGCCCAAGAAAGAACCTCGGAAGCGTGCGTCCAAGAAAGCCACCCAAGCTGCTCCGGCTGCCGAACAGCCCCAGGTGCAGGTACAGGTAGCACCTCAGCCGCCGGTTGACATCGTTGGCCAGCCTTGTCCTTTGTGTGGCAAGGGCGTCATTATCAAGGGTAAAACCGCTTATGGCTGTTCTGAGTGGCGCAACGGCTGTACTTTCCGAAAACCTTTTGAGTAAGGACTTCCGGCGCCAAGCTGGTTTTCCGCTGTTGGCCGGACATTTTTGTCAAACGAGAAATGTCCGGCGCATCCAATTTCAGGCCTTAAACAGCATTCCCCCGATATTGTCCCTGCTTGCTCCCGTCACCGAGGCCAGGCAGCTTGGCTCATTGGCCATGTAGAGCGTGCCCAGCAGGGCAAAAATCAGTGCTTCTTTGTATTCTATAATCTGTCCGTCGGGAACGACAATCTTGCATGGGCAGAGGGCCGCCATGCGTTCCATCAGGAACTTGTTATAGGCTCCGCCACCTGTCACCAGCATTTGCGGGGTGTGTTTGTTGGTGGCCGCTTCAGACACGACGCGGGCCACCTGCCAGGCCGCGTGCTCGTAGAAGGTTCGTAGCATGTCTTCCAGCTTCAGCCCATAGCTGTCGAGCAGGGGATAGACCTGTGTCTCCACCCATTCCCGTCCCAGCGACTTCGGGCCGGCCTGTTGGTAGAAGTCCATTCTGTTCAGGCGGTCGAGTAGTGGCTGGCAAATGCTTCCTTGTCGGGCCAGCAGTCCGTCGCGGTCAAATTCCAGTCCTATCTGGCGGCAATAGTGGTTGATGACATAGTTGGCCGGGCTGATGTCGAACGCAACGCGCTGTCCGTCTTTCTCGAACGAAATGTTGGAAAAACCACCGATGTTGAGGCAGAAATCGTAGTCGGCAAACAGCAGACGGTCGCCTATGGGTACCAGTGGTGCGCCTTGTCCGCCCAGCATGATGTCCAGTCTGCGGAAATCGGACACGGTGGGGATGCCCGTTTCGGCGGCAATGGCCGCTCCGTCGCCTATCTGGAACATGATGCGCTTCTGCGGCTCGTGGAAGATGGTGTGTCCGTGCGAGGCAATGATGTCGGGGCGTACGCCAAATTCGCGGATGAAATCATTGACCCGCTCGCCCAGAAAGCGTCCGTAGGCACTGTGGAAGGTGATGAACTCCAGTGCGCTCATTTGCTGCGCGCCGGTCCCCAGTTTGTATTTCAGTTCGTCGGGATAGGTATAGCCTCTGGCTGCATCGATGTGGAAACTCCACCGTCCGTTGCTTCGGTGGAAAGTGCAGCAGCAGACGTCCAGCCCGTCGAGTGAGGTGCCCGACATCAGGCCGATGGCTTGTAGGTGAAAATCGTTGTTCATAGGTATGAAATTTAATAGGTACATTGGGCGCCTTTTCATGGGAGGAGGCGTAGTGGCGGTAAAGATAGCGATTGGTATGCACAGAGGCAAACGAAAAGGAGGTTTTCAAAGCATTGCCATGCCATGATGTCTTTAGCCGGGTATGTTTGGAAGTGTTTTCGGCAGTTTGGTTGGAGTTTGTCAAAATGACATTTTGTATTTCCTGTTGGCTGAGAATGGCGTTTTTTCGGGCGGAGGGAGTACTGATGGATTTTTTTGAAGCTAAGAATGGATAACTAGCAGTGAGTGATATGAATAGCGAAATATTGACAGATGAATCAGGAAAACCGGAAAGCTGAAAAACGTTTTTTAGACTGTTTGGTGGAGCAAAAAAGAGGTATTGGACGGTATTAGTTAACACTTTGGATGATAACTTCGGACTCCTTAGTCGCAAAGTCTATACTCCTATCACGCGGGAAGTATAGTTTTAATGCAGAAAAAGCAATGTTTTCGGGTAAAACAAAGAATGTTTTTAGTCGGAAGAGGCCGTTTTATGGCCTTAACTTCGGCTGGTTGTCGTTTTTATGTAGAATACTTTGTAAGCGGAATAGGCGTATTACTAGCCTTTTGTTGTTATATATGTCCTTTAGGGTGTCTGTTTGCTTTTCGGGCTAATGGCTTTTTACAATATATTTCATTGGTGCACGTCTGTCGTTTCCTTGGCACTATGGTTTCTGCTCTGGTGATGGTAACAGCCTGCGTTCCTCGGATAAGTTAGGCTTCCAGCTTTGAAAAAATGGAGTGGTTTGTCTTGAAATCCCGCTGTATTCCTTATTTTTGTCCCCTATGAAGCGAAGTAGTTTTCCGATGGTTGTCTGTTGGGCCGTGTTGATGGCGGTCTGCTGTTCGTGTGGCACGGGCAAAAGCCTGCGTCGTGCCGAGCAGTGCTATAGCCTCGGTGAATATTTTGAGGCAGCCCGCTACTACAAAGCTGCCTACCAGCGTACATCGCCGCGCAAGCGTGCCGAGCGGGGGGCACTGGCTTTCCGCATGGCCGAATGCTATCGTCGCATCAACTATACGGCACGTGCCAAAGGAGCCTATCTCAACGCCTTGCGCTATGGTTGCAAGGACAGTGTGGCCTTGTTCTACCTGGCTGCTACGTTGCAGAAGAATGGAGAATACAAGGCGGCGGCCGAACGCTATAAGGCCTATTTGGACTATGCTGCGCATACCTCGGCCGATTCGCTGAAGGCTCGCGGATATGAAGCTTTGCGTGTGGAGTCGGCTCGGTCGGGATTGAAGGCGTGTAGTCTGGCCATGGAGTGGAAACAGCAGCCTACGCGCTACAAGGTGAAGCGCGAGCAGGTCTTCTTGTCGCGGCGTAGCGACTATGCACCCATGTTTGCGGCCGACGATGCTTCGCTGCTTTATTTTACCTCTACCCGCAAGGAGGCCAAGGGAGAGGAAGAAAACGGTATTACCGGTCAGAAGAGTGCTGACATCTTCCTGTCGCGGCGCGATGAACGTGGACGCTGGCAGAAGCCCGATACACTGGCCGGAACACTGAACACGGAATTTGAGGAAGGAGCTTGTGCCTTCTCGCCCGACGGAAAGACAATGTACTTTACCCGTTGCCGTACCCTGCCCGACGCACCTGCATACGCTGAGATTTATGTATCGCAACGCACTGGGGCAGAGTGGGGGGCACCGCGTTTGTTCCAGCTTACGGCCGATACGCTCTCGTCCTATGCCCATCCGGCTGTCTCGGCCGACGGAGCGTGGCTTTATTTCGTTTCCGACATGCCCGGCGGACAGGGAGGTACGGACATCTGGAGGGCGGCACTGACTGCCGACGGCGTAGGCTTTGTGGAGAACTTGGGGCCGGAAGTGAACACTGCCGGTAGCGAAATGTTCCCAACGGTGGCACCCGACGGCAGCCTGTATTTTTCTTCAGACGGACATCCCGGCATGGGCGGACTGGATATATTTAGGGCGGCACTTGACAGTTTAACTGGTAGCTGGCAAGTAGAGAACCTGCGCTGCCCGATCAATTCGGCTGCCGATGATTTCGGCATGACTTTCGAGCCGGGACATCCCAACCGGGGCTTCTTCTCGTCCAACCGTGGCGATGCACGCGGTTGGGACCATCTATATAGTTTTGAGTATCCTGAAGTTCATCATGTATTGACTGGCTTGGTTTACGACCGTCAGGGAGGCCCTTTGGCCGGTGCTACGGTGACGTTGGCGGGCAACGATGGCACCTATCTGCGTATTGATACCCGCCGCGACGGCACTTTCAGGCAAGAGGTTGCTCTCGGTCGCAGCTACGCTCTGTTGGCGGCTTGCCGCGGCTATCTGAATGGTTGCCAGGAACTGGCAACAGATAGTGTGGAAGAAGACCGGGAATATCATGTAGAGTTCGGCCTTGCTTCCATCACCAAGCCGGTGCTTATTGAAAATATCTTCTATGAGTTCGACCGTGCCGACCTGACTCCAGCCTCGTCGGCTTCGCTCGATGAGCTGGTGAAGTTGCTGAAGGACAATCCTACCGTGTGCATCGAACTGGGGGCACATTGCGACTATTTTGGCAAGGACGACTACAATCTGCGCCTGTCGCAACGGCGTGCCGAGTCGGTCGTGCGCTATCTGGTGGCCGGGGGCATAGAGCCCGACCGCCTGACGGCCAAAGGCTATGGCGAGGAAAGCCCGAAGGTGGTAGATGCCTATGCCTTGCAGCAAGCTCCCTTCCTGAAGGAGGGCGATGTGCTGACCGAGGAGTTTATAAAAAATCTCCTGCCCGAGGAGCAGGAGATTTGCAATGCCTTGAACCGTCGTACCGAGTTTAGGGTTACGCGTACGACGTATGGCTTGTAGTAATTTTCTTATTGCTTTATTTGCTGAACTCTTCCAGACTGACGTGAAACTCGATGACAGCCTCGATGCCTTTGCGGATGATGTCAAGCGGTATGTTCTCGTTGGGCGAGTGAATGGCGTTAGACTCCAGTCCGAATCCCATGAGCACAGTCTTAATGCCCAGCACCTGTTCGAAGGTGGCAATGATAGGAATACTTCCACCACGACGCACGGCCAACGGTTTCTTTCCGAAAGCCAGTTCAAATCCTTTTTCTGCCGCACGGTAAGCCGGCAGGCTGATGGGGCAGACGTATCCTTGACCGCCGTGCATCGGTGTCACTTTCACTTGCACCGTGTCGGGGGCAATGCTCTTTATATAGTCGGCAAAGAGTTTCGAAATCTTGTGATGGTCCTGATGGGGCACCAGTCTGCACGACACTTTGGCGTATGCCTTTGAGGGCAATACCGTTTTTGAGCCTTCACCCGTATAGCCGCCCCAGATGCCGCATACATCAAACGACGGACGGCAGCTGTTGCGCTCCAGCGTGCTGTATCCCTTTTCTCCGGCCAGTGCCTTGACACCGATGGCAGCCTTGTACTTTTCTTCGTCAAATGGAATGTGGGCAATCATGTCGCGTTCGGCCTGCGGCACTTCTTCCACGTCGTCGTAGAATCCGGGCACGGTGATGCGTCCTTCCTTGTCTATAACCTTGTCTATCATGCCGCACAAGACATTGATAGGATTGGCCACCGCACCGCCAAAGTGTCCGGAGTGCAGGTCACGGTTAGGACCAGTCACTTCTATTTCCCAGTAAGCCAGTCCGCGTAGTCCGGTAGTCAGTGAAGGCAGGTCTGCTCCCAGCATGCTGGTGTCCGATACCAGGATGACGTCAGCCTTCAGCAGTTCCTTGTGCTCCTGGCAGAAAGCCTCAAGGCTGGGTGAGCCTATTTCCTCCTCGCCTTCAAAGATGAACTTCACGTTATGGTGCAGCAGGTTGTTCTTCACTACATATTCAAAGGCCTTAACCTGTATGAACGACTGTCCTTTGTCATCGTCCGCTCCGCGTGCCCAGATTCTTCCGTCTCTTATCTCCGGTTCAAAAGGTTCATTCTTCCACAATTCAAGCGGCTCTGCCGGCATGACGTCGTAGTGGGCATAGACCAGCACGGTCTGCGCTTGCGGGTCAACGGTCTTTTGGGCAAACACAATGGGATTCCCTGCCGATGGCATTACGTGTGCTTCGTCGGCTCCGGCTTCCAGCAGCAGCTGTCTCCAGCGTTCGGCACAAGCCAGCATGTCGTCATGGTGTTCAGGCTTGGCACTGATGCTGGGGATGCGGATAAGGCTGAACAACTCGTCCAGCATACGGTTCTCGTTTTTTGCGATATATTGTTTGATGTCCATTATATGATTATTTTAAGGTTGTCTATAGCTGTGTTCACTATGATTGCGCAATGCTATAATTGTGTAGTACGGTCAATCAGGTAATAGTCGAGTATCGTCATGGCAGCCATTGCCTCCACAATAGGCACGGCACGCGGCAATACGCAAGGATCGTGGCGCCCTTTAGCTTTGAGGGTAGTGTCTATGCCGTCCAGGTTGACCGTATGCTGTTCCATCAGCACCGTGGCTACCGGCTTGAAGGCCACTCTGAAATAGATGTCCTGTCCGTTGCTGATGCCGCCCTGTATGCCTCCCGAGTGGTTGCTTCGTGTCTCTATGCGTCCGGCATTGTTATAGAATACGTCGTTCTGTTCCGAACCTTTCATTTTCAGCCCTTTGAATCCATCGCCATATTCAAAGGCTTTGGCTGCATTGATGCTGAGCATGGCTCCTCCCAGCGCGGCATGTAGCTTTCCGAATACCGGTTGCCCCAGCCCTATGGGGCATCCTTTGATGACACAAGTGATGACTCCTCCTATCGTGTCGCCTTCTGCTTTGATTTGCTTGATGTACGTTTCCATCTCCTGTGCCTTTATGGGGTCGGGGCAGCGCACGTCGTTGCTCTCCACCAGGCTCAGGTCATAGGCCGTATAGTTGTCATCCAATTTGATATGTCCCACTTGCGAAGTGTAGGCTGTTATGCTGATACCCAGCTGTCTGAGTGCCAGCTTGGCCAATGCACCACCCACCACGCGCGATATGGTCTCACGGGCCGATGAACGTCCGCCTCCCCGATGGTCGCGTATGCCATATTTGGTTTTGTATGTAAAGTCAGCGTGTGATGGCCTATATACATTTTTCAGGTTATTATAGTCGTCCGAATGTTGGTTCTTATTCCAGACCACGAAGCCGATGGGGCATCCGGTTGATTTCCCTTCGAAAATACCCGATAGGAACTCTACCTGGTCCGGTTCCTGACGGGCAGTAGTTAGCAACGACTGTCCCGGTCTGCGTCGGTTCAGTTCGGTCTGTACAAAGTCTAAATCAATGTTGATACCTGCAGGAAAACCGTCGATGACGCCTCCAATGCCTTTGCCATGCGATTCTCCAAAGCTGGTAAGGCGGAAAATGTTTCCAAAAGAATTGAACATAATCAAGTCGCTTTAAATAGTTAGAATAATAGATAGACGCTTTCCAATGAATAAATCAGGATAAAGATAAGACTTTTATTTGAAGAAATCCAACGAAACGCGACTCTTTTTTCCTCAGTCGTACCTCTCTCTTCTATGGCAGAAATATGATTGTTTGACCGATATGGCATGAAAAAATATCCGATTTTATGTGATAATCTTAAAAACAGAACAATTAATCTAAATGAAAGACCTTGTATATCTGTTAGGAAACGCCTTACTTTGCCCCTGTTTTTTTAGAATAGAAGAATCAAGCCTCTTGTAGAGGCGTATTATTAACAACATTAATGTAATCTTATGAAGAAAAATTTGCTTTATGCGTTCGCATTGATTTGCTCGCTGAGTTTTTTCACGGCTTGTAGTGATGATGAAGATAGTTCACTTCCTGTAGAAGATATAAATGCGACTTATACTTCAAGTAATGCAAACAATCAGTTGGTGTTGACATACAGCGGTGCTGTTATGTTGGGCAAGAGTGCAACTTTTAATTCAGTTGATGGAAAAACGGCAACTATTACTTTAACAGGTGCGCCTATTTCTTTGACTAGAGCAGATGCACAAGTTGGGCTGATTAATCCTGGGGTTATTCCTGGTGAAACTACCACAACTTTAACAGTGAACTTGATAGCTAATGGTACAAACAGTTATACTTTTGAAGGAACAGATGAGGTCAATAGTTGTACTGTGGTTTACAAAGGCTCGATAGAAAAAGGGAAACTGACTATAGAACTGACAGTGACAATGCCACAGAATGAGTTGATTGGAACATGGAATTTGCTTCCTTATGATGCATTTGGTACTGCTTTTCCTATTCGTTCACATTGGGAATCGGAACAAAAGTTTAATGTTTCGATAGAATTTGCTCCAGGATTTCCGATGGAGTTGGAAATGCATCCAGGTGAGTTGATTGCTATGGCGTCTGGTATAGAATTGATTCCGACAGAAGATGGAAAAACTCTTAATCTTAATGAAGCTCTGACAGCTTTATTACAAAATGTGACTTTTTGTGCTGATGGTAACATCATTGCTTCTTATTCAGATGCAGCCAATTTGGCTTCTCCTATTTGGACCAACTCGCCAGTAAACATGGTACAGTATGCTGTAAAAAACAACCGTTTGTATCTCTATTTGAATGTAGATGCTGTTATGGGACTCATAACAAAGGAAAGTTCAACTAAAGGATTGGATATCAATACAATTCTTCCGATAGTATTACCAAAATTAGTAGAATTGGTTCCGATGCTTTCTCAAGGTATTCCTTTAGGATATAAGATTGGTGAAGATGGTATGTTGAGTGTATATATTGATAAGGAACTGGGTAAACCTATTATTGATACATTGATACTTTTGATGGAAAACGATGAAGTGGCAAATGCTATAAAGGAACTGGCTACTAGTAATCCTGATTTTGGAGCATTTGCTGGTACGGTAGAGGCAATTATTGACCAGTTCCCTGAAGTAGCTACCAAAACCAATATGGAAACTTTGGAATTGGGACTGAATTTTATAACTCCGAATGAGTAAGAATCATTAGTTGAGAAGTCTGTATTTTTATTGATTGTAAATCCCTCTATTGCTTTTTTTATTTATAGAGCGAGCAGTGGAGGGATTGCTTTTTGTTTTTACTTAGGATACTTGTATATCTTTTTGTTCCTTATCGTTTACTACCATTTGTGTAGAAATAATTTTTTTATGATTATTTGGATTGTGTATGAGTCATCATCTTGAAATCTAATAAAACAAAAACTCCCGCCATCGTACTTTGGTTGCGATGGCGGGAGTTGTCTTTTATATCACATTATTTCAGAACGCATACCCAAATCCCACATTCAGGTAGATTGGATACATGGCAAAGGTAATAGTCTGGAAATCTTTCTGGAAGATGTCGTTCAGTCCCCAAGTCAGGTCGGCATTCACATTCAGATGCTTGAATGCACGCCAGCTGATGCCCGCCTGCAAGCCCCATTGGAATTTGCGCAGGTCGTCAGAAAAGTCGTAGGGGGCTGTACTGTCGCCTTCAAAGTTCACTTTATTGCCTGTAGGGTCTCCTTCTCGCAGATAGCCGTCAAATACATATCCCGAAAAATCTCCTCTGGTCAGCAACGACACATAAGGACCAAAATGAACCCTTGTCCGTTGGTTGGCCTTCCAGGCCGCCAATATAGGCACAGTAAAATATGAGGCATTGAATTTGGTTTTTACCATACCCGTCCAATTGCCTTTCATTCGCTCTCCGCCGTTGCCTATGATTTCCATGCTATAGTTTTTAGTGCGTGCTTCGGCTTCCATGCCTTTGCTTTCAAGCCTGAGTCCCAGTATCACGCCCCATTTCTTTTCCTTATCTATCCATTTGATGATATCTCCTTCAATGGAAAAATTAATGTTTGGCGAGTATCCCGTCAGTGCTCTTATTTCCTTGGGGAGAGGAATGGGCGAGGTGCCTCCTATATTGAAACCGGCTTTCACTTCATATTCCAGTCCGTAGAGTGCTGACTGTATGATGCCCCGGTTGCGGTCTTCTTGTGCATGCAGTTGGGTGGTTGTTGCCACTACAAAGCTCATGATGAGCCACAGTATATTTCTTTTTGTCATTTCTTTTTTCTTGCTTTAAGTTTTATTCTTCATAGTCCAGAGCCACTTCGTCAACATATAGTGTGCTGCCCGGTGCTCCTTCAAAGTAGTTACCGCGTATGCTCGATGCAAATACGATGGCCAGGTTATATTTTCCTTCTTTCAGTTTTACGGGGTCCACGGTTTTGCCATCGCGCATTCTGAAGGGCAGGATAAATTCCGTCCATTCATCTGTTTCCTTGGCGTTTTCAATGCGTGCTACAGAGACTATCTGTTCGTTGTCTTCGGCCAATATGTTGGTGCCATCCAGTACAGGGCATTCTGTAGTGCTCTCATAGAAGACAGCGTAGATGTCGAAGATATCCTTACGGTCGGGCACGGGCTTCAGCTTGTCTTCCGCATTTTTATCCAGTTCGTAGAAGGTCTCACCGGCCTTGAACTTGTAGTAGCCCCGCAGGGTAGTCGGTATATAATCGAACTGTGTGCCAAACTTAGTAGCCTTCAGTGCATTGGTCAGTGCGCTGCCCAGGTTGAACTCGCCGTTAAACAGATTGCCCGCTGCAATAGGCATGTTCACACTACTGCCCAGCGAACCTGTTTTCAGTGTCACCAGCTTCAGGCATTTTGTGCCATCCTTGCCTTCGGCCGACTGGTAGGTAGGAAACTTTTCCGGGTCCTTGATGGTGTAGTCTGTCAGTGCATAGCCCGGATTACCACTGGCCCAGGACATGGTCTCCACGCCCATCTGGTCGGTTTCATAGAATATGTGATATTTGCCGTCCTCTCCCAGACGTACGTTCTCAAAATTATAGTTACTGCAGGTAAATCCCGTATTGGTTACTTCCAGCCGGTACTTGCGTTGCCACTGTCCGTCTTCCGAAGTCACGATGTAGGTCTGTGGTGTGTTGAAGTCCAGTACAGTTCCGCTTTCAGGTACCACGGTGGCTCCCGGTGTCAGTGTCAGTTCAGGTGCCAGTTTGCTTACGTCGGTATCCTTTTTGACGTACAACACAATGGGGTAAACCTTTCCTTCGGTTTCGTTGTTGATGGCGTCAAGCTGTACATAGCGCACCAGTACGTCGCCCGGCAATTCCACCGACTCAATGTCTGCTTCTGTGTTCAGAGCCTCTTCCTGTATGCAGGCCGTTGCCAGTACGGCAAGCAGCAGGCAGGCCATCCATTCTTTCATTTTCATTCTTCTTCTGTTTTTGGGTTAGGTTTGGTTCTAATGGTTTAATCTGTTGGTAATAAGGTGGTAAATTAGGTATTCAACTTTAACTTCGTTGATTTTCAATTCGCAAATGCAAAACTTGAGTTTAAAAGTAATAAAGAAACTATCAGTCCACCTAAAGGTGGTCTTCAGTAGATACAGCTCAATAGTAAGTACATAGACTGTATAATACTGTTTGGCATTTAAGCTTTACCTTCTAACTCAACTTGTTGACTGATAATGTTTTATTACTTGAGAAACTTGTAATACTTTACCTGTTTTACTTGCAAAATTTCAATCAATAGTTTGATAATACATTGCAAATGTATAAAAAAATAGTGCTTTTATCATCATCTGTAACAGCTTATAATGCTCAAGTGTAGTCAAATGTTCATTCATTCTTCGTTTAAAGTCAGTCCAAATTCGTTTCCCGTATGACAAAATGTTATCCTGAAAGCAGGTATTATTACACTTAAATATTATCTTTGTTGCACTTTTCTATAATTAATAGCTTGGTGAGATATGAATGAACAAGAAAGGAAAAATATCATTGCCCTGGTGAAGCGCGAAGTTGTTCCCGCCATCGGGTGCACGGAGCCTATGGCTGTAGCATTGTGCGTGGCCAAGGCTGCCGAAGTGCTGGGCAAACGCCCTGAGAAAATTACAGCACTGCTCAGTACCAATATTCTGAAGAATGCCATGGGGGTAGGTATTCCCGGTACCGGAGGCATGATAGGTCTACCCATAGCCATAGCTTTGGGAGCATTGGTGGGTAAGTCGGACTATCAGCTTGAGGTATTGAAGGACAGCACACCCGAAGCTGTAGCCGAAGGCAAGCGTTTCATTGACGAGCATCGCATACATATAGCGCTGAAAGATGGCATCACGGAGAAGCTGTATGTGGAAGTACACTGCGAGGCTGACGGTGAGAAAGCAGTTGCCATCATTGCCGGCGGACATACCAATTTTGTATATGTGGCCCGCAATGAACATGTGTTGCTGGATAAGCAATGTGCCGGCAGTGCTTCCGACGACGATGGTGAGACTGTCGACCTGACTTTACGTAAGGTGTATGATTTTGCTACGACAGCCCCGTTGGATGAAATCCGCTTTATTCTCGATACTGCGCGTCTGAACAAAGCTGCTGCCGAGCAATCCTTCAAAGGTGATTACGGTCACGGCCTGGGCAAGATGCTGCGCGGAAACTATGAACACAAGGTCATGGGCGACAGCGTGTTCTCGCATATCCTTTCTTATACTTCGGGTGCATGCGATGCCCGTATGGCTGGTGCCATGATTCCCGTCATGAGCAATTCGGGCAGCGGCAACCAGGGAATTTCGGCCACGCTTCCTGTCGTGGTCTATGCCGAAGAAAACGGCAAGTCGGAGGAAGAACTGATTCGTGCGTTGATGCTGAGCCACCTCACTGTGATTTACATCAAGCAGAGTCTGGGACGCCTTTCGGCCCTCTGTGGTTGCGTAGTAGCTGCCACTGGTTCCAGTTGTGGCATCACTTGGCTCATGGGAGGCAGTTTTGAGCAGATATGCTATGCCGTGCAGAACATGATAGCCAACCTGACAGGTATGATTTGCGATGGTGCCAAACCCAGCTGTGCGCTGAAGGTGACTACCGGAGTTTCTACTGCCGTTCTCTCTGCCATCATGGCCATGGAGAATCGTTGTGTGACGTCGGTAGAAGGTATCGTCGACAAGGATGTGGACCAAAGCATACGAAACCTGACCAAGATAGGTTCGCAAGGCATGAACGAAACCGACCGTCTGGTGCTTGACATCATGGTGAATAAGAAATCCTGATACCTCGGTCGACAGTTTCTCGTTCTGTCATGCCGTCGCTTATATGCCCGGTTGGTACACGGTTGCCAGCCGGGCTTATTGTTGCCCTCCGTCTTCGACTTTATGGTTCGACAGCCGTTTCCTCATGTTGGGGCCTGTCTGCGGCTTCCTGTCTTTCCCTCTTCGTCAGACAATTTTTGTTTGTCAATATTCAGGATTTATATTCTTCCCGCTTCTCTTGTCTTTTCTTCGTTTAAATTCTTTCCAGGGCTCCCTTAAATATCTTCCATTATTTCCCTTCGCCTGAAAAATAGACCTTCTTCTTACCTTCCTCGTACCTCATTCGTACCTTCTTCGTACCTGCTCCGTATCTCGTTCGTTTCTTTAGGAGCGAAGAAAAGGCGTTTTTGGAGCCTGTCAGGTAGGTCGTATATGAAGAATAGACCAATTTTATTTTCTAAAAGCGTACTGCTCGTTGGGTGTGCGATAGCTTTATCTATAAACTCGTTTTGTATGGATTCAGTGAATAGAATGTTGGTTGGCATTCTGTGTCTTATGGGCAAAATGTCTATCTTTGTCCTGTCTTTGCCATAAAGGCGGAGCAGTAAACCAATTAATGCAGATTGACTATGAATAGCCTGAAAGGATTTCTCTATGGATTGGCCACATCGGTAACATTTGGCCTCATTCCGCTCTTCACTTTGCCTCTGATGAAGGGAGGCATGGCCTTGGATTCTATTTTATTCTATCGTTTTCTTTTTGCCACCTTGGCCTTGGCTGGCATGATGAAGCTTCACAAGGAGTCGTTCAGCATTGAGCGGAAAGACATACCCGTGCTGTTGCTACTGGCCGGTTTCTATACGGCTTCGGCCTTGTTCCTGTTCTGGGGCTACGACTTTATGGGAGCCGGTGTGGCCACAACGCTGCATTTCACCTATCCTGTATTCGTCACATTGCTGATGCTTATTCTTTTCCGCGAGCGGGCATCGTGGGTCACCTGGCTGGCCATTGTACTGGCCATCTATGGAGTGGCCAAACTGTCGCTCAAAGGTGGGGAACTGGTGCTCGACCCACTGGGCATGGTCATTGTTCTGCTCTCTGCCGTAGGTTATGCCAGCTATATCACTACGGTGAACAAGTCGCGCGTCAAGACGATGAACAGCCGCAAGCTGGCATTCTATGTATTTGTATTTACCACTATCTTGTTTGCGGCCAAGGCATTCCTGAATGAAGGCATACAGCCCATCCCCGATGCCATGTCGCTCACCAATCTCATATTGCTGGCCGTGGTGCCTACCGTTATTTCCAACATTACCCTGGTACTGGCAGTCCATCACATAGGAGGCACACTGACCTCCATATTGGGAGCCATGGAGCCGGTGACGGCTGTTTGCATCGGTGCCTTTGTCTTTGGCGAGGAGTTCACCTGGCAGGAAGCTTTCGGCATTGCCCTTATTCTGGTGGCTGTCACCATGATTATTTTGGGCAAGCCCATTCAGAACACGCTGTCCACGGTGGTGCGCATGATACGGCCAAGGCATGCGTAGCCCTATTTTCTACTGAATCAATACATTACACAATATTATTAGTGGTGCGATAAAAATCACATCACTGTAGTTAAACGATTAATTTTTAA
>USEY01000069.1 GCA_900553815.1 uncultured Bacteroides sp.
CTTTCGTTTTCCGACCTCTCACACCACCGTACGTGCCGTTCGGCATACGGCGGTTTCGTGCTTTCTCACCTTTCGGTGTGTGGCAAGTTGTTTTCCCCCATTCCTGCGAGAAACATCACTTTCATCCTATTGTCGGATTCCGTCCTATCGTCATGGATGAAGAGTTCCTTACGGACATCTGACTACAAAAGACTCTCAGGATAGCAGTCATTTACTATTGCACTGCACGATTCGGTCCTTCCCTATAGGCACACGTGCCTGGGTACTATGACCTCTGCTGACTTCTCACGGCAAGCGTTACTCCATACTTTTCGTGTATGTCCGTGAGACCTCCTCGGATAAGGGTATTAACTTTTCATCTTATGTCCGCTTCATTTACACCAACCGTTCCGAATAGCTATAGGGCTTTAGTTTGTTTGGCAACCTTACCAACGGTCAAATGCCTTATATGAAGTTTCTGTTCGTCAGACCAGATGTTTGCCGCCAGCTTCTTTCAGATTCCAACTCGCGATGGACACCCTTGCTATTGGCTGTATGATTCCCGCTATTAGGGCTCATTGGGGACTTGCACCCGTTAGCTAATAACCATGCCGAGCATACCAAAGCCACCTTCCCCCTACCGTTTTCCGCCGGCAGGAAGAAGGTGGCCTCTATTTCTTCAAGGTATGTATCAACCCAGCACTGTGCCGTCGGCCTGCACCTTCACATATACATCGGGAGCACCGTTCTTTTCCAGCTCCAGCAGGTAATAGCTGCCGGCAGGTGTCTCAACGAAGTCCACATCGTCAACCACATAGCCGGCATGAGCAGCCAGTGCGGCATCTGTCACCACCTGTGGCACGTCAGCCCGACGCACATCCCATGAGGTTGACACCCAAGAGCCATCTGCATTGAACAATACTTCCTTGGCCACGCCGTTGTGTATGATGTCCACCTCTGTCATGCCACGTTCCTGGTCAGTCTCCACAATACGGGCACCGGGATAATTCTCGTTAATAAAAGTCGTCACGGCATTCGAAACGTCCGAAGGCAGGTAGTTATTATCATTTCCGTCTGTGTCTGCCACTTCTTTCACCAGAATACCATCTTCCGTATAGTACAAATCCACTTCCTGCTCTCCCGATTCCACTTCAATCACATAGACAGTTTCCGCATCACGACGCTCTACCTTGTCCACATCTTCCACTCTCCACGCTGCATAGTCGCCGGCTTCAAAAGCGTTGCGCACAGCTGCAGGCAAAGAAGAGTAAGGCACATCCGTCTCTGTCATCTGCCACGTTCCGTCGGCCGAGAACCAAGCCTCAGCCTCGTATTTACCATCGCGGAAATCGGCCACGTAATAGCCCTGCTTGCTTTCCCAGCCCGTAGGGGTCATATTGGGATACTTGGTATTGAAAGCATTCTGCAACTCGGCAGATACCTTGATGTTGTCATCGTCGTTGTCACAGCTTTGCATGCCTAAGCCCATCAGTCCAAGGGCCAATACTAAAAAATACTTTTTCATATTCATAGGTTCATTTTTTAATTTATGAATCAGGTTTTGTTTCAATCTCTGGTGCAAAGATGAAGGGCAATTTGGGAAAGAAATGGGAAAAAATACGCAAATCGAAAAATAATTGCCGGATAATCCCCCAAGAAGCAGAATCCGACTGCTGCATACGTAACAAAAAATTCCCGTCCACATCTTTCATATCCACAACCATTTTCTGCAACTTCCCGGCATCTGGCCACAACCGCCCTTACCCACTCATTTTGTCCCTGAAAACAGGTACTTTGTTCGTTCCTCCTTCGTTCCTTCTTCGTTCCATCTTCGCTTTTGGGTACCTTTGAACGAAGAAGGAACGAAGCAAATAGGACTGAGAAGGGTCTCAGGTAGGTTGAAAGGGGGTAAGCAGACCTTGACGGATTATTGCCTACAGGTAGACAAGAGGTTGGCAGGCATCTCTCTTTTACTGTCCATACATTTTACCAAATAACATGATTTTATCCATAGAATTGTTTGCACGGATTTCAAGGAACGTATGCAACCGGGGCGACCTGTTACAGAACAGATATTGGAAAGGAACGAGGCCAAAAAACGCTAAAGCACAAAGCCGGCAAAAAAACGCATCGCCAACAGTCGGCCAAGAAAATAGCCAACACCTTCTACTTACAGCAAATATTCCTGAAAAAATAACTACTTTTGCCGCTACATACAAAACGAAGACAAGCCGACAAGGAACAGGCTCTGCCGGAACTACAACCCGGCAGGCCACCCGAGCGGCCACATGATTATAAGATATGGATATAGCTGAACTCTACAAGATTTTCCTGGGCTGCCAGGGCGTGACGACCGATAGCCGCAACTGTCCCGAAGGCTCCCTGTTCATTGCCCTGAAGGGCGACAAATTCAACGGCAACCTCTTTGCCGCCAAAGCACTGGAAAGCGGCTGCGCATACGCCGTAGTGGACGAAGACGTGCCCGAACTGAAAGGCAACCCGCGCTGCCTGCGGGTAGACGACGGACTGCGCACACTGCAACTGTTGGCCAACTACCACCGCCGCCAGCTGGGTACCCCCATCATCGGTATAACCGGCACCAACGGAAAGACCACGACCAAGGAACTGATAGCTGCCGTGCTGAAGCAACGCTACCGCGTGCTCTACACGCAGGGCAACCTGAACAACCACATCGGTGTGCCCCTCACCCTGCTGGGCCTGCGCCCCGAACACGAGCTGGCCGTCATTGAGATGGGTGCCAGCCACCCGGGCGACATCAAGGAACTGGTAGACATTGCCGAGCCCGACCATGGCATCATCACCAACGTGGGCAAGGCACACCTGGAGGGTTTCGGCTCGTTCGAGGGCGTGATGCGCACCAAGGGCGAGCTCTACGACTTCCTGCGTCGCAAGGGCACACCACACGTATTCCTGCACCTGGACAATCCTTACCTGCGACAGATGGCGCAAGGCATGGACCTGACCACTTATGGCGAAGAAAACGGGCTGTTTGTCAGCGGACACGTGACGGGCAACTCCCCCTTCCTGTCGTTCTGCTGGAAGAGCCGGACGGATGCCACCCTGCATGAGGTGCAAACGCAGCTGATAGGCGCCTACAACTTTGCCAACGCACTGGCTGCCGTATGCATAGGCCGCTATTTCGACGTGGCTCCAGCCGACATTGACCGCGCCATTGCCGGCTATACGCCCCAGAACAACCGCTCGCAGCTGAAACAGACAGAGAGCAACACCCTGATAATAGACGCCTACAATGCCAACCCCACCAGCATGAGGGCGGCCATTGACAATTTCCGACTGATGGACGCCAAGGAAAAGATGCTCATTCTGGGAGACATGCGCGAGCTGGGTACCGACAGTGCACAGGAACACCAGCAGATTGTAGACTACCTGGAGGCCTGCGGATTTACAGACGTCGTGCTGGTAGGCAGCCAGTTTGCCGCCACGCGCCACAGCTATCCCACTTACGCCGACGCCCCGGCTCTGATAGAAGCGTTGCGCAACCAGAAACCCAGCCACAAGACCATCCTCATCAAGGGTTCCAACGGTATCAGGCTGAGTACCGTGGTGGATGAACTGTAACTACTTCCGCCTGACACGGATAAAGAGCCACCACCCTACCAGCGAAGCCAATACGGCACCGGTGGAATTGGCCGCAAAATCGAGCCAATCGCCCCCGCGGTAGGTGGTACAATACTGCTGCAACAGCTCCACCGCTCCACTGAACAGAACGGGACACAGGAATGCACCTATCCAGGCGTGCCACATCGGCACGCCGTCTTTTTTATGTGCGCGGATGAACTCCAGCCACAGCATGCCCGACATACCCAGATACATGCACACATGCACTACCTTGTCTATATTGGGAATCAGGCTCAGCCGCGTCGAGGGCGGCTTGAAGAAGGACAAATAAATCACTGCCAGGATAATAAGCAGAGAGAAGGGATATTTCTTGATATAGTACAGCATAAACGGAATGTTATCTTCTAAGAAATTCAACAGCACGGTTCTTAAGTCAGGCATACATACAAATCCCTGACTATTTTGATATCTGCGCACAAAAATAAGGAGATTTTACGCATTTATGTACGATTGAAGTAAATTATAACAATCAGAAAGAAATCTAAACAAGAAATGTCAACTGAGTAGTCTGTCTTATCATTTCCATTACAGAGATAGTGAGCAACTCATTTCCCGTTTACAATAGACAGGTTTACATAAAAAAATAACGGAGCCTGACACCCGCCCAAGCAATCGTTCACAAAAGCCCAATAATTCTACATTTCATGCATGAAAACAGCAAATAATTCATATATTTGCGAAGTTTTAAGCCAAAACGATAACAATCTGAAAGAAATACAGACGAAAAATGAAACAAATGAGCAGAGCAAACTTCGGCAGCAAATTAGGCGTTATCCTGGCATCGGCAGGTTCCGCCGTCGGACTGGGCAATATCTGGCGTTTCCCCTTCGAGACAGGCAACCACGGGGGAGCGGCCTTCATACTCATTTACCTGGGTTGCGTACTGTTTTTCGGCATCCCCATCATGATAGCCGAATTTATGATAGGCCGCCACTCGCGCACCAACACGGCAGGTGCCTACCAGATACTGGCCCCCCGTACGCATTGGCGTTGGGTAGGCCGCATGGGAGTACTGGCCGGATTCCTCATACTGAGCTATTACTCCGTTGTGGCAGGCTGGACCCTGGAGTACATCTGCGAGGCGGCGACCAACAGCTTTGCCGGAAAGAGCGCGCAAGACTTCATCGCCTCGTTCAACGGCTTTGTAGGCAATCCTTGGCGACCCGTATTGTGGCTGATTGTATTCCTGCTGGCCACTCACTTTATCATTGTACGGGGTGTAGAAAAAGGCATTGAGAAATCGGCCAAAATCATGATGCCGGCCCTGTTCATCCTGCTCATCGTGCTGGGAATCTGCTCCGTCACCTTGCCGGGGGCAGGCGAAGGACTGAAATTCCTGCTGAAGCCCGACTTCAGCAAGGTAAACAGCAACGTACTGCTAAGCGCTATGGGACAGGCCTTCTTCTCACTCTCTTTGGGCATGGGTTGTCTCTGCACCTACGCCTCCTACTTCCGCAACGACACCAACCTGCCCCGCACGGCCCTCAACGTGGCATCCATCGATACGCTGGTGGCTATCCTGGCCGGACTCATCATCTTCCCTGCCGCTACCTCGGTCAACATTCCTGTCGACTCGGGTCCCAGCCTGCTGTTCATCACGTTGCCCAATGTCTTTCTGAAGGCCTTCGGCGATGTGCCTATGATTGCGGTAATTCTTTCGGTAATGTTCTACGTACTGCTGGCACTGGCCGCACTCACCTCAACCATTTCGCTGCACGAGGTAGTGACAGCCTACCTGCACGAGGAGTTCAGCATGTCGCGCAAAAAAGCCGCATGGCTGGTAACGGCCGGTTGCACCATTTTGGGCATCTTCTGTTCGCTTTCACTGGGAGTGGGCAAAGACTATACAATATTCGGGCTTACGCTGTTCGACCTCTTTGACTTTGTGACGGCCAAAATCATGCTTCCGGCAGGCGGTTTCTTCATCGCTCTTTTCATGGGATGGTATGTAGACAAAAAGATTGTTTACGATGAAATCAGCAACCGAGGTACGCTCAAAGCCAGCACCTACCGGTTGTTGCTGTTCCTGCTGAAATACGTGGCACCTATTGGTATCGGACTGGTCTTCCTCAACGAGTTGGGCCTGTTCTTCTGAACTCAAAGTGAAACGACATGAAACTTTTCAGGGATTTCTTTTTCTATACCCGCAACCAGCGCAGAGGCATACTGCTGCTGGTGGCGGCCATAGTGGCCGTATGGACAGTCAACTGGTGGCTACGCCCGGCAGAAAGAAGTTTCCCTCAGACTGATGCTGCCTATATGGATAGCCTGATGGCCGATTATAAGGATTTCCTGGCCTCCGTCAAATACCAGGACAGCATTCAGGAACAGCGATTCAAATCACAAGACAAGCCTGCAAACCGCCCCGAACTCCGTCCATTCGACCCCAATGAGGCAGACTCTGCCCTGCTTTGCCGAATAGGTCTACCTGGCTGGATGGCACGAAACGTTGTGCGTTATCGGCAGAAGGGCGGTGTATTCCGTAAGCCCGAAGACTTCAGACGCATCTACGGCATGACGGACGAGCGTTTTGAAACACTGCGTCCCTACATTCGCATTGCACGCCGGGATACAGCCACAACACCGGCAATAGCAGACAAGATACAGCCGGACACGACCAGCAAGGACAGCACAAGAAAACCAGCCATCCCCCTGTTCCAACACGTACGCAAGTACCCGGCAGGTACCATCATTGAACTGAACCAGGCCGATACGACGGAACTGAAAAAGATTCCGGGTGTAGGCAGCGTAATAGCACGTATGATTGTGAAATACCGCACACGCCTGGGCGGCTACTACAGCGTGTCTCAACTGAAAGACATACGCCTGCGTGCCGACCTGCTGGAACCGTGGTTCAGCGTAGATACTACCGCCATCAGGCGCATCAATCTAAATCGTGGCGGCACGGCTTCCCTGCGCCGCCATCCCTATATCAATTTCTACCAGGCACGCGCTATTGTGGAGTGGCGCAAAGAACACGGCCCATTAAAAGATCTGACCCCTTTTGAACAACACCCCGACTTTACGAAAGAAGATTTGGAGAGGTTGGGGCATTATGTATGTTATGAATGAGAAAAAATACCAATAGCACATCAACAAAATGCTTGTCAAACAGATAAGCCATAATTTCACCTACACTTTATAATTCACTTTTTTTGTGGATACGCTCCAAAATATTATCTTTGCAATTGGCAAATGAATGAAAAATCATGTTTATAGAGTTTGATAAAGAGTACTTGCGCGAATTGTTTGAAAACGGCCGCACAAATGATAAAAAGCACCGTTATCAGCCGGAAGTGATAAGAGGGTATTGTAAATGCGTTATGTTCCTTAGCCATGCGGAAAATATAGAGCAACTCTATAACATACATTCACTTAACTATGAAGTTTTGCAAGGTGATAAAAAAGGTATTTCTTCCGTACGCATAAATCATAAATATCGACTTGAATTTACCGTAAGAGAAATGATGAATGAACAAATAATCACAATTTGCAAATTATTAGAAATCAGCAATCATTATAAATAAAGCTTTATGAATACAGCAAAAAAAATCTATGCTCCTCATGAGCTAATGCCGTCAGCCCCGATACATCCGGGTGAAATGCTTAAGGACGAATTGGAAGCACGTGGAATGTCACAAAGAAAATTTGCAGGCATAATCAATATGCCTTATACGGCCTTCAATGAAATAATCAACGGCAAACGCCCGATAACAACCGATACAGCATTAAAAATTGAAGCTGCAACAGGTATTTCCGCGAATATCTGGGTAGGATTACAGAGCGACTACAACATCCAGACAGCCCGTAAAGACAGCAAGTTGTCTGCCATATTGGAAAATATACGCAAAGCTGTTGCAGTGCTTTAAATGCAATTACTGCATAAAAAATACCGCATGAATCTGCGTAAATATATCGCCGCATCTGCCAATCATTCTCATACACTAAACAGAACAGCTACAACCGTATATAGATTATTCAAGTTTCGGTTTTACCGAAACTTGAAGGAGTTAAAGGAGTTAAAAGGAGTTATCGCCCACCAAGGTGGGCTTAGAAGTTAAAGGCCAATAGACCTGTTACTGCCAATTTTTTCTTTTGCAAGACTATCGGCTTTAACTTCTAACAGAGCAAAGCGAAGTGATAACTTCTATAACTTCTTAACTTCCAGTGAAATATCAAATCAGAAACTTAAGTAGATTATCAGTTCCTCACCTTTCACAGAGGGATTTTGCCTTTTCACCATCCTCCGATAATCTGAGTACATCGCGAAAAACTGTATTTATATCAAGCAGCGGAGTAACCCAAATCTCATCCCACCACCATACCATCCTTTAAGTGAATAGTCCGGTCGGTCAGAGAAGCCAGGCCTTCGTCGTGAGTAACAATGACAAAGGTTTGGCCAAGACGGTCGCGAAGGTCAAAGAACAGCTGGTGGAGTTCTTCCTTATTGTGAGAGTCAAGACTGCCGGAGGGCTCGTCGGCCAGCACGACAGAAGGATGGTTGATGAGTGCACGGGCTACGGCTACACGCTGTTTTTCACCTCCTGACAGCTCATTGGGTTTATGAGAAGCACGCTCTTCCAGCCCCATGAGACGCAGCATATCGAGCGAAGCTGTCGTGGCTTCGGAAGGTTTACGACCGGCAATAAGGGCGGGAATCATGACATTTTCCAGAGCCGTAAACTCGGGCAACAGTTGGTGGAACTGAAAGACAAAGCCGATGTGACGGTTACGGAAAGCCGACAATTCACGCTCTTTCAGGCGACCGGTTTCCTCGCCATTTATCAATACACGCCCGCTATCGGGAGCATCGAGCGTACCCATTATCTGCAACAAGGTGGTCTTTCCTGCCCCGCTGGGACCTACGATGCTGACCACCTCGCCTTGCTGTATCTGCATATCTATACCCCTGAGCACTTGCAGGGAACCAAAACTCTTGGTAATGCCTTCCAACTGAATCATGTTGAGGATTTTAAATTTTAGATTTTAGATGTCTGATTTTTAAATGTCTGAGTTCCGATTTTAGATGTCTGATGTATGAATTCCGATTTCTGAAATCTAAAATCTGAAATCAATCTCATAGCCGCTTGATGACGTATTCGGCCAAATAACAACCGAAGACAGCAGGCAGATAGCTGACGGTACCACAAGTGGATTTCTTGTTCATCTCGTCATCGGTGAGCAGTACAGCCTTGGGGTCGGCCTGCTCGGTACTGAACACTACGGGCAACTTATGCCTGATGCCCATCTTCTGCAGGCGTTTCCTGACGGCCTTGCTCAGGCCACAGTGGTAGGTATCCCACACGTCGGCAAAACGCACCTGGGTAATGTCACTTTTGGCACCTGCGCCCATGCTTGATACTATCTTGATACGCCTGCGCAAGGTTTCAGCTATAAGGTGGCATTTGGGAGCCAAGGTATCTATGGCGTCGACCACGAAATCGTAAGAAGCAGCATCGAGCAAAGCCGGTATGTCACCGTCTTTCAGGAAGGCCTGAACCACGGTCAGCTCCAGCTGTGGATTAATATCCCTGAGCCGGGCAGCCATTACATCGGCTTTGGCTTGCCCCAACGTGGAGTGCAGGGCGGGGAGCTGCCGGTTGAGGTTGGTGGGCTGCACAGTATCGGCATCCACAATGGTCATGCGTCCTACACCTGCACGACATATCATCTCGGCGGCATAGGCTCCTACACCACCCAAGCCAACTACCAGCACATGAGCACGCTGCAAGCGGTCGGCCTTTTCCTGTCCCAGCAATAGCCGGGTTCTTTGTTGCCAGTCTTCCATCAATTTTTCTTAAACCATTTATAGAACCAGCGCCCCACACGTTCATAGTGTTGCGCCTCATTGCTGCCATGCAGGTTGAAATAGGACAAGACATCCTGCGGGTCGCCCAACTGGTCGGGATAGAGCACGATAAGGCTGTTGTTGGCAAAATAACGACTTATCTGCGAAGGCAGCTTCTCGAAAGAGCTGTCGTAAGAAATAGCGCCACGGCGGGCACTGATGATGATAAGCAGATGGTCGTAGTTGACCTGTCCTGTCAATATCAGCAAGTCGTCCCAGTCGTCGAGCAAAGAGAAGTCAGCTTTTGCCAGGCTGTATTTATCCAAAACAAGTGCCTTGAGCGGACGGGTGGTTTCTTCATTGGCAAAGAAATGCACCCGGCAATCGAGCGTACTGCCCATACGGCAAACATGTTCTACCCACTTGCTGAAACCGGCTTCGTATTCGGCCTTAGGAGGCACTGCCACCACAATGCGACGCAAAGTATTGATAGGCATCAGGAACTTGGCAATCATGACTTCGCGGTGCAGACCCTTCAAAAGGTTTTCGGCCAGCATACCGAAAAAAGAGTCGACGATGTTCACCTTCCGGTGAAGGCCAATGATTACATCGGTGGCATCGTATTCTTTGGCCGTATGAATGATTCCGGCAGCAATATTCATATCGTAGCGGGTTATCTGCTTGAGTGAGACGTCGGCCGAAGCGGTAATCATGGCAGCCCGTTCCAGATAACGCTTGCCGCGCTGCTCTACCCCTTCCGAACTGTTATCGTCGTTTACAACACTCAAGGCAAGCAGATTGTCGGCCTGCTTGGGATCACGGATGACCAGAGCCAGGCTCATCAGATACTCCAACGTATCGGGGTTGGCTACAGGTATCAGAATGCGTTCTTCTTCACGATGGCGTTCTTCCTCGGGATGAGCCTCACACATGGCCATTTTGCGCGCGGCTCGTTCAGTAATAAATGAACTGACCACACACGTCACCAGAATGAGGAGCACTGTGCCGTTGAGAACGTCATCGTTGAGCAAACGTTCGCCAGTAGGCAAGATGATGTTATAACCGACCAATACGGCAGCCAGCGTAGCAGCAGCCTGCGCATTGCTGAGGCCGTACATCAGGTCGCGTTCCAACACAGACATCTTATATATCTTCTGCGTAAGCCAACAGGCAATCCACTTACCGGTAAGGGCCATGACTATCATTACAACAGCTACCTTAAGCGCATCGCCTTGCCCAAAAATGACATGAATGTCAATCAGCATTCCTACTCCTATAAGGAAATAAGGAATGAAAAGGGCATTGCCCACAAATTCCAGATGATTCATAAGGGGAGAAACGTGGGGAATAAGACGGTTGAGCACCAGACCGGCCAGGAATGCCCCCAGAATACCCTCCATACCTACAAATTCCATGAGTCCGGCACCGAGAAATACCAGCGCCAGCACAAAGATGAACTGCATGACATTGTCATCGTAACGGCGGAAGAACCAGCGTCCGATGCGGGGGAAGGAATACATGATAAGCGCACCCAGAAAGACAACCTTTATCACCAGCCACAGCCAAAAGAAGCCGCCCGACTCACCCTTGAACAGTCCACCCACCACTGCCAGCACAAGCAGCGTCAGGGTATCGGTCACGGCTGTACCGCCTACGGCTATGCTGACACTGCGATTGCGCGAAACACCATAGCGGATGACAATGGGATAGGCTACAAGCGTGTGGGAGGCATACATACTGGCCAGCAGGATGGAAGTAATGACGCTATACTTCAGATAGGCGACATTGGCTACAAAACCTATCACAATGGGTACAATAAAGGCCAGAAGTCCCAGCACCAGAGCCTTAGAACGATTTTTTTTGAAATCGGACATGTTCATCTCAAGACCTGCCAGAAACATGATGTAATACAGGCCCACCTTTCCGAAAAGCTCAAAACTGCTGTCGCGGCTCAGTATATTGAAACCATGCTCACCAATGACCAAGCCCGCTAATATCATACCTATGATGTGAGGAATGCGAAGCTTGTTGAGCAACATCGGGGCAAACAAAATAATAAGAAGTACAAGGAGAAATATCCATGTAGGGTCAGTTATAGGTAGTTTCAAACTGATATTGAGCCAATCCATAAGAGCCAGTATTAGGTTTTGTCCTGCAAATTAACGAAAAAGTTTTCACTTTATGGGGTGTCATACAGCAATTTGTTATAAATTTGCAGCCAAATCTTACGTTTTAAAGATTTATATCTCGCAAGCTTAATATAAAGGCAACAAGTGGACAGGTAGACGGGCGAACAAGACATAACGGCAGTTATTTGAGTGAGCCACAGACAGAGAGCCGTGTCTACAAATATTCAACGGTTTGCATTCTTTATCGTTAGGCTGGCAGAAACACTACAATTAAATTATTAACAACTAAGTAAAAGAAGAAAAATGAAAGTAGCAATTGTTGGAGCAAGCGGAGCCGTAGGACAAGAATTCCTGCGAGTGCTCGATGAGAGAAATTTCCCGGTGGACGAATTAGTGCTGTTTGGTTCTAAACGCAGTGCTGGCAGCAAATATACCTTCCGTGGTAAACAAATCGAGGTCAAACTCTTGCAACACAACGATGACTTTAAAGGGGTAGACATAGCTTTCACTTCCGCTGGTGCAGGCACCTCAAAGGAGTTTGCCGAGACCATAACCAAATATGGTGCGGTGATGATTGACAACTCCAGTGCCTTCCGTATGGATGCGGACGTACCCTTGGTAGTGCCTGAAGTAAATGCAGCAGACGCCAAAGACCGTCCCCGCGGCATCATTGCCAACCCAAACTGTACTACCATCCAGATGGTAGTGGCCCTGAAAGCCATCGAACAGCTATCGCACATAAAGACCGTACACGTGTCTACTTATCAGGCAGCCAGCGGTGCCGGAGCAGCTGCCATGGATGAACTATACGAGCAATACCGCCAAGTGCTGGCAGGGGAACCTGTGAAAGTGGAGAAATTCGCCTATCAGCTGGCATTCAACCTTATCCCGCAAATTGATGTATTTACCGACAACGGATACACCAAGGAGGAGATGAAGATGTACAACGAAACACGTAAAATCATGCACTCTGACGTGAAGGTGAGCGCTACTTGCGTACGTGTTCCGGCTCTGCGCTCTCATTCTGAAAGCATCTGGGTAGAGACAGAACGTCCTATTTCGGTAGAAGAAGCTCGCGAAGCTTTTGCTAAAGGCGAGGGCCTGGTACTGATGGACAACCCGGCCAAAAAAGAATATCCTATGCCGCTGTTCCTGGCTGGCAAAGACCCTGTTTATGTAGGACGCATACGCAAGGACTTGGCTAATGAGAACGGATTGACATTCTGGATTGTAGGCGACCAGATAAAAAAAGGTGCTGCACTGAATGCCGTACAGATAGCCGAATATCTGATTAAGGAAAACAATATTTGACATATATAAATTTAAGGTAAAGGGCAAGCTTTCGCTTGCCCTTCTTTGTATCACACCCCGACAGTCCGTCTTATGCAACTTCCTCATAAGGAAGCAACCAACAGGAAAGCCAAAAGAATAAACAAATTTCCTAAAAAGCGGAAAGCACGCCCATTTGAGAAAAGTGGATTTTGAAATATGACTCATCAAATTTCGGGACATAAACGCCATTATATTAAAAAAAACAATATATTTGTAACCAAAATCTAATAAACAAGCCTTTATGAAACTTATTGCAGACAGCGGTTCGACACGAACCGAATGGGCTTTAGTAGAGGACGACCATTCCATACAACGTGCTTTTACTGAAGGTTTAAATCCCTTTTTCCAGACCCGGAGAGAGATTAGCAGAAGCGTGCGTTTGGGTTTGCCGGAAATATTTTTTAAGAAGAAGCTGGAACAAGTATATTATTATGGTGCAGGATGTAGTTCGTACGAAAAGAAAAACATTCTGGGAGCCTCACTTGTGGCACAGTTTAAAACACCCATACAAGTAGAGAGCGACTTGTTGGGAGCAGCCCGCGGACTGTTCAAATGCGAAGCTGGCATTGCCTGCATTCTGGGTACAGGTTCTAACTCATGCTTCTACGATGGGAAAATCATTGCTAAAAACATAAAGCCCGGCGGATACATTCTGGGAGATGAAGGCAGTGGCGCTACTATGGGTAAAGTATTTCTGGCCGATTTACTGAAAGGTCTGACTCCCAAGAGTGTAGCGAACGATTTCTATGAAAAATTCCGTATCAACAACGACGAAGTAATGGAATCGGTGTACAACCGTCCTTTCCCCAACCGCTTCTTATCTACCGTGACATATTTTTTGGCTGACCACACCGGAGAAGAATATGTATATGAGCTGATTGTAAACAACCTGCGTTCGTTCTTCAAACGCTGCGTCTGTCAGTATGACTATCAGAACTATCCCATACGTTTTGTCGGTTCGGTAGCCCATCTGTACGCTGACATACTACGTAACATTGCCAACGAATTTGGAGTAAACTTGGATGTAATAGCCGAATCGTCCATGAATGGACTCATTGAATTTCATGCCTTGAATCTCACGGAGGAATCATAAACACACACCGATATTACAGTTTTTATGGCTTTATTCCTACTCCAAGACGGAAAATGGTTGGGAATAAAGCCATCAATATTTCCAATAGGGAAACAAACAATTAGTAATCAAGAATTTACAAAGCAACGAACGTGACAATTTTAAATTTTGGAAACACTATTTTGCAAAATAAATACCACACGAAACACACCAAATACTTAACTTTTGCAAAAATATAACTATAAAACATAAACAATGGAATATGTTTGCGATATTATTAGAATATTAATTTATCTTTGTTAGGAGAAAATAAGGAAACCAAATAACCTTTATTCTTATACATTGTTAAATATACATTTCTAACTTTATACAAAGAGAATCTTTAAGCATAGAAAACTAAAGAATACAAATTCATTATAAAATATAATAGTCCGTTAAGAGTTCACCATATCGGCTAAGCGGCTTCTGCCACTATGCCAAATAGTTCTTTGATAAGTTTAGCATTAAAAGTTCTGTTCGGTT
>USEY01000070.1 GCA_900553815.1 uncultured Bacteroides sp.
GTTAACCTTAAATCTAATACTATGAAAAACACATTGCAAAGGTACGGACTTTTGGAAAACCTGCAAACTTTCCAAATAAAAAAGCATGTTTAATAACATAGATTAAGAAGAAAGGGCGGATATGCTAACACATTCCGCCCTTCCTTTAACATTTAGTCTGTGCTTTCAGACCGTTCTTTTCATAGAAAATATAGTTGTACTAATACCTTCATAGCAAGAGGACTCTCCCTTTGGGGAATATCAATAACCAGGATTATTCTTCCCCTCCAATTTCGGATTGCTCTGCAACTCGACTAACGGAATAGGAAGCAATTCATGTTTGCCACTGATGAAGTTTTGGTAAGCGGGATATGGTTTATTCTCCTTCTTATTGACCGAACTGGCTTCTCCAAAAAGCGTTAAGGCATCTTTCAGTACTCCCCAGCGGATAAGGTCATACTTGCGTTGCCCCTCGAAAGACAATTCAAAGCCACGCTCCCAATAAAGGGCTGTACGGAAACGTCCCTGTTCATCACCGTCAGTAATGAAAGGCAGATTATGTGTTTTTTTGCGGACAGCCATCAGTTGATCGTAGTTGGCCGATGTATAAGGAGTGGCTCCAGCACGTTGACGTACACTATTTAACAATATCCAAGCTTGTTCTGTCTTTCCCACTTCGTTGTAGGCTTCCGCTGCCATCAGCACTACATCGGCATAGCGCAAGGCACAATAGTTCACGTCACCGTAGTTCATGTTCTTGTTGCGGCTTTCGGGACTCATCCATTCTCTGCGCCACTTGCCGGGATACCAGGAACCGGCACTGCGCTCTTCCTTTACATGCTGCTTGTCTTTCCACGTAAAACGATAGGTGCAGATGCTCACATCGCGGCGCACATCGCTTTCCTCGAAGAAGTTCCTCCACTCAGGTACGGTGATAAAGAAACCGTTGGCACGTCCCATATAGTTGGCCGACTCCGAAGAAGCGATTCCCGTAGGTTCGGCCACTAACGGACCGTTGTAGATGCCCCATGCGCCCCCGTTGCGACTGCCTTGCTGGTGATAGAACGATATTTCGAACAGGCTCTCCTTACTGTTGAGCACACCTTCAGAAAATCCTCTGAAAAGAGCTTCATAACCACCTTCATAGAAGTCGTGATAACTGTTTACCTGAAAAGCGTCCCACTCGGCAAGGGCTGCTTCGAAATAGGCTTTGCGGGTATTTTCATCGGGGCGCGACAGCTTTCCATCCTGTTGCAGGCTGTATCCAGCACGTTGCAGGTATACACGCATCAGCAGAGCGCGGGCTGCACCTTGTGTCACCCTTTCGGGGCTGGACGAAGCCGTTGCCCAGTCCAGGTTATTCTTAGCAAAGTCCAAGTCAGCAATAATCTGGTCGTAGATTTCCTCACGGCTCACTCGGGCACCAAATGCCTCATCGTAACTGGCCGAGTAGGAAGTCTTGAAAGGCACATCCCCCCAACTCTTCACCAAATCGAAAGCCAAGAAAGCACGCAGAAAACGAGCTTCGGCATCAAGCGCCTTCAGTTTCTGACTGTCGGCATAGGCGGACATGTTCTCTATGCCGTCAATAGCCATATTAGCCCGGTCAATGCCCTGGTACTTCAACAGCCAAAGCATTCTGACCCATTCGTTGGTGGAGTTTACTGTGTAGTGCACCATATCCTTAATCTGATTGTCCGAACCAGTGCGGGCCAAATAATATGTATCGTCCGATGCCATAGATGCCATTTCGTACCAACCATAGTGGCGATAGTCTGAAATGGAATTGTAGATGCCCATGACGGCCATTTCGGCCTTGGCCTCTGTGCTGAAGAAGCCGTCCTTGTCGTAACTTGAATTGGGGGTCTCTGTCAGCATATCCTCGCACGATGTGAACGAAACGGCCAGCAGAGCAAATGCCATATATAATAATGTGTATCTTTTCATTGCCATCATTTGTTTATTGAGTCAGTAAATTAGAATGCGATGTTTACACCGAAAATGAAGGAACGGCTGCGCGGATAGGAACCGAAGTCCACACCGGGAGTCAGCGGGCTACGCATGTTGCTCACTTCGGGGTCGAAACCTGTGTAGGGTGTCCATGTGAAGAGATTGTTGCCGGTGGCATACACACGCAGGTTGCTCAGCTTTATTTTTCTTATCAATTGTTTGGGGAACGTATAGCCCAAAGTCACGTTGCTCAGGCGCAGGAAAGAGGCATCTTCCACTGCCCACGAATGAATGTATTTGTTACCCTCCTGATTGTCATGCCAGGAAGCAACACTCTTACCTTGGTTCATGGCAGCTAGTTCAGCAGGGTCAGTCGCCCGTTCACCTCGGTCGTTGATGGTCATCCAGCGGTTGTGGCTGTTCATCACATCTAGGGCATTGTAATTTTCGCGTCCCACCTTGCTTGTCACCAACTTAGTGGCATTCAGTACTTCATTGCCATAGCTGAAGGTGAAGAATATACTTAGGTCGAACCCTTTGTAGGCGAAGTTGTTGTTCAAACCGCCATAAAACTTAGGCGAGGCATTGCCTATGACCGTCTTGTCGTTTTCGTCTATCACGTCGTTTCCGTCCATGTTGCGGAACTTCCAGTCGCCCGGCTGCACGGTGTTGCGGTTGCCATAGCATGCCACACCGTCCTTCAGGATGTAGGTTTTGGTAGCGGGGTCGTAGTCGAAATCGTCTACCTGATAGAGTCCATCGGTGATGAAGCCATAGAACTGGCCGATAGGTTCGCCCACAGCCAGACGGTGAGTATTCTGATTGTAGCCGAACTTACCCTCGAACAGCTGTACCTCCTCACCGGTCAGTGCCTCAACGGTGTTCTTGTTGTGCGAGAAGGTCAGCGTAGTATTCCACGAGAAGTCCTTCGTAATGATATTCTGCGTATTGACTGTCAGGTCGATACCCACATTCTTTGTCTCGCCGGCATTGACCATCATCGTTTCATAGCCCGACGACATGGGCAGACGGGTGCTCAGCAACAGGTCACTACTGCGGTTGATATAAAACTCGGGCGAAACGGTGATACGTTGTTCCAAGAAACCGAAGTCGAAACCCATGTTGAACGTCTTGTTGGCCTCCCACTTCAGGTCTTTATTCGGAATGACACTCGAAGCATAGCCCGGCACCAGAGCATCGCCCATGGCAGTAAGCACGGAACTGAACAGTGCCAGACTGTTATAGCTGCCTATGCGGTTGTTTCCTGCCAAACCGTAACCGATACGGAACTTCAGGTCGGAGAAGATATTGAGCTTCTTGATGAATTCCTCCTCACCCAGACGCCAGGCGGCAGATACGGCAGGGAAAATGCCCCACTTGTTGTCGGCACTGAACTTGGACGAGCCGTCGGCACGCAGAGTAGCACTCAGCAGGTACTTGTCCTTATAGTCGTAGTTGACACGGGCGAAGAAAGAGAGCAGGTTATCATCATCGTTCAGATAAGAATCAGACGCCGAAGGTGTACCGATACCCATGTCATCCAACTGGAAGTCATCGGTAGGCAAATTACTAACCTCGGTGTGAACATAACGTTCCCAACGGTGCACATACTCCTGCCCCAGTTGGGCGGTCAGCTTGTGCGCTTTCTGGAAACGGGTTTCGTAAGTCAGCACGTTCGAGGTCTGAAAACTGCCATCTTCCGTATTACGGATAGAGCCATAAGTACCGTTACGGCGTCCCATGATGGACTGGTCGCCATAAAACAGCTCGCGACGTTGCGCACGGTAACGCATACCGGTGTTGTTGCGGAAAGTCAACCCCTTCATGATCTTGTAGGTCAATCCGCCATTAGCCTGTAGCGTGCGGATTTCGCGGTCGTCTTTTTCTTCAGCTGCGTTTATCAACGGATTCTGCATCACATTGCCGGCCTCATCGGTCAGCAGCGGGTCTTCACCCATCAGCAGTTCGTCGTCGCTGCCCTTAATGCCGATGGTAGGACGGTATTGCAGAATCTGTGCCATCTTGTTGAAGCGGGCATCCGTGTTGCTGCCGCCTTCGTTAGTACCGTTGCCTGCCACGCCTGCTCCGTAAATACTACGATAGTCGAAGTTGATGCGTGCAGTAACGCTGAGTTTGTCGTTCACCTTGCCGTTCACACCCAGAGTAATGTTGTGGCGCTCGCTGCCGCTGTATACCATGGCTCCCTCATCCTTGTTGTAGCTATAGGCCAGGTTGTACTTCACCGCTTCGCTGCCACCGTTCACGCCTACACGGTAGTTCTGCGTCAGCGTGGTGCGTCCCATGGTTTCGTCCAGCCAGTCAATGCCGGGACGGTTGCCATAGTTCTCGTGCAGTTCCAGGAAACTGCCATAACGGTTCTGCCATCCCAACATGGTTTCTTCGGGAGTAGAAGTCAGACCCAAGGTACGTTCATAGTCGGCCAGCACAAACTCTTCGGTGCTCAGCACGTCGAGCTTGTTGGCAAGTTTGCGGAAGCCCACATAGGCGTCAAACGTCACCTGTCCTTTGCCCTCCATGCTCTTGCCGCTCTTGGTCGTGATGAGTACCACACCGTTGGCACCGCGTGCACCGTAGATGGCAGTGGCCGAAGCGTCCTTCAACACGTCGATGCTCTCAATGTCGGCAGGGTCGAGACTGGACATACCGTCCTCGGTGGGGAATCCATCGATGACATACAAGGGCTCATTGCTCTGCGTAATGGAGATACCGCCACGCACACGGATAGAAGCCTCTGAACCCGGCTGACCGTCGGTCTGTACAATCTGCACACCCGCCATGCGTCCGGCCAATGCCTGTGTGGCATCCGAAGTGGGCACTTTCATTAGATCCTCACTCTTGATAGAGGCTACGGAACCGGTCAGGTCCTTGCGCTTCACAGTAGCATAGCCCACAACAACCACTTCTTCAAGCAACTGGTTGTCAGCCTCCAGCGTCACATCAATCTTACTACGTCCCTTCACGGGCACTTCTATGGTTTTCATACCGATGTAAGAAAACACCAATACGTCTTTCTTGGCATCATTGACGGTTATGGTGTAGTTTCCGTTCATATCGGTGATGGTGCCCACGCCCGCCGCACCTTTGAGGCTGACGTTTCCGCCTATCACTTCCAGATTTTCATTGTCCATCACTCTACCGGTGACGGTCAGGCTTTGCGCACGAAGGCCGGTGATGCCTACCACCAACAACAAAGCTAAGATAAGATTTCTCATTGTTGTTTAAATATTAATAGAATTTTAAATGAATTATTTCCATGCTGACATTCAAAAAAGATTAAAGAAAAGCCCGACAAACGCCCTCTATTTCTTTTGAATGCTTTTATAAATATGCTTTGTTTAATATTGTTCGGCATCAGCAAGATTGTAATACAGTCTATCTTTCTGCCCATCCACCTCAACTTCTACCACGATGCGGCCATCACCAGCTTCAGCAAGTGAAGCATGAATGGTTGTGTTATCCGCCTGCTTGCGCGGACAGATAACGGTGACATAACGAACAGGGTTTTCATCGTTCTTCTTTACATTGAAAGAGAATGCCGGACGGCGAATGCGTTCGCGATAAGCCACAGAGTACCATCCTTCCTCCTCTACCATCTCCATCGGATGAGACGAGAAGCACTGCAACCGCACGTTGCTCTCACCATCGTAGTGGGTAGTCAGGCTGTTTTGTTCGCGACTGACCTCCACTGCCCCGTCGCACAACTGATAGTGCAGGTTTACCGTACCTGTTGCCGGACCGATAGCCTCGTCCACCAACACGAAGTAACTGCCTCTGACAAAGAACACCGAACGTCGGTGAAGCAAACCGGAATATCCTGGATTCTCTGTTACCAATATCCGAGTATCACCCTCCGCCTTCCACAGGCGGGTGACAGATTGGGTTGTCTCCAGATTGCGGTTGTCGAGCGTCAGCGTGTTGTGTACAGCAGTCTGCCGAAACCAGTTACGCTGTTTCCACACTTCCTCATCGCCTCCGAACACATAGCAGCCCGAGTCGGGAAAGAGGTTCTTTCCGCCCGACCACAATTCAAAGGTACCGTTGTCCGGCTGACAATGCCATTCTCCCTTCGGACCAGCCTTGAGCACCATCACCGTAGCATCTTCCTTCCACCCGTTGCGTAAGGTGAAGAAACCAGTGACAGGCGAAGCATACGACAGATGAATGGGACACCGCCCTTCCTTGCCCTGCGTAGCAAAGTAGCGCAACTGCTCATCATCAGGGAACTGGGCAGACCATCTCTTAAAACTCTTGACAAAACTGTAGGGAGCCGACCGCCTTCCGTCGCTAAAACAGGGAACAGTATAGTCGGGAAACAGGGTGTTCAGGTAGAAGTGCATCATCTGGTGAATGGTCTCAACATATGAGTCGGGAAAATCCTCACGAAAGCCATTAGCATCGGCCATGGATAGTGCCTGGCTAAATATGTCAATAGCCGCAGCATGGTATCCCAAATCAAGTTCATACTGTCCGCCGTCGGCATAGACCTGCTTCCTGATTTCACGGTTCAGAACATCTATGCCACTCTGACGCCACCGGGAGGCTTCGGCAAATTCGGGAAAGAAGATACCTGCATTGAGCACGTACTGGGCCTCGAACAACAAATGATTGCCCTCGGCAGAATAGTTTTCCTGAACGTGCACGGCATGCTTGTGATAGTTCACCAAAAATTCCGTAAGGAATGCAGGCGTGAAATACCGGGAAGGAAGGAACAGCAGGAACTGATCTATCTGGTCTTTCAAGCGAATACCCGTCTCCAGCGGACGCCAAGCAAAACGCACGTTTTCGACTTCGCCCTTCACACTGTCCACATCGGCCAGCTCATACAAATCGGGATTTATCTTCACCAACGGGTTCTTACGAATCCAGTCCACGTACAGCAATACCCATTCGCGGGCATACTTCTCATCACCCGTCACCCGGTAAGCCTTACCCATGGGAATGAACCATTTATGACGATGAAGCTGCCAGCGCAATTCGTTGTCGCGCACCGGCCAGTATTTCCAATCAATATCCTTGCCGTAGTTGAAGGACGGTTGATAACCGGTATGCACAAAGAATGTGTGCTCCAGGGCCTCATCAGCCCACTTCCGCTCGGTGGGACTGAGAGTCACTTTATTCAAATCCAAAGCCGGATAAACCACACCGGCACGTTGCCGAAAATAGTCCAACAGAGCTTGAGAGGCTTTCTTCCAGTTTCCGCGACCGTAAGCTTCCTTCACCTGCTCTAACCCCGGATAATCCAAGTTGAGCAGTGCAAAAGCTTCCTTGTTCAACGACTGAGCCTGAAGAACCATAAAGGTTAACGGCAAAGCAAGCAGTAAAGCATATATACGTTTCATTAATTTAAAGTTACAATAATTACTATCATTTATTTATAAGTTCATCACATTATTTCATCCGTATCATTTGTTTCACACCTTATCATCTACTCCTTGTCATGACAGGCGTTTTGTCTACCGCTTCCTGCACCTGCCACACACCGTCGATTTCATCGTAGAGTACGGAAGAAAAGGCATAGCGACGCATGTAAGGTGTGCCACCAATCTGCGGATTGTCTGCTCCCAGACTGAACACCACGGGAACGGCATCGTGAGTCACCTCCAGCGCGGCCGGTTGCGAGGCATCGAGCACGGCGCGTATCTTCCAGTCGCCCACCTCAAAGGTATGATTGCCAGTGCTGCGCAACAAAGGTATATCGGCACCCGTATGCCCCACCCGAACGACAGCCAGAAAACGCGCCGCACGGCTGCCCTCCACCGTAGCGGTGAGATGCCACTGATTGGGCGTAGCGGGCGTAATCTGTGCGGGCGGCACCCGGAAAAGGTCCGTCTGACTCAGACTGAACGGCTCACCGCAAAACAGTTGCGTCACCGCCACGTAACCGCCATCGGCTCCAGCTGTAGTGAGCATCTGCTGCTCTTCGTCTATACTGAAACGTACCGGACTATGCAACAACCACTCCCAGCGCGCAGGCTCAGAGGCCTCCAGCTCGTCGTAGAGGAGGACTATATCAGGATGGAGCATCAGCACGTGACGGCGATAACGGGTAAGCGGTGTAGAGCCGAAACCATTTTCCGGTGTCTGGCTAATACCAACCTGCTCAAAGGCTGAGACCCACATGGGGTCATCGGACACGCCACAATAAGCATGTGAAGCATCGCCCAGGCAATAACTGATATGACTGCCTCCCAAGGCACGGACTACGCTGCCATATCCTTTCGTGGAATAGGGCTGTCCTATACCATTGACCAACAGCGTATTGTGCGCACGGCTATGACGATAGGACATCAGGTTGTGGGCATCGCTGAAGTTCTGATAATAACCAGTACTGCGATAAACGGGCTGCCCTTCATAGAGCAGATTAAACGCATTCTGGCTGGCCGTAGTATGACTACCCGAACCGAATGTACTGGAACGGAACGACAGGGCCAAATCATCATCCGTACTACCCGGATGACTGTGCATGGCCACTTCGCCCGTATCCTCATACCATAACATTTTGGGCGCATCGGCAGGGAAAGCCGTATCGTAAGTACGGTCGGCACACATACGATAAAGGCGCAGCTCATAGTCTTGAGCCACCAAGTCGGCACACTCGTCGGCATACCAGCCCGCATAAGCATCGCCAGTTTCCCGTGCCAGATAGTCGGCAAAGGCAGCCGTTAGCCGGTTGGGGGTGTCGCCCTGCTCGCTGGCGTCGCCAAAACCATTGCTGGCCGAATGAGGCGGAAAGCTATAGACCAAGGCCTGGCCGGAAGCACGATACCAAGGATGCCCAAGAAAGTCGAAACGGGCCACATAGGACAGCAAAGCCGGCATATAAGCCAAGGTATGAACATTGGCCGGAAAATACCCCGTTCCGTTGTGCCACAGACCGTCGGTATTGAAACCACCGGCCGGAGCACGGGCCGTCCACAGCTCATAATAGTATTCCAGCATAGGTAACACTTCACTGCCATAAACCGGATGGTCGTAAAGCAAGAAGGCTATCTGGAAGTAAGTACGCATGTTCTGCTGCCAGAAATGATTGTCAAATATATGGTTTTCCTGATAGCCCAGGTTTTCTTTATAGTAACGGCGCAAGACACGCATCAGCAACTCTTCGGCAGCCGAACGTTCTGCCGGCTCCAAGCTGTCGTGAAGCAAGTCGTAGGTCAAAAGACAAGATGTCGCCACATCGGACGACGTGAAATTGTCGGCAAACAACTGCCCGTCGGATGGCGGAGCCATGCAAAATGCCTCCAACAGTTCGTGCAGCTTGTCCGCATAGCGCGACTGGAGCGTGAGATAGGCAGCCTGATAGAGCCAGGAAGCCTGATTTTTCAAGTCAGATGCCTGGGAGCAAAGGTCGCCCAACGTCTGGTAGTCGGTATCCAAAGCTGTTGTCGCACGGGCCAACAATGCCTTATACTCGGAGTGGGAAGCCACTTTGCAACGCGCCTCGTCAATGCGGGGAGCCAGAAAACAATACAGGCGCGGAAAATCACGCGGCGCGTTGCAAACAAAATCGGCAAAGGAAGGAGTGACAAACACGGCTTCGTCGCCTGCTACCTCAAAAGCAATGGCCTCACTCCATTCGCCAGCGGCTGTGCCGTCGGAGGCACAAGAGCGAAAGCGCCAGTACCATGTGCCAGCCTCCAGGACACAATGCAGGTTATAAAAACAACCGGCCTGGGGAGTAGAAATCATGGTCTCGGGCGTATCAAAATTTTCGCTTCTCGACAGGGAAAACTCCAGAGCCTCGCCCGTCTTCATTGACTGGGGAACGATAAGCGGAGCCGGATTCAGCATCAGCTCATTGGAAGCCTTGGGATAGGGCTGCGTACGTATCTTGTCGCGATAGGCATCGGGAGCATCGACAACCGGAGCCGGCTGAGGGTCGGAGACGGAAACCGGCAATTCCTGGTCGGCACACGAGGACGACGCCAGCAATGACAAGGCCAACAAGGCAAATAACAAGTGTCTGAACATGAATATCTATATCTATGATTAAGGGATTACTATTCTAGGGAAGTCCCCCCCTCACTTTGGTGAGAGGGACACTTCTTCTGAGCTGCGGATTTATCCCATTCCGCCTCCCTCTTCTTCGCCTCCACCAGGAGTAGTGGAAGTGCCTTTATCTTCTTCGCCTTTCCAGCGGGTCCAGTGCACACTGTCGGGGGCCAGTGTGCGGGTAACGGCACGTCCTTGCGTATAGTTGGTTTCGGGGGTAAAACGGATGCGAGTCAGTTCAATATCGTCGGCAGTCACCTTGTCGGGGGTGTCTTGCCCGCCCTTGCGTGCGGCAATGGTGTAGCGGAAGAAACCGATGTCCTGCAGGTGGACGCTGCGACCGGCGTTCATGCCACGCGCCATGACACTGGGCAGCGCGGATAGCACGGCCAGCACGTCGGCCTTGTGCACGGTAGACATTTCCATGATTTGTTCCACCAGTTCATCCGTCTCCATAGGACGGTCGGTAATAACGGCGTAAGGATAGTACTTGCCGTTGGATTTCAATTGTTTGGGTTTGAAATATGCCATAGTCTTTCAGATTTTCACCTCTTGCAGAAGAGGCAGTTAAACATTTGGTTTTCTGTGTCATTCTATAGTAATCGACGACACGGCGACCCGTAGGGCACGACACGGCGACTCGTTGGACACCAGACGGCGACCCGTAGGGTACGAGACGCCGTGTCGTCGGCAAGGCTTCGAAAGGGGGTTATTCGAAGATGGTCAGCATCGGACGGATAAAGCCTCTGGTGCTATAGGCTGCATCGGCCTGGCCAGCCTGGCATGTGTATGCAGAAGCCTCGGCTGCTGCATCATTGCCATTCCCAATGGTAAATACAGAGAATTTAAGACCCGAGTTGATGGTACTCGACAACATATACCAACCGTTTGAAGCAACGGCTGCATCACCGCCGGGATTGGTCAAGAAGCTTTGTGGAGTCACGATTTTGGCAAGTTCGGCATCAGCCTCTTCACCAAAGATTTTTCCAGTCAACACCTCCAGCTGCTTATAGGTAGGAATATACCAGGAACTGATGTTAGCCCCTGAAACTGAGTTGCTTTCCAACCATATTTTGTAACTGGTATAAACGCCACCTGTAAAGTCCTTGCAAACGCCTGTGGCGGAATTCAGCAGATAATCCGTGGCAGTGAAACCTTGGAAAGTAGTGGCCGACGCGGTCAGAGTCGGAAATGCTTCTGCATCGGAGGCCGTCAGGTTCATGCGAGGCGTTGCATTGCCCAATGCTACTGCATAAGCCTTGATAGTCTTGGTCGCATAGCTTTCGCCATAGCTGGCAGAAGTATCATCGGTACCTGATATTGCCATGGAGAACACCACAGCCACCGCATCTGTAGCCTCAGCCACCACTTCGCCCTGAGCATTGATATAGGCACCTACCTTCAGTTCGCCTGCCGGCTGAGGTTCTTCGGGGTCGGTTTCTTCACCCTCGAAAGCGTCGTCAATCACAATTTCCACCTTGATTTTGTCATCGCCCGGCTCTTCACCTGGCTTCAGGCTGACGCTGGTGTTGCTTTGAAGGCTCATCATCTGGTCGGCGGTAAGTTGGATGCTCTTGGTAGAGGTTCCGTCTTCGTTGCTGAAAGTGATGGTAGAAGTACGAGTTTCGTCGGCCACAGTAGCCAGCACATAGCAATAGAAAGCAAACTCACCATCAGTCAGCACAGGCACGTAGCTATCGGCAGTAGCCTGAAGCTGTCCCTTAGTAGTAGCCTTGCCCGTAGCAACGTTGAATCCGGCGCCTGCATAAAGATTAGGATTGATGTGAGTAAGACCGGTCAGGCCCAATGCATCCACATCAGCAGTCTTCACGGCAATGCGGGTGAAGGGACGCTTCAGGGTAACGCTGCCTGCCAGGTCGTCGGCTGCCACGGTTGCGCAGAAGGCATCGGCGGCAGGATTGTTGAACAAGTCGTTAGTCTTGTTCAGACGATAGGTAATGTTGGTCAAGGCATCGGCCTTGTAGATGGTGGTCGAGGTGGACGTATAGTCGTCACCGGCCACATAGTCGGCCCAGAACAAGTAGTTGGCTGCGCTTGCATTTTTTTCAAACTCAAAGGTAGCCTTTCCGGCGGTCACGGGCTGCACCATGCGGGTGCCTTCGATGACTGTTCCTTCGCTGTCCACTGCTTCCATGATGCAGCGCATCACATATCCATCTACATCGGCCACTGCGCGCGTATCGGGTGTGGCACCGCTTACATTCACTGAGAGAACGACTTTACCGCCGTTGGTTCCATTGTTGGAGATGATTTCCTCCTGGCTGCACGCTGCCATAAAGAGCAGAGTGAACGCAGCCATCACTGAATAGAAAAAGTTCTTTTTCATGGTTACTTGAAAGTTTGATTTGTGAATAAATATAGTTATCTCAATTGTGCATAGTCTTCGTTCAAATGACCTCTACTTCCATGTCTATCTCGTCGTCGAAGTCGGGGTCGATGCCCACACCATCCTCAGCCAGGGCCGGGTCGGCCGTAAGGAAGTTGTCGCGAACGGTGGTAAGCATGCCGGGAGTGCAGCGCAAGCGTATGATGGAGCGTGCCACGGTCTTGCTCTGGCTGTCTACCACTTCTACTTCCACAGGCACAGCTGTGTCGGTCTCGTTGCACAACACATAGTCAAAGCCTATCTCAAAATCCTTGACGGGTGTTTCGGGCAGGGTAAACTCCTTACTATAGCTCATGTAGAGCAGAGAGTTGCGCAACTGTCCGGTGAGCACGTCAAAACCCATAGGCAAATAATCGCTGTACTTCACACGCACAGTGAACTTGTTGCCACTTACTTCGCCTGCTGAGACCTTGTCCATCAGCTTGTCGAGGTCGGTGGCCAGCAGGCGATAGCGTGCCACAGGACGGCTGAGTGTCAGTTCTAGAGGCACCTGCACGTTCCAGTCGTTGCGATAACTGCTCAAGTCCACTTCCTGCATGGCATAGAAGGCGTCTTTCCAGTCGGTGTTGCCTTGGTAGCGTCCATTGCCGATGACAGGAGTCAGGGTAGTGGTATCGTAGAACCAGTCGGCCTTCTGGTCGGCCTGCACATAGTCGGCCCAAACGGCCAGTCGGTAAGGGCGTGCGTGGAGTTTCAGGGATACGGGCACGGTGAGCAGGGTGCGTCCGTCCACCACTTCTTCGTAAACCACCTGCCGTACGGAAGTGGCGTCGCTCAGATAGGCATCCACAATAAAACGGTGCAGGTAGGCAGCATCGCCCTCTGCGCGGGTGGAGAAAGCTTTCGATGCGGCTTCGGAAACAGTTAGACGAAGCGACAACTGTGCCTTAACCGTCACCTCAGTGGGGTCTACCCCCCACTCTCCTGTAGCAGTCATTTCGGGTTCTTCGTGCAACTGGCAAGAGGCCAACAAGAAGGTGCAACCGCTCAGGAGGCTGAAAATATGTCTGAATATCTTTTTCATTGTCTTCATATATTTAGGATTAAAGGCGATAGACCAGCGACAGCCCCAGACGAGTCAGTCCCCAATAGTGGCGGATGCGGGTATTAATCAAAGCGCCGTTCTCTATATTATAATAGGTATTGTATTTCAGGTTGGCATAACCCACACCTACATTGAACTCGGCTCCCCAGTGTTGCCCCAAGGGCAGTTTGTAACCATAGCTCAGTCCGGCTCCCAGCAGTGGACGGCCGGCATCTTGATAGCGGTTGTCCTCCCATTTAAAGTTGAACCAGGCAGCATGGGCATGCAACCCCAAGAAGTGTCCCCGTCCGACCTCGCTTCCCGTCCACCAGCGCAACTCGGGCTGTAAGGCAATGACACGAAGGGCATGTTCACGCTGAGCATCCCACAGACTCCACATTACAGGCAAGTCGAGAGTCATCTTGCGGTGTAGCTGCACTTCGTAGGCCAGGTTAAGCACACCGATGGCATCGAAAGCCACGTTAGTTTTCAGGGCATGATAGCGTGCCGGAGCTGCTTGTTGCCGCACATCTTGCTGCCCGGCAGAAGTTCCTTGGCCAGCTGGTTTCCTACTGGAAGGTTTCTGACGCACAGGCTTCTTATTGTCCTTGCGTTGGGCTGTGGGCATCTGTTCTGCTTTCATTCCATCTGCTTCCTGCCGGGTATCACCTGCGTCGCTTTTCTTTCTTTTCCGAGCAACCTGAGGAGTACTGGTAGCTGCGGCTGCGGGAGCCTCACCGGCAGCAGGTTTCCACACAGCGGTTTCTTCGGGCGCGGCAGAGGTCTGCACGCGGGGTTTCTCAGGTGTCTGTGCCCCACAGGCCAACACAGTGACCAGACATGAAACCAATACAAGAATGCGTATGTTTTTGAGATTCATGGCGAAATATATTGTTTTAATGAATGTCCGCAAACATCCAATTAGTAAATTCGATGTTTAAACTCAGCT
>USEY01000071.1 GCA_900553815.1 uncultured Bacteroides sp.
CATCTCAGAGCCTGTTTAAACTTTGCTAATTGGGACGTTTGCGGACATTCATATTTAATTATTTGCTATTTGATATCTAAATACTAGATTATGTGATTTTGTGTGTTTTCTGATATTATATAAATGTTGTTCGTGAATATTTCTAATACATAAAAACAAATGAGTTAACCTTTATTTAGTATAATTTAAACTATGCGATGAATGATTTATTGAATAAATTTATATGTTTGCAAACAAATCCAAATAATATAGCTTATGAAAAGGAATTATTGCTTATCATTAGTGCTGCTTGCATTGTTTGGGACTACATCTTTTGCACCGGTCTATGCTTCGGGTGCGGAAGGCGTTCAAAATTCCCAAAGTATTCAGCAAACCAAGAAAATTACAGGTAAAGTAGTAGACTCAGCCGGCGAGCCAATTGTAGGAGCCAGCGTGTTGGTGAAAGAGGCAGGAACAGGTTCGGTTTCCGATTTGGACGGAAAGTTCACGGTTGAGGCGGCTCAAGGCTATACGTTGATGATTTCGTTTGTCGGTTACCGTACGACTGAAATAAAAGTGACGAATGAATCTTTCTATCTGGTTACTCTGAGCGATGACGCTCAGGCTTTGAATGAAGTAGTGGTTACTGCCATGGGTATCAAAAAAGATAGAAAATCGTTGGGATATGCTGTTGAGGATATCGATTCAGAGGAATTGATGAGAAATAAAAGCGTGAATCCCATTAACTCTTTGGCTGGTAAGATTGCCGGTGTGAATATTACTCAAGGTGGTGGAGCTGCCGGTTCAGGTTCTCAAATCATCCTTCGTGGTGGTACTTCTTTGGAGCGCGATAATCAGCCTCTGTTTGTAGTAGATGGTGTAATCTATGATAACTCTACCAATATTCTTGGTAATTCTGCATTTGATGGTAGTACCTCCACGGCTTCCACCAATGCCAACCGTGTGATGGATATCAACCCTGAAGATATAGAGAATATGTCAGTGCTTAAAGGCCCCGCAGCTGCGGCTCTTTATGGTTCAAAAGCTGCTGCCGGTGTTGTTATCATTACAACCAAGAAAGGTAAAGAGGGTGCTGTAGAAGTGAACTTCTCTACCAAATATACTACCCAGTGGGCAACAAACTTACCTAAGACCCAGCGTAAGTACGGTCGTGGTTTTGTGGAAGACCAGTATGATGCTGCCGGCAATTACACGGGTACTACTTACAATGATTTTAGTTATAATTCCTGGGGTGAACCTATTGCGGAAGGTGTTCCTACCTATAACAATATTGATGACTTCTTCAAACAAGGAGGTGCCTGGGATACCAATTTAAGTGTGGCCGGTGGTACTAAGAATAGTAACTTCTACCTTTCTGGTTCATATTACAACCAGGACGGTATTATCCCTACTACCGGTTATGAGAAGGCAACTTTCCGTTTCAACGGTGAACAAAAATGGAAAATGTTTACATTTGGAGCCAATGTGGCCTATTCTCAGGCTAACACGGATAAGACGCTGACTTCTGCCGGCCTTTATGGTTCAAGCGGTTCGGGTACCATGGAAGGCGTTTATCGTTGGTCTCCTGTAGATGATATGACTCACTACATGAATGAGGACGGGACTCGCTACCGTATGTTCGGTGATCGTCTGGATGTAACGGAAGAGCGCGACAATCCTTATTGGATTCTGAATAAGAATAAGCTGCAGGATAATACAGAGCGTTTCACCGGTAGTTTCAGTGTCAAAGCCGACATTACAGACTGGTGGTGGATTAGTTATCGCATGGGTATCGACTCTTATACGACCGATGATTCAAAGGTTATAGCTGCAGGTGGTGTATACAAGCTCGATTGGCAGAAAGGTATGTATAGCGAGAACTCTTACCGTTACAAATATTTGTCTACAAACTTGATGACCAACTTCAACAAGTCGTTTGGCGATTTCAATTTCAACTTGATGTTGGGTACTTCTACCGATGATACCCGTACATGGAGCAACTACCGGATGGCATGGAATTTCGAAGTTCCCGGTTTCTACTCTTTTGATAATGCAACCAATGAAAACCGAGATTTCTCAAGCTCCCGCACTCAGAAACGGTTGGTAGGTGTCTTTGGTGAATTTAGAGCCGACTGGAAAAACACGTTGTTCCTGACGGTTTCCGGCCGTAACGACTGGTCTTCTACATTGCCTATTGAGAATCGTTCTTATTTCTATCCTTCGGTAAGCGGTAGCTTTGTATTTACAGAATTGCTTCCCAAGTCCGACTGGTTATCATTTGGTAAGGTACGCGCCAGCTGGGCACGTGTTGGTAAGGATACAAGTCCTTATGCGTTGGAAACGGCTTTGTGGCCCAGTCAGTCGTTCCTCGGAGGTCTGACTGGTGTGAGCAACTACTGGCAGGCCGGTAATGCTGCTTTGAAACCCGAGATTACGGAGTCTACTGAAATAGGTCTTGAAATGCGTTTCTTCAATAATCGTTTGCGTTTCGATTATGCTTTCTATACCAATAACTCTTACAACCAGATTATGTCACCTCGCTTGTCCAATGCTACCGGTTATATTCTGCGTTCGGTCAATGCCGGAGACGTTTACAACAAAGGTATGGAACTGAGTATTGGTGGTACACCGATTCAGACAAAGGATTGGACATGGGAAACAACAGTGAATCTTAGCGGTAACCGCGGTACGGTTAAGAACCTGATGGAAGGCGTGGAGATTTTGTATGTTACCGATGTACAGGTGGGCAATGCCAAAGCGGCTTCATTCCCCGATGGTAACTTCATGGCTATTTCAGGTAGTGAATGGAAACGCGATGAGCAAGGGCGTGTTGTTTTGGACAAAAACGGTTTGCCTACGAAAGGTACCAATGCCAATCTGGAGATAGGAAATCGTGAACCGACTTTCTCAGGTGGTTGGAACAATACATTATCTTATAAAGGATGGTCTTTGAATATGTTGTGGGAGTTCCGTGTAGGCGGTCATGTCTATAATGGAACAGAATATGCCATGACGTTGGCCGGTGTGAGCGAGCTCTCAGCCAATCGTGAACGGATAGAAGTTTCGGGTGTAAATACGAATGGTGAATATGTAACAAATGTCTTTGAAGCCGATAAGACTTACATGTACAATGGCAAGGAAACCAGTGGAAAGACCATCATCGCAAACTATTATCAGGACATCTACCCCAATGAAACAGCCAATTTCATGACCAAGGTCAATGCTCTTCGTCTCCGTACTCTTTCATTGTCATACAACTTGCCTAAGTCCTGGCTTCTGAAAACGAATGTTATCAAGCGTGCGATGATTACCGCCACTGCCAATAATATTCTTCTCTTTACCAATTACAATGGTGACCCCGAGGTGGCAGCAGCCGGTTCAGGAGCTGTAGGTTCTTCTTCTGTAGGCATCGATTATTGCGGTGTTCCAGCTACGGCAAGCTTCTCCTTTGGTATTAATTTGACTTTCTGATATGTCTAACGATAAAGAGATTAAATGTTATGAAACTATATAAGAAAATTATTCTTGGAATTGCAAGCTGCATGTCATTGTCAGCCTGTACCGATTGGTTGGATGTGAACACCAACCCCAATACTCCTATTTCAACAGACGCGGAGTTTCATCAACGTGTGCCGTGGATGCAGTTCTATATGGAGCACATTTATCACATCGTAGCCTCCAATACCAGTTTCTATTGTGGTCATTTTTACCGGAACAATGCGCGTGAGGGTGGGGCTGCAAAGTGGCAACTGGATTCTTCTACACGTGCGGCCAATGCACAGCAATGGTTCTTTACCCAGGTTGGTGTAAACTGCAATGACTTGTACAATCAGGCCATGGAGGCCGGAGCTTATCATTATGCAGCTGCTGCCAAGTTCTTCCGGGCATACGGCTTCATGATGCTGACCGATTTGTTTGGTGAGGTACCTTATACGGACGCCTTTGGCGATAATCCTTCTCCGGTATATGATACGGGAAAAACTATTTTCCTGGGATGTATTGAAGACATCGATGAGGCTATCGAATTGTTCTCCAAACAACAGGAAGCCGTAAATGGTGTCACACCGAAAGCGCTGATTGAAGGTGATAGCTGGAACGGTGGTGATGTCAACAAATGGCTGAAGATGTGCTATATGTTGAAGGCTCGTTGGTTGAATCACCTGGTAAAGAAAGAAGCAGGCAGTTATAAAGACGGTAAATACGATGCTCAGGAGATTCTGAACTGTCTGAACAACGCCCAGCAGAGCAATGCCGATAATACGCTTATTCGCCATACTGATACCAATACATCGTCCCATGATGTTCTTGGCTGGAACGAACCCGTCGACTATTCTGCGCTCTATTCTTGTATAGGTATGAACAGTAATATCTACATTACCAAGTGTTATTATGATAACCTGACCAATTTTGCCGGGAATAATGTAGAAGACCCTCGTGCTGATAAATTCATCCCTTGGATTCGTTCTGTGAAGTCTGCCAACTCGCCGGCAGAAATCAAATGGTCGGATGATGGCCTTTGGAGACGTTCTTTGGGCGTTGATATGCAGACCGATATATTAAGTCAGTCAGGACCTTATGCGCTGTCTTTCAATGCAACTACACAAAGTTGGTATTGTGACAGTCCTTCCCGTCAGGGCGATACGATTTATGTATGGACCACCTGTGGTAGTACCGGATACGCCGGCAATCCCGATATCTACTATCGTCGCAATACAAGCTTTGACACTTCGGCCATGAGTGGTGTGTTCTACGACCGGGCTACCAGTCCCAGTGTGATGGCTTCTTATTTTGAAGCTTGCTTCATCAAGGCCGAAGTCCTTTTCCGCCAGGGCAACAAGGCCGAAGCCTTTGCAGCCTATCGCGAAGGCATCAAGGCTAGTATCGATTTCGTAAACGAGCAGATTGCCGTATGGGTTACTGAAAATGAGAATCTGGCATCCTGTCCTTCATTCTCTCACATAGAGCAGGCCGATATTGACAATTTCCTGGAAAACGGAATAGGTACAGCCGATGATTTGACACTGGGCAAGATTATGACGCAGAAAATGCTTGCCATGCCTTTCTCTAACGAGAACTGGAATGATATGAGACGTTATGATTACAATACCGATGTATTCATGAATTGGGATAAACCTTATTATTATAAGAATACCCCGGCAGGTTTCACTTACTGTCCGGAAGGCGAATATCCCCGTCGTTGGAAGCAGGCTTCCTATGAGCTGAACTATAATACCCGCAACCTGGAAGCTATCGGTGCTTCCGTACCGGGTGCTGCCGAATTGGGCGAAGGTTGGTATAATCATAACCTGATTTGCACGTTGCCGGTTTGGTGGGATTCCGACCAGGAGTAAGATGTTTGTTTGCTCATTTAATTAATGTTTGTGTAGCAGGAGCCGGTTCTTGAGCGAACCGGCTCTTTTTTTATTTCTGATTCTTTGCATATCATCCCCAGTAATGCTACTTTTGCAAGAAACAAGGCAACTTACAATTATGGAGCAAGTCAAGAAGTTTATTTCTCCGGGGGCATGGTTTTCCATGAATTACCCGGCCGTATGGAATGAGTTTGAGGACACCGAAGAATCTTTCCTCTTTTACAATCCCGACGAATGGACCGGCAATTTCCGCATATCTGCCTACAAGGGTCTTGCCGGGTTTGGACAGGAAACGGTGAAGGATGAGCTGCGCGAGAATCCTTCGGCCAAGCCGGTGAAGGTGGGCAACCTGTCCTGTGCCTACAGCAAGGAAATGTTCGAGGAAGAGGGTGCGTATTACGTCACCCATCTTTGGATAACGGGCATCGACAATGTGGCCTTCGAATGTTCCTTTACGGTGGCCCGAGGCGGAGCAGTGTCCGAGGCCGAAGCTGTCATTGCCTCTCTGGAAGTACGCCGTGAGGGTGTGAAGTATCCGGCAGAAGTTATACCCGTCCGCATTTCCGAGATTTGCCAGATAAACGATGCCTACGAGTGGGTAAGCAATACGGTGAAAGATACCTTGAAAAAAGATTTCCAAGGTACGGAAGAAGACCTGGAAAGCATGCAGGCACTGGTCGACGGCGGTACCTTCACTCCCAAGAAAAAACATTCCTGGCTGGCCTTGGGCATTGTGCTCTGTGTCATCATGACCAACGAGATGGACGGATTGGAATGGCGCACCCTGATTGACGGTAACCGCGAGGACCCCGTACTGCTGAATACCACCACCGGGCAATGCATTGACCCCATGAAGCTGGTGTGGAGCAAGGTGCGTGCAGGAGAGAAAGTCGACCTGAAGGCCGCCTATATGGAGGCGGTGGAAGAGGGGTAAGTAGTGGTAAGTGATAAGTGGTGAGTGGTGAGTGATAAGTGGTGAGTTGAGAGGGGAGAGCGTAAAATAGTGGTGAGTGGTAAGTGGTGAGTAAAAGTTGAGAGTAATTTTTTAGACGCGGATTGCGCGGATGAAACGGATTGTTTAGGTAAACTTTGACGGTAGTCAAAATACTGACCATTGACCGTTAACCACTAACCGTTGGATTAACTATTGGCTTTAACTTCTAGTCCGCCCAGCGGACGCTAACTTCTATAACTTCTTTAACTTCTAAACAAACCACTCACCACTGTTTAACGCTTACCACTAGTTTAACTATCGGCTTGACTCCTCAAAATAATCATTCTTAAACTTAAATTTTTAATTCTTCATTCTTCATTTATATCAAATGTCCCCTATACTACAAGTAGAGAATCTGACCAAGTCCTTCGGCGACTTGGTTTTGTTTGAAGATATATCGTTCGGATTGGCCGAGGGCCAACGTGTCGGTCTCATAGCCAAAAACGGCAGTGGCAAGTCAACACTGCTCAGCATCCTGTCTGGTAAGGAAGGCTACGACGACGGTAAAATCACCTTCCGTCGCGACCTGCGTGTGGGCTATCTGGAGCAGACTCCCCAGTATCCCGAAGAACTTACCGTGCTTGAGGCCTGCTTCCATCATGGAAACAGCACCGTGGAGCTTATCAAGGAGTACGAACGCTGTATGCAGACCGAAGGTCATCCCGGCATGGACGAGCTGTTGTCGCGCATGGACCATGAAAAGGCCTGGGACTATGAGCAGAAAGCCAAACAGATTCTTTCGCAACTGAAGATACGCGATTTCAATCAGTTGGTAAAGCACCTTTCCGGTGGACAGCTCAAGCGTGTGGCACTGGCCAATACGCTCATCACCGAGCCCGACCTGCTTATTCTCGACGAGCCTACCAACCACCTCGACCTCGAAATGACCGAGTGGCTCGAAGACTACCTGCGGCGTACCAACCTGACGCTGCTCATGGTGACCCACGACCGCTACTTCCTCGACCGCGTCTGCTCCGAAATCATCGAAATAGACAACCGCACCCTCTATCAGTACAAAGGCAACTACAGCTACTACCTGGAGAAACGCCAGGAGCGAATCGATGCCAAGAACGTCGAGATAGAGCGTGCCAACAATCTCTACCGTACCGAGCTGGAGTGGATGCGTCGCATGCCTCAGGCCCGCGGACACAAGGCCCGCTACCGCGAAGATGCTTTCTACGAACTGGAGAAGGTGGCCAAGCAGCGTTTCCACGATGCCAATGTCAAGCTCGACGTCAAGGCCTCCTACATAGGCAATAAGATATTCGAGGCCGATCACCTCTGCAAGTCCTTTGGCGACCTGAAGATACTCGATGACTTCTCCTATATCTTTGCCCGCTACGAGAAGATGGGCATTGTAGGCAACAATGGTACCGGCAAGTCCACCTTCATCAAGTTGCTCATGGGGCTGGTCAAGCCCGATAGCGGTACGCTGGACATTGGCGAAACCGTGCGCTTCGGCTACTATTCGCAGGACGGCCTTCAGTTTAACGAGCAGATGAAGGTCATCGACGTCGTGCAGGACATTGCCGAAGTCATCGAGCTGGGTAACGGTAAGAGCCTCACCGCCTCACAGTTTCTCCAGCATTTCCTCTTCACGCCCGAGACACAGCATAGCTATATCTATAAGCTCAGCGGTGGCGAGCGCCGTCGCCTCTATCTTTGCACCGTGCTCATGCGTAATCCCAACTTCCTGGTGCTCGACGAGCCTACCAACGACCTCGACATCGTCACCCTGCAAGTGCTCGAAGAATACCTCCAGGGCTTCAAGGGCTGCGTCATTGTTGTCAGCCACGACCGCTACTTCATGGACAAGGTCGTAGACCACCTGCTTGTTTTCAACGGTGGGGGCGACATCCGCGACTTCCCCGGCAACTATACCCAGTATCGTGAGTGGAAAGAGGCCAAGGCCCGCCATGACAAGGAACAGCAGGCTGCTGCCAAGCCTCAGGATACCAAGACCAGCAAGGTTCGTCTCAACGACAAGCGTCGCATGACGTTCAAGGAACGCCGCGAATTTGAGCAGTTGGAGCAGGAGATAGCCGAACTGGAGACGGAGAAAAAAGCTATTGAGGATGCTTTGTGCAGCGGTGCCCTTTCCGTAGACGAGCTGACTGAGAAGTCCAAGCGCCTGCCGCAACTGACCGGGTTGATAGACGAGAAGACCATGCGCTGGCTGGAGCTGAGTGAGATAGAGGGGTGAGGATTTGTAAGGGGAGGTAGTTTGTCTAGCGGTAAGTGGTGAGCGTTAGTCAGTGGTGAGCGTTAGTCAGTGGTAAGTGGTGAGTGGTTAGTTTAGAAGTTAAAGAAGTTAAAGAAGTTAGCGTCCGCTGGGCGGACTAGAAGTTAAAGCCAATAGTTAATCCAACGGTTAGTGGTTAACGGTCAATGGTCAGTATTTTGACTACCGTCAAAGTTTACCTAAATAATCCGTTTCATCCGCGCAATCCGCGTCTAAAGAATCCCTCTCAACTTTTACTCACCACTTACCACTCACCACTTACCACTATTTTACGCTCTCCCCTCTCAACTCTCAACTCACCGCTTACCGCTTATCACTGATTAATCCTTTCAACTCCCTAAATCCGCATCTAAAAAACTTAAAAACTTATAAACTTAAAACCTCAAAACCTATGACCCCACATACCAATTACCACAGTCATTCCCTCTATTGCGACGGCCGTGCCGGCATGGGCGACTTTGTACGTTTTGCCATCAGCCAGGGCTTCACTTCCTATGGCTTTTCGTCGCATGCCCCCTTGCCTTTTCCCACAGCCTGGACCATGGAGTGGGACCGTATGGACGACTACCTGGCCGAGTTCCATCGGTTGAAGCAGCAGTATGCCGACCGCATAGAGTTATATATCGGCTTGGAGATTGACTACCTGAACGAAGACAGCAACCCCGCTTCCGAGTGTTTCCGTCGCTTGCCGCTCGACTACCGCATCGGCTCCGTTCACCTGCTTTATGACGATGAAGGCCGTGTGGTTGATGCCGACCTGCCTGCCGACAAGTTTCGTCAGATGGTAGACGAGCACTTCCACGGCGATGTGGAGCGTGTCGTCCGTCTCTACTACGAACGCTCCATGCGTATGATAGAGCTGGGTGGTTTCGATATCGTGGGTCATGCCGACAAGATACACTACAACGCCTCCTTCTGTCGTCCCGGCATCCTGGAAGAACCGTGGTACGACCGTCTTGTACGCGATTATTTCGCCGAGATAGCCCGTCGGGGCTATCAGATGGAAATCAATACCAAGGCCTACACCGAGCTGGGTACCTTCTATCCCGATGAACGCTATTTCCCCTTGATGCGTGAGTTAGGCATCCGCATACAGGTCAACAGCGATGCCCATTATCCCGAGCGTATCAGCAGCGGCATGTCCCAGGCCATGCAGGCACTCCGCCGTGCAGGGTTCACTTCGGTTATGGGGCTGCACCAGGGCAGGTGGCAGGAAGTGAAAATTGATGGTTGAGGCTAGTTAGGGTTTAATAATGAAATAAAGATATTTGCAGAATTTAAATTCATAGAGTTATGCTTGATAAAAACAGTAAGATATATGTGGCCGGGCATCACGGACTGGTGGGGTCGGCCATTTGGAATAATTTGCAGGAAAGAGGGTATAAGAACCTGGTAGGACGGACACACAAGGAACTGGATTTGCTGGACCCGGTGGCCGTGAAGAAGTTCTTCGATGAGGAACAACCGGAGGCGGTGGTGCTGGCTGCGGCACATGTGGGCGGCATCATGGCAAACCTGCAGTATAGGGCGGACTTCATCTACCAGAACTTGCAGATTCAGCAGAACGTGATAGGCGAGAGCTTCCGTCACGGGGTGAAGAAGCTGCTGTTCCTGGGAAGTACGTGCATCTATCCGCGCGAGGCACCGCAACCGATGAAGGAGGAGTGCCTGCTGACGTCGGCACTGGAGTATACGAACGAGCCGTATGCCATAGCCAAGATTGCGGGGCTGAAGATGTGCGAGAGCTTCAACCTGCAGTATGGCACGAACTACATTGCGGTGATGCCTACCAACCTGTATGGGCCGAATGATAACTTCCACTTGGAGAATAGTCACGTGCTGCCGGCTATGATAAGGAAGATTCATCTGGCGAAGTGCCTGAACGAGGGTGACTGGGCTGCGGTGCGCAAGGATTTGAACCTGCGTCCGGTAGAAGGCGTGAACGGAAGCAACAGCAACGAGGAGATACTGGCGAAGCTGGCCAAGTTTGGCATAACGCCCGAAGCGGTGATGCTGTGGGGTACGGGAAAGCCGATGCGTGAGTTTCTGTGGAGCGAGGAGATGGCGGATGCCAGTGTGCACGTGTTGCTGAACGTGGACTTCAAGGATACGTATGAGGCGAGTAGCCGCGAGGTGCGCAACTGCCACATCAATGTGGGAACAGGCAAGGAAATCAGCATTCGTGAGGTGGCCGAGCTGATAGTGAAGACCATTGGCTTCAAGGGTGAACTGCGCTGGGATGCGTCGAAACCCGACGGAACGCTGAAGAAGCTGACAGACGTGAGCAAGCTGCACGCACTGGGCTGGCACCACAAGATAGAGATTGACGAGGGTGTGAAGCGGCTGTATGACTGGTATCTGCAGGGAATTTGCATCAATCATCAGTGTGACTGACGGATAGTTTCAGACACTATATATGCGAATGCCGTGAGGACTTCTGAAGAAGGACTCACGGCATTTTTTGTTTTACTTGATGCACAGGCGAGTAGCGTTGACTATGCTCTTTTATCGCTTTATATAGGAATTTATTTCTAGTTAACATTATTTTCCAGTGGAAATTATATTGTTTCGGAAAATATATGTTTCTTTGCAGCAGAAAAACAATTAAAACCTATTATATGAAATACGTGATTATTGGTGGCGTGGCCGGAGGAGCGACGGCTGCCGCCCGACTGAGAAGAGTGGACGAACAGTCTGACATCGTGTTGCTGGAAAGAGGCAAGTACATATCTTATGCCAACTGTGGCCTGCCCTACTATATAGGCGGTGTGATAGGCGAGCGTGAAAAACTGCTGGTACAGACGCCGGCTTCGTTTGGCAAGCGTTTCCGCATTGACGTCAGGGTGGAGAACGAGGTGGTAGCCATACAGCCCGACACCAAGACACTGACCATACGCCGTGCCGACGGCAGCGAGTATGCCGAAAACTATGACAAGCTGTTGCTGTCGCCCGGTGCCAGCCCCGTACGTCCGCCTCTGGAGGGCATCAGTCTGGAAGGTATCTTCACGTTGCGCAATGTGGAAGATACTGACCGCATCAAGGCTTGGCTGACGGACAAGGACGTGAAGCGTGCCGTAGTGGTGGGTGCCGGTTTCATCGGACTGGAGATGGCCGAGAATCTGCACCATGCAGGTGTGGCTGTTTCGGTGGTGGAGATGGGCAACCAGGTGATGGCACCCATTGACTTCTCCATGGCGGCTCCCGTACATCAGCACCTGGTACAGAAAGGGGTATCGCTGTATCTGGAGGAGGGTGTTACCCGATTTGAACCGGAAACGGATGGCAAGGGCATCCGCGTATTTCTGAAGAGCGGCAAGAGCATCGGAGCTGACTTGGTGCTGCTGTCTATCGGCGTGCGTCCGGCAACGGAGTTGGCCAAGTCGGCAGGCATCAAGCTCGGTGAGACGGGCGGCATCTGGGTGGATGAGCACCTGGAGACGTCGGTGAAGGACATCTATGCCGTGGGCGATGTCATAGAATATCCGCATCCGCTGACGGGTAAGCCTTGGCTGAACTACCTGGCCAATCCGGCCAACCGGCAGGGACGCATTGTGGCCGACAATATGGCACTGGGCAACACTACGGCTTATGAAGGGGCTATAGGTACGTCCATAGCCAAGGTGTTTGACCTCACGGTTGCGTCTACCGGACTGGCAGCCAAGCGGCTGAAGCAGTGGGGCATGGAGTATCAGAGTTCTGTGACGCACGGTGCGTCGCATGCCGGCTACTATCCGGATGCATTGCCTCTGACGTTGAAATTGACGTTCCATCCTAAGACCGGCAAGCTCTACGGGGCACAGTGTGTGGGCTACGAGGGCGTGGACAAGCGTATTGACCAGATAGCGGGTGTCATTAAGCGTGGCGGCACGGTGTACGACCTTATGGAGACCGAGCATACATACGCGCCGCCTTTCTCGTCGGCCAAAGACCCTATAGCCATTGCCGGATATGTGGCATCGAACATTATCAGCGGTGCCATGCCGGCCATCAGCTGGAGGGAGCTGGAGGCGGAGAAGGACAAGGTGGTACTGATTGATGCCCGTACGCCCGAAGAGTATGCTTTCGGTACGATTCCCGGTGCAGTCAATGTGCCGCTTGATGAGCTGCGCGACCGCTTGGCTGATGTGCCGAAAGATCGTCCGGTGGTAGTGTTCTGTGCCGTAGGTCTGCGTGGTTATCTGGCGCAGCGCATCCTACTGGGGCGTGGTTACCGCAATGTGCGTAACTTGATAGGCGGCTATAAGACTTATTCGGCAGCCGTGGCTCCGCTGCCCCGTCCGACAGACAAACCGGCAATGCCCGCCGGCAGGCCGCAAGCCGAGGGAGAAGGTGCTTCGGCAGGTATGACGGAGCAGACGGCTGTGGCTCCACTGCGTATCAATGCCTGCGGACTGCAATGTCCGGGTCCTATCATGAAGGTGAAGCAGGCCATGGATACGGTGGCGCCGGGAGCAAGGGTGGAGATTGTGGCCACAGATGCCGGCTTTGCACGCGATGCAGCGGCGTGGTGTCGTACGACGGGTAACAGGCTGGTGAGTCAACATGACGAGAAGGGCCGCTACACGGTGTTGATAGAGAAGGGAAAGGAGTGCGAGGCACAGCCTGCTGCCTGCGCGACTACAGGGGGCAAGGGCAAGACGCTTATCCTCTTCAGTGACGACCTGGACAAGGCTTTGGCTACTTTTGTGCTGGCCAACGGTGCGGCTGCCACAGGGCAGAAGGTATCTATCTTCTTCACCTTCTGGGGGCTGAATGTGCTGAAGAAAGTGAGGAAGCCGGCGGTGCAGAAGGATATATTCGGCAAGATGTTTGGCATGATGCTGCCTTCCAGCTCGCTGAAGCTGAAGTTGTCGAAGATGAACATGATGGGAATGGGTAGCCGCATGATGCGCATGCTGATGCGTCGCAAGGGAGTGGACTCGCTGGAGTCGCTTCGTGACCAGGCACTGGCGCAGGGCGTGGAATTTATAGCCTGCCAGATGTCGATGGACATGATGGGCATCTGCCGGGAGGAGCTGATAGACCAGGTGACTGTAGGTGGTGTGGCTACCTATATGGAGCGGGCCGATGAAGCCAATGTGAATCTGTTTATTTAACTTAAGTTCCTGATTTGATATTTTACAGGAAGTTAAGAAGTTATAGAAGTTATCACTTCGCTTTGCTCTGTTAGAAGTT
>USEY01000072.1 GCA_900553815.1 uncultured Bacteroides sp.
TTTATTTACTGCCAGAGCCGCTTAGGCTGGGCTAATTTTTAACGAACTATTGATTGTATATTGAATTAATAGATATTGTTTTTTTAGTTATTATATGTTTTTGTATTGGATTTTATGTTGATGCAATAAAATTTATGAAATATTATTTTGTTAGAGTGGCTTTTTTATTAGGACTTGTATTCATGTCTGCATGCGCTTCTTGTGGAGAAAAGGATAAGAAAGAAATTGTGCTTGATGGCATGGAAGTTGGAGGTGTGGAGAATAATATCAAAAGATATACCAATCCAGTGATAGCTACTTCTGTACCAGATCCAACAACCATTCGTGTTCAGGATGGAACCTACTATTTGTATGGAACTGAGAATATACGCAATTTGCCTATTTATCGTTCAGAAGATTTGGTTAACTGGACACAGGTAGGTACTGCATTTACTAATGAAACTCGTCCGACAGATGTAAAAGGAGCTAGCTTATGGGCACCTGAAATCAGATATATTAAAGGTAAATATGTATTGTTCTATTCACTAGCTATCTGGGGACAGGAATGGGTAAGTACTATAGGCTATGCTGTTTCTGATAAGCCGGAAGGTCCTTTTACTCCGAAAGGCATTGTTTTTAGCAGTCATGATGTCAATGTGCAGAATTCTATTGATGAGTTCTTTTATGAAGAAAACGGAAGATATTATATGCTTTGGGGTAGTTTCCGTGGTATTTACTTGATGGAATTGAATGTAACTGATGATTTGGTGATAACTCCTAAAAAAGAAACAATGATTCAAGTGGCAGGAACTGCTTTTGAAGCTGTGAATGTATGGAAACGTGATGGTTATTACTATCTGTTTGCTTCTATTGGTTCATGTTGTGAAGGAGCGAATAGTACATACACTACAGTGGTGGGGCGTGCTAAAAATTTGTCTGGTCCATATTTGGATAAAGATGGCGAACGTATGTTGGACAATGCTTATACGGTCGTTATTGGTAAGAGTAGTGCGTTTGTTGGAGTAGGTCATAATTCTATTTTGCAAAAAGACGATAAAGGAAATACCTGGATGCTTTATCATGGTTATCAGTTGAATAAAGTTGATGACGGACGTTTGGTTTTACTCGATCGTGTCTTGTGGGATGAGGAGGGATGGCCTTATGTCGAGGGTGGACAATCTTCATTGAAAGCAGATGTTCCTGAAATAAATTGATTTTATAACTTAATTCTGAACGATATGCACATCAAGTTATTTTTAGCAGGACTCTTTATGTTGGTCATGGTAGACTGTGAAGCGTCTGAATCCGTTCAACAACAGAAACACGATATATTATATGCTGATCCTACCATTGTTTTAGACAATGGTAAGTATTACATGACTGGAACCGGTTCACAAACTCCTCCGGGATTTACAGTTTTGGTGTCTGATGATTTGCAGAAGTGGACAACCGGGACATCCGACTATTATCGTTTTATTTTGCATAAAGGTGAGTCGTATGGTGAAACTGGTTTTTGGGCACCACAATGGTTGAAGGAGGGTGATACATATTATTTCGCTTATACGGCTAATGAACAGACTGCATTAGCTCGTGGTACTTCTATAACCGGTCCTTTCATGCAAAACGAACTGGAGCCTATTGATGGCTCGGAGAAGAATATAGATCCTTTCTTGTTCAAAGATGATGATGGAAAATATTATTTATATCATGTTCGCTTCAATCAGGGTAATTATATTTGGGTAGCTGAGTTCGATATGCAGACAGGTGCCATAAAGAGGGAGACATTGAAGCAATGTCTGGATTGTACAGAAGCCTGGGAACGTACCGATAATTATGCTTCTGATCCCATTATGGAAGGGCCTACTGTTATTAAGTTGGATGGAAAATATTATTTGTTTTATTCAGCCAATCATTATATGAATATTGATTATGCGGTAGGTTATGCTACCGCTGATTCTCCATTTGGGCCTTGGAAAAAATATGAAGGTAACCCTATCATACATCGCAGCATTGTAGGCGAGAATGGTTCAGGGCATGGGGATGTCTTCTTAGGTAAAGATGGAGGCTATTATTATGTATATCATGTGCATAAATCTGAGACAAAAGTCTCTCCCCGTGCTACGCGTATCATTCCTTTGCACTTGACAAAGAGTAATGATGGTCTTTATGACATATCGGTGAAGGGCGATGAAGTAATTAAGCCCTATCAACTTTATTAATAATTTTGGGTACATATTTCGTTAGTGCTGTTAATATATTCTTGGATTAGCAATGTCCCTATTTTTTAATTAGCAAACCAATGAAACATCACTTTATCAACTTTAAGCAACTGTTTCTGGGAATTGTGTTCTTAACGTGTGCTGCTGGTACAAAGGCTGTATGTATAGAAGCTGGAGAAATTTCAGCGTCTGTTACTTTGAAAGTTCCTGGCAATAAAGCTGTATCCCATTCATTAACATTGAAAGAAACAGGTAATGGTCAGTATAATTGCATTTCAACAGGAAACTTGCCTCTTACCATCACCCGCCATATCGAGGCCATAAATGGTGCTCAACGTATCACTGTTACCCTTCAGGCCCGTGAAGATATATATTTCAATTACGGCGAACAGTTAAAGACTGGTTATCGACATAATGACTGTCAGTTCTACATGCCCGGTTTCTGGTATCGTCGCAATTTGCGTTCACCTAAAGAGGCTCCTTCTTTCCACACATCGGATAGCTGGCTGGTGCGCGAAGACCGTCTCAGTACACCACTGACGGCAGTCTTCAATCCGGTTGCCGGAAAGTCCTTGTCGGTAATCCGAATAGACGATTTTCAGAAAGAAGCACTGACTACACATAAGGAAGGTGAAGTTATATTGTCCGGTGAAACGTCCATAGGCTATACGGGTTTTGAGAACGTAGATGGCACAACAGTACTTTCCTATGGTTTCCCTTATCGGGAGGCCCCTCGTACGTACATTCGCAAACTGACATTGGCTCCTTCTGTTGAGGCTTTTCAGCTTCTACGCAAAGGACAGACTCTTTCTTTGGTGTGGGAAGTGAGCGAACGTTCGGCTGCCGATTTCTCCGAGTGTGTGCAGCGTACATGGGAATACTGCTATGACACCTATCGTCCGCAGCCTGTGTCTACACCTTATACGGAAGCCAAGATGAAAGAAGTATTGAGCAACTTTTTTGTTGAGAGTTATGTAGGTAATGAGACTACACATTACTATTCGGGTGTAGAGTTGAAGACTGCTACCTGTGCCAGTACCGATGTTGCCGAGATTGGCTTTGTGGGTCGTACACTGCTCAATGCCTTCAATGCCTTGGAATACGGTGAAGCACAGGGACGTACAGATCTGACAGTGAATGCTAACAGCGTGTTTGATACCTACTTGCAAAACGGTTTTTCACCGACCGGCTTTTTCAATGAAGTAGTTCACTATCAACGTAGCGGTATAGCAGCTATACACAGCATTCGTCGCCAATCAGAAGGTGTATATGCCATGCTCTATTACCTGGATTATGAGAAGAAGCAGGGCCGACGTCATCCTGAATGGGAAAAGCGTTTGCGCACCATGCTCGATATGTTTCTTAAGCTTCAAAACAAAGATGGTAGTCTGCCACGGAAGTTTAAGGACGATTTCTCTATAGTTGATGCCAGCGGAGGTAGTACTCCTTCAGCTACTTTGCCATTGGTAATGGCTTATAAATATTTTAAGGATAAACGCTATCTGACTGCTGCCAAGCGTACGGTGGATTATTTGGAAAAAGAACTGATATCCAAGTCCGATTATTTCTCGTCCACTCTTGATGCTAACTGTGAAGATAAGGAGGCCTCACTTTATGCTTCTACGGCCGCTTATTACCTCGCTCTAGTTACCAAGGGTAAGGAGCAAACCCATTATGCAGATTTGGCTCGTAAGGCGGCTTATTTTGCCTTATCGTGGTATTATACTTGGGATGTACCCTTTGCGCAGGGACAAATGTTGGGAGACATTGGTCTGAAAACTCGTGGATGGGGCAATGTATCAGTCGAAAATAACCACATTGATGTCTTTGTCTTCGACTTTGCCGATGTGCTTCGCTGGCTTTCTCAGCGTTACGATGAGCCTCGCTTTGCAGCTTTTGCCGAGGTTATCTCCACTTCCATGCGTCAGTTGCTTCCGTGCGAAGGACACATGTGTGGTATTGCCAAGGTGGGTTATTATCCTGAGGTCGTACAGCATACCAACTGGGATTATGGTCGAAATGGTAAAGGTTATTATAACAATATATTCGCACCGGGCTGGACCGTCGCTTCTCTTTGGGAACTCTTTTCACCGGGGCGTGCCGAACATTTTCTGTTGAAGAAATAGAACCTAACAAAAAGCAATATGAATAAACTGATAACTTTACTGGCAGGCCTAATGCTGTGTGCATCGGCCTGCACCGAGAAACAAACGGCAGAAACGACTGCGTCAGGCCTGAAACCGGCTGATTTCCGTACAGAGGTTGACGGTAAACAGACTGATTTGTTTACGCTGAAGAACAAGAACGGTATGGAAGTGTGCATCACCAATTTTGGAGGTCGCATTGTCTCTATCATGGTGCCCGACCGTAATGGAAACATGCGCGATGTAGTTTTGGGATTCGATTCCATTCAGGATTATATCAAGTATCCCACAGACTTCGGTGCTACCATTGGGCGCTATGCCAACCGTATCAATCAAGGGAAAATCACGGTTGAGGGTGTAGAATACCAATTGCCTCAAAACAACTATGGACATTGTCTGCATGGTGGTCCTCACGGATTCCAGTATCAGGTGTTCAATGCCCGTCAACTCAACAGCCAGTCTCTGGAACTTTCTTACTTGTCGAAGGATGGGGAAGAAGGTTTTCCGGGTAACTTAACGTGTAAGGTGGTTTTTTCTTTGACAGACGATAATGCCATAGACATTCGTTACAGTGCAGAGACCGACCGTGCCACCGTGGTGAATATGACCAATCATTCCTATTTCAATCTGGATGGCAATCCGGCTCAATCCAATGCCAACTACCTGCTGACCATCGATGCTGATTCTTACACTCCCGTAGACAGCACTTTCATGACGACCGGCGAGATAGCTCCCGTAGAAGGTACAGAGATGGATTTTCGTACTCCTGTGGCTATAGGTGCACGGATAAACAATGATTCTCAGCAGCTGAAAAACGGAAAGGGATATGACCATAACTGGGTGCTGAATACCAAGGGCGATATCACTCGTCCGTGTGCTACGCTGATGTCTCCCGAAAGCGGCATCGTACTCGATGTTTACACTAACGAACCGGGCATTCAGATTTATGCGGGCAATTTCCTGGATGGCACGCTGACAGGCAAGAAAGGCATTGTCTACGGCCATCGCGCCTCCGTGTGTCTGGAGACTCAAAAGTTCCCTGACACTCCTAATAAGCCTCAGTGGCCCTCTGCTCTTTTAAAACCGGGCGAGCAGTACAACAGTCATTGTATTTATAAGTTTTCAGTAAGGTAAAAGATATATTCTGATTAATGTTTAAGGGCCGGCATAACTGATGTCGGCCCTTAAATGTTTTTATGCTTGTGATTTTCTCATCCCCAGCGCTCTGTTCTCCGCCTCTTCCATGATTTCCCGTTCTCCTGGCCCTTTGTCATTGATGCCACAAAGGTGCAGGATGCCGTGGATGATGACGCGGTGCAGTTCGCGTTCATAGTCATTGTCGGCAAATTGTTCGGCATTCGTGCGCACGGTGTCCAGGCTGATGAAAAGGTCGCCGCTCAGACGGTTACCCTCACAGTAGTCAAAGGTGATGATATCCGTGTAGTAATCATGTTGCAGGTACTGGCGGTTCACTTCCAGTATCTTTTCGTCCGAACAGAAAATATAGGCGATTTCGCCGATTTTCTTTCCGTATGTGGCAGCTACGGCTTTTATCCATTCCGTCGTCTCCCGTTTCTTGATGTCGGGCATGTCTACGCCCTCTGTTTGGTAGGTTATCATACAGACAAAAGTTTATTGAGTCATTTATGCTATCACGTTGTTGCCTTTCTGGCAAAAGCGTGTTGTTTTAATGAAAGAATACGTAGCTGATGATAATTCCAGCTACAACGCCCGACAGATCGGCCAGTAGTCCGCAGGTCACGGCATTGCGCGTCTTGCTGACACCCACACTGCCGAAGTATACCGCCAGAATGTAGAACGTGGTATCCGAAGCACCACGTACCACGCAGCTCATGCGTCCCACAAACGAGTCGGCTCCATACTGGTTCATGGCGTCAATCATCAGCCCGTTCGCCGCACTGCCGCTCAAGGCCTTCATCAGTGCTGTAGGCAGTGCTCCCACAAAGCTGGTGTCCACTCCCAGCAGTCCTATCAGATAGCCTATGCCCTGTACCAGCAAGTCCATGGCTCCAGAGGTGCGAAAAACCGCGATTCCAACGAGAAAAGCCACCAGGTAGGGAATGATACGCACAGCAGTGGTAAAACCCTCCTTGGCGCCCTCTATGAAGGCGTCGTAGACGTTTATCTTCTTCCATACACCCCAGACTATGAAAAACAGGATGATGCTGAACAGAATAATGTTGGCCGTCAAGGTAGAGTAGGCACCCATCTGTTCGCGCCCAACGTTGACAAACAGGTATACCAGCCCCGTGAAGAACAGGGCAATGCCGCCCACCAGCAACAGGATAGGCTTGCACAACAGGTTTATGCGTTGGCTGATGCTGACCACGGCCACTCCTACAAAAGTCGATATGGTGGTGGTAATCAGTGTGGGGATGAATATATCGGTAGGTTGTGCAGCCCCCATCTGTGCCCGGTACATCATGATGCTCACCGGTATCAGGATAAGCCCCGAGGTATTGATGACCAGAAACATAATCATCGGGTTGGTGGCCGTGTCTTTTTTCGGGTTCAGTTCCTGCAGTTCCTTCATGGCTTTCAGTCCCATCGGTGTGGCGGCGTTGTCCAGTCCCAGCATGTTGGCTGAAAGGTTCATGAAGATGCTTCCCATGGCCGGATGTCCCTTGGGAATGTCGGGAAACAGACGGCAGAATACCGGGCTGAGCCAGCGCGACAGGGCGTTTATCATGCCGCTCTGCTCGCCTATCTTCATGATGCCCAGCCAGAGGGCCAGAATACCCGTCAGGCCCAGCGATATTTCAAAGGCATTCTTCGAAGAGTCGAACGTGGAGTTGACCAGTGCGGTGAAGATTTCCGTGTCGCCCATGAACAGCAGTTTGCCCAGTGCCACGATGAATGCCACGACGAAGAAAGCTACCCAGATGTAGTTTAGTACCATAGTGTCAATGTTTGTTGGTTGGTTAGTATTTGTCTGTATTGGCCAGGTTCCAGGCATTGAGGAAGGAGGCCTTGGTTATGTCTACCACCTTCTCCCAGTTCAGCCGCTCGGCATGGTCGGTGGGTTGGTGATAGTCGGGATGTCCGTCTGTATGATACCAGATGATGGGTATTCCCTTCACGGCAAACGAGGCATTGTCGCTTCCTCCCGTTGGCTTGTCCCAGGCACGGTAGTCGGGTTCCAGCTTCAGGTCATAGCGGCCGATGTCATCCTTCAGCCACTGGCCGAAGGCCGGATTGGCAGCCGTGTAGAAGTAGACCACGTGTTGCGGCTGTTCGGGCTTGTTGTTGCGGCCTATCATGTCAAAGTTCAGGTAGCCTTTGATTTGTTCGATGAAAGGGCAGCTTTCCGTGAAATAGCGCGACCCTAGCAGACCTTTTTCCTCTCCGTCCCATAGGGCGAAGATAACCGTGCGCAACGGCTTTTGTCCGCTTGCCACGAATGCCCGTGCTATCTGCACCACGGCCGATACGCCCGAGGCATTGTCGTCAGCTCCGTTGTATATCTTGTCGCCGGCCAGCAATTCGTCCGTGCCCAGGTGGTCGAAGTGCGCTCCTACCACCACATATTCATCCGTCCGCTGTCCGGGTATCACGCCCAGCACGTTGGCCATTGGCAGTGTGCGGTGCGTGCCTTGCTTCAGGCGGGCAATAGAGTCAGGATGCACTTGCCAGCGTCCTCTGCGCTGTCTCTCCGGGGCACAAGCTTCGAAAGTCTGCAAGTAGCCGCTTTCCAGTAGCGGGGCAACGCCGGCCTCTTTCAGGCAGGCGGCCAGGTAGCGTGCCGCTATGCGCGAGCCGTGTTGTCCGGCCTCGCGTCCTTGCAGTTCGTCATCGGCCAGAAAACCTACGATGGCCTCGGCCGATGCCCGGTTGATGCTTTGCAGTCCTTTTTCCTGTGGTGTCTGTGCATGCAGCAGCCCGATGGACAATGCTGCGGCTATTGTCAATAATGCTTTATACACCCTGTTATGTGTAGTTGAAATAAACATACCTGTGTGGCAATGATGTTAGAGCTTGCAAATTTATAAAATCTTGGCATCTTCTATAATGATTTTGTAGTATTCCGTCCCTAAAAAGTCTATATTTGCTGCAAAAATGCCCCAGACATGAAACAAAATCCATCGGCTGGCGCCTTTTTGCTTGCTTCGCGCGCACGGCAGGCGTCTGAAACCTGCATAGCACCGGTGTATCCTTCGTGCCTGGCATGGGCTGCTATGCCGCAAGGCAACAGGCATTGGCTTGCCCGTTATCTTTTCACAAACCATTGGTTGATATGCGTAATCTGGTCTTAGTAGATTTCAAACTTGATGACGATTGGTCATTCTCCCGAATCCTGAATACACAGGGCCGATGGGATGTGAAGAGTTGTGTGACCAACACCCCTTTCTACCATACCCGGCTGGGGACCATCGTGCGATACCTGCTTTATTTCCTGTTTCCATTGCGCTATGTCTTGAGTACCCAGTCTTATGGGGTGGTATTGGGCTGGCAGCAGTTTTATGCGCTCAATTATGCTTTCTGGTTGCGTTTGCTTCGCATTCGCTCTTCCGTCCGTATTGTGGTCATGACTTTTATCTATAAAGAGAAGAAGGGGATTCTTGGGCGTCTTTATCACAAGTACATCCGCTATTGCCTTACCTGCCGGCATGTTTCAAAGGTTATTTGTTATTCCCGGGCCGAAGTTGCCATGTACAGCCGTCTGTTCGATTTGCCCGATGGATTGGTGCAGTTTGTACCTTTGGGCATAGAACCGATAGACAGCCCCGGCGAAGTGGTGCGTGGTGATTATATCTTTTCAACGGGCCGGAGCAATCGCGATTATGATTTTCTGGTGCGTGCACTAGGGAATACGGATTTTGCCCTAAAGATAGCTTGCGAGCAACATTTCGATTCGCTGCCTCCTAATGTAGAGGTGTTGCATCATTGTTATGGAAGCCGGATGTATTCTTTGTTGAAAGGCTGTTTCTGTGTGTGTATTCCTTTGAGCGACAGGAATCTGTCTTCCGGGCAGTTGGTGTTGCTTCAGGCCATGCAGTTTGGCAAACCGGTATTGGTGACCCGCAGCAATGGGGTAGTGGACTATGTGGTGGACGGAAAGACGGGATTCCTGATTGATAATGAACCTGATACATTGATTGCCCGATTGCATGAACTTGCTGCTGACGAAGCCCTTTACTGTAAGCTTTCTTTGGAAGCGCGCCGGGCCTTTGCCGGGCAATATACGCAGGAGTGTATGGCTTGGGCTGTTTTGCGTTTGCTCTGACGGTTGCAGGGCATGGCTAACAACCTGTTTCACTTTTATGGTTTTGTATGCAAATCTATAATGATTTTGTAGTATTCCGTTGCAAAAAAGGCTATATTTGCTGCAAAAATGCCTCAAATATGAAACAAAATCCATCGGCTGACGCCTTTTTGTTGGCTTCGCGCATACAGCAGGAACTCGAAACCTATGTTGACCCTGTGAAGCGTACCTATTTGCCCGGCTTCTTCAAGACTGGCAAAGGACAGTACGGCGAGGGCGATGAATTCCTGGGAATTGTTGTCCCCAACACCCGCTTGGTGGCAAAGCGTCACAAGGCAGAACCGTTTGAGGTAGCTGCCGCCCTGCTTCAGAGCCGTTGGCACGAGTGTCGTCTTTGTGCCCTGCTCATGCTGGTGGAACGTTTCAAGAAGTGCGATGAAACGGCCCGCAAGGAGATTGTCGATTTCTACCTGGCCCATACGACCCGCATCAACAACTGGGACCTGGTCGACCTGTCGGCACCCTACATTCTGGGCGAATATCTGAAGGACAAGCCCTGCGATGTGCTCCATCGCCTGGCTTCCAGCACCCTGCTCTGGGACCAGCGCATAGCTGTTGTGGCTACACAGACCCTGATAAAAAACGGCGATTTCACCGATATTCTGCTCCTGGCTCCCCGTTTCTTTCAAACCCCGCACGACCTCATGCAGAAGGCTGTAGGCTGGATGCTGCGCGAGGTAGGCAAAAAGGACGAACCAGTCCTTGTCAGTTTCCTGCAACAGCATGCCCGGTCTATGCCCCGCACCATGTTGCGCTATGCCATTGAGAAGTTCCCCGACGGGCAGCGGCGCGAGTTTATGAAACGCTGATGGCTGTCGCCACTTGTTCCTCTCTGTATCATTCTTGAAATCCAACGATTTTTTGAACCAATACCCAAAATAAATTTATCATGAAACACAAACTAATGAATCTGACAACGATTGCCAAGCAGGCTGCCCTGTCGGGCACATTGTGCTTGGCTTTGCTGTCGTGCAAGCAGACCTTGCCCTATCAGGACACCTCGCTTGCACCCGAAGACCGTGCCGCAGACCTCGTAGGCCGGCTCACCCTTGAAGAAAAAGTATCGCTCATGCAGCACGATTCGCCTGCCATCCCCAGGCTGGGCATCAAGAAGTACGTGTGGTGGAACGAGGCGCTCCATGGTGTAGGACGTGCCGGACTGGCTACTGTTTTTCCACAAGCCATTGGTATGGCAGCTTCTTTCGACGATGCTTTGCTTTACGATGTTTTCACCGCCGTCAGCGATGAGGCCCGTGCCAAGCACAACGAATTCCGCAAGTCGGGCGACCTGCAAATCTATCAGGGACTGACCTTCTGGACTCCCAACGTGAACATCTTCCGCGATCCCCGCTGGGGTCGTGGACAGGAAACCTATGGCGAAGACCCTTACCTCACTAGCCGGATGGGTGTCAGTGTGGTACGCGGTCTGCAAGGCCCTGAGGGCGAGAAATACGACAAACTGCATGCCTGCGCCAAGCACTATGCCGTACACTCGGGTCCCGAGTGGAATCGTCACTCGTTCAACGCCGAGGATATTGCTCCGCGCGACCTGTGGGAAACTTATCTGCCCGCTTTCAAGGCATTGGTGCAGGAAGCCGATGTAAAGGAAGTGATGTGTGCCTACAACCGCTTTGAAGGCGAACCCTGCTGTGGCAGCAACCGCCTGCTCCAGCAAATCCTGCGCGACGAATGGGGCTACAAGGGCATTGTGCTGTCCGACTGCTGGGCCATCAACGACTTCTTCAACGAAGGTGCCCACCAGACCGACCCTGATGCCGCGCACGCCTCTTCAAAGGCAGTTCGTACAGGTACCGACCTGGAGTGTGGTTCAACCTATGCTTCGCTGGTGCAGGCTGTGAAAGACGGCTTAATTGACGAGGCTACCATCGACCGTTCTCTGAAACGCCTGCTTACAGCACGCTTTGAACTGGGCGAAATGGATGCCGACGTGTCTTGGAACAACATCCCCTACAGCGTGGTCGACAGTAAGGAACATCGTGCCCTGGCCCTGAAGATGGCACAGGAAAGCCTGGTGTTGTTGCAGAACAAGGGCAATCTGCTGCCGCTGAACAAGCAACTCAAGGTGGCCGTCATCGGTCCCAATGCCGCCGACAGCGTCATGCAGTGGGGCAACTACAACGGTTTCCCCGGCAAGACCATCACCCTGCTCGAGGGCATCCGCCAGTATCTGCCCGAGGCCAATGTGTTCTATGAGCCTGGCTGCGACCACACCTCCGACACCTCCATCCAAAGTCTGTTCCAGCAGTGCAGCATTGACGGCCAGCAGGGCTTCAAGGCCTCCTATTGGAACCAGCTGAAACGCGAAGGAGAGCCCGAAGTCGTAACACGCGTCACCACGCCTTTCCACTTCACCACTGCCGGTGCCACAGTTTTTGCACCCGGTGTCAATCTGGGTGGCTTTACAGCCGTTTATGAGTCAGTCTTCCGTCCTACCAAGAGCGAGCCGGTAGCATTCAGCTTCCAGATGCAGGGTGGTGTAGCCCTCTTTATCAACGACGAGCGTGTTGTCGGTCTTTACAACATGAAGACTCCCCGCGGCTATGTGTTGCAGGCCGAGGCTGGTAAGGAGTATAACATCCGTCTGGAATATGCCGCTACCGAGGGTAACTGTGCATCGCTCAGCTTTAACTTCGGACGCGAAGTTCCCATCAACTTTACCGGTGCCGTGCAAGCAGCTCGTCAGGCCGATGTCATTGTCTTTGCCGGTGGCATTTCGCCCCAGCTCGAAGGCGAAGAGATGCCTATCAGCATCCCGGGTTTCAAGGGTGGCGACCGCGAATCCATCGATTTGCCGGCCGTTCAGGAGAAGCTGTTGACCGAACTCAAGAAGACTGGCAAACCTATTGTCTTTGTCAATTTCTCGGGCTCGGCCGTTGCCTTGACGCCTGAGACTAAGCTGTGCGACGCCATCCTGCAAGCCTGGTATCCCGGACAGGCCGGTGGACAGGCTATTGCCTCAGCTTTGTTTGGCAACTACAATCCGGCCGGTCGTCTGCCCGTCACCTTCTACAAGAACACCAACCAGCTGCCCGATTTCCAGGACTACTCCATGAAGGGTCGTACCTACCGTTACATGACCGAGGCTCCGCTTTTCCCCTTCGGCTACGGATTGAGCTATACCACTTTTGCTTACGGTGATGCCCGTCTCAGCAGTCCGGCCATGCAGAAGGGTGGCAAGCTGTCGCTCGTCATTCCTGTCAGCAACACAGGCAAGTATGACGGTGAGGAAGTTGTACAAGTCTACCTCCGTCGCCCGGGTGATACCGATGGTCCCCGTCAGGCCTTGCGCGCCTTCAAACGTGTGGCCATTGCCAAGGGAGCCACACAGGAGGTGATCATCGAACTTACCGATGCAGCCTTTGAGTGGTTCGACCCGCAGACCAACACCATGCACCCCCTGGCGGGTGAATATGAAATCTTGTATGGAGGTACGTCCGACAGCAGTCAGCTCAAGGCAGTCAGCCTGACCTACAAAGACTAACCCATACATCCGCTAAAGCGCAGGAGGCACGGTCTTCCCTTCGGGGAATCTGCACCGTGCCTCCTGTTATTTTTTAGTCTCACCCTTCAATTCCGTGTCTTTGCAGCTCTTCTCTTCCCCGTCTTTTTATATGTAAAATTATTTCACTCTCTATTTTCCTGTTTCCTCCTCTTTCTTTCCCTTTTTTCTCCTCTCCCTCTTTTTCCCCGCATTTACCCCCTCTTGGCACCTACTTTGTTCGTTCCTCCTTCGTTCCTTGTTCGTTCTTTCTTCGCTTTTGGGTACCTT
>USEY01000073.1 GCA_900553815.1 uncultured Bacteroides sp.
CCGTGTAGACACTGACCATCCGCATAATCAGATAGAAAGTATATTGAAAATAACGTTCACGCTCGCTCTCGTCCCCTTTACGACGCATGGTATAGGGAATGCTTGCAAGAAAAGAAGTGAACATTAGCTGCAGCTTCTCAACTTCTCCGGCCTCCATGGTTTCTACGAGGTCGTCTATCCAGCCTTCCACCCGTTGTTTGGGTTTCAGATAGGAAGTAGCCAACATGGTGACAAAACCGTTCTTTACCTCGTTGTTGGGAAAATCGAGCAAGAACTTGTTCATCCGCATGTTATAATCCTTGATGGTGAGATAACCGCTCTGGTATATCATGGGCAACGGCTTCTCCACATCAGCCTTGTAATCGACAAACTCATCGGGACGATAATATTTGCCTGTCAGTTCATTCAAATTCTCATTGAAGTGAGTCAGCAAGCGGATTAGATAAGTCGGTGTTCCCGAACGGAACCAATAGTCATACACACGTTTACTATCCAGCGCATTGAGCAAACTGAACGGATTATATACATCCGTCAGGCGGTCACTGAAATGGTAGCCGTCATACTGCCGTTTGAGATGCTGCTTCATTTCCTCGGGGGTACAGCGATAGTCTGCTGCCATATCGGCAATGGGCTGAAGGAAGTAGTGCTCTATCTCCTCCTGTGTAATGCCACACAAGGCTTCGTAGCGTGCATCCATACTGATGTCCTTCGGTTGATTGAAGCCACTGAATACGCTGACCTGCGAAAACTTTGTCACCCCCGTCAGCAAGACAAACTGAAGATGCTCGTCCGCTCCTTTGAACACGGAATAGAAACCTTTCAGCACGTTGCGATGACGGTCTTCCAGAGCCGGGTCAGCATCGAGCACATCGAGTATCGGCTTGTCGTATTCGTCTATCAGAACCACGCAACGACGACCCGTCTGCCGATGGGCAGCTTCGAGAACCTTGATGAAGCGTCCACCCAGGTCCAGGGTATCTCTGTCGTACGACAATCCGTACATCGCTTCCCAATCGGATACATAACCATTCAAACGTTTCTCCAACACCCCTGCTTCGGTGAAATTGGAGCCGTTGAAATCCACATGGAACACAGGATATACTGCCCACTCCGTTTCCAGCCCCTCAATGGCCAGACCGCGGAACAGTTCCTTACGTCCCAGAAAGTAATTCTTCAAGGTAGACACCAGCAGACTCTTTCCAAAGCGGCGGGGGCGGCTCAGGAAATAAATCTTGCCTTCATGGGTCAGGCTGTAAATCAGGTCCGTCTTGTCAACATAGACAAATCCATCTTCGATGAGCTGATCAAAGCTCTGCATTCCTATCGGGTATTTCATAAGCATGTTTTTTTATCTATCTTACTTAATTGCAAAGATAACAGATTAAATGAAGAATGAAGAAAGAAGAAGTAAGAAATCTGCCAGCCGTTGCCTTACCTACTTGAACCGTGACGTATCCACCTCTTCCCGCTTCTTTTCCTTGTATCCGCCAAACTTCCACGTGAAGGAGAGACCGACACTGCGGAAGCTGGAGTAATTGTTCGTTACCCATTGCCGGCCATAATGTATTTGCGGACAGGGCATCGATGTCTGAAGGATGTCGCGGCACCAGGCAGTGAGAACGGCATTGCCGCCAAGGAAGGTGTAACGCAGCGTGGCAGAAAGGTCACCGCAGGTGGGAATATCGTAGATGCCCTGAATGGCACGCCCCTGCAGTCGTCCGTCGATGGTCAGCCGAATGTCGGGCTTGCGGCTCAGGGTGATGGTGTTGTTCAGCACAGCGATGCCCAACAGGCGATGACGGTCGAAGGGAAGGTCGTAGAAGTCGCTGTCCTTCTGACGCATCCACAATCCCAAAAGAGTTAAGCGCGAGTTGAGCCAACGCCCTGCTTTGAAGGGTACGGAGGCTTGCAGACCAGCCTGTTGTTCGAAGTCGAAGTTCAGATATTTATACAATTCCAGCAATTCGTCGGGCGACTGATAGAGTGTCTGCACAGCACGGTCCTTGGTATGATTGAACCAGGCACGGAAAACGTACTTTGACTTCAGAATATAAGTCAACGACGTAGAATAGTCGATGGCAGGCTTCAGCAGCGGGTTGCCGTGTATCTCGCTGTATCCGCCACCCAAGTAAGAGATGACATCCTGTACCGCCCAATAAGCGGGATAGCTTTTGTCGCTGCTGAAGTTGAGTTGGAGGATGTGTCCGTCGGCAGGCAGGTAGGTCAGGTTAAGGACAGGATAGACGTCCCACTCATCCCAAACGGGTGTCTTATAGCGCTCCACGGCCAACGAGAAGTCGGTCATCAGCTTCTGCCCGAAGGATTTGCTGAAACCAGCATACAGGTTGAGTGTCTGCTCGCGGCGGCGCGACTTGACGTCAGCAGGCAAAGCTGATTCTTCATTCATCGTTCCTCGTTCACCATTCTCATACGTTTGGTACGAGTTATCCACACTCGTAGTGTAAACCGCCCCATAATTCAGCCCCCAGCCGTTCTTCAGCTGATGTTCCTGAGCAAGATAAAACTTCCAGGCATTGATGCGCTGCCCGTCTTCGGTATAGAAGTTGAGGAAATCATCGCCCATACGGCTGTGCAACAGCTGATTGCCTGGCGCGTTGTACCACGTGAACTCGGCACCAGCTTTCAGCCCAATGGGTGTCTGATAATCCAGGCGACCGTTGTGCAACCACGAGGTCTGCTCGCTCAGGCTTTCGGCTGTCTGTGTCCCTGTAGAGCTCTGACTGGTATGACCGGTTGAATAACTACCGTTATAGACAAAGCTCAGCGAATGGTTCTCTGCCAGCGCATAGTCCGTACCCAGGCGGAAGTTGTGGGTATGGCTGCGGCCGCGCATCTCCTCGTAGTTGTCGATGAGATGCGTCGAGCCATCGGCCTGCTGCCAGTGACGGGCTTCCTTGTCGGTGGTGTTGAAGCTGTCGCCATGGCTGTGAGAGTAAAGAAAGTCAGCAGAGAATTTATTTCCATTATATAGCAGGGATGCCCGTTCCTCGAACGAAGCTTCATGTTCCTGATTGTACTTGCCATACAACTCGCCCTGCACCACACCGGGGTCGCCTATGCGACGACGCAGGCGGACATTAATCATGGCACCGCGTACCTGGTAGCGGGCCGGTGCATTATACATCACTTCGACGCGCTCTATGCGGTCGGCTGACATAGACTTCAGCAGAGCATAAAGCTGGTCGGTACTCATATTGGTCACCTTGCCATCGAGCACCACAGTGACGCCCTGCATGCCCAGCTTCAGCGCACCATCCTGCTCTACCACACCGGGCAGTTCCTTCAGTGCCTCGTAAATGTTATCGACCGGTCGGTCCTGAATCATACGCGGCAAGTCATACTCCAATTTGCCGGCCGAAGCTCTGACCACAGGCCGTTCGCCCACCACCATTACCTCGGGCAGATGGCGGTAAAGGCTATCCATGCGGGCATCGCCGGTGATGAGGCTATCGGCCGACAATGTCGGCACATCTTCCTGTTTGTTTTCCTGGGCTGGCAAAGGCAAGGGCATCAGCAGGCAAGCACCCGCCATACCTATCCATAATAAAATTTCCAATCGTTTCATCATTATCCGTATGTTATGTTTCAATCAAGGGCAAAGGTCGGCAGAAAGAAGCAGACGACATGTTATCGCAGGCTTACGAAGTCTTACCAAGTGTTACCGGAAGTCTTATTTAGTCTTACCATGAAAGAGGAATAATGAAATAATACATTATTTTTGTAGCATAGATAAAAACAGCAATAATATGGAACAGGATATGACAGAAACCGGCTATAACTTTTGCGACAATGCTCCCGAGAACTTCAGCTTCTGCTTCAACAAAGAATGCACCACGGCAGACAAATGCCTGCGCGCACTGGCCGCACGCGACCTTACCCCAAAACGCAGGAACATCAGCATCATCAACCCCTTGCAGGTCAATCCCGAAGGCGGGGCTGCATGCCCGTTTTTCCGTATGGCAGAAAAGCAGCGGATAGCATACGGATTTCAGAAAGCTATGAACCAAGTGAAGCACGGGGAAATAAGAATGGTAAGGGCACGCCTCATAGGCCTGAACAGCCGGCGTACCTTCTATTACCAGTTAAGTGGCGAAAAGCCTATCTATCCAGCCACACAACGGAGAATAATCGCCATACTGGCCGCATGCGGAGTTCCTCAACCCATAGAGTTCGACCGCTACGACTATCAGTACGTATGGGAATCGTATAATATATAGTTTCATTTGTGCACAACGGCGTGCACAGTTGTGCATACATGTTTGCACAGTTGTGCATGTGTTTCTGCACAAACGTGCATCAATAGGTGCACAAACACTGAACATACAAGAGCCACACCATATACTTAAACAGACATGAAGCTACCCTCCAAATACATCGTCCTGCTTGTAGTCCTATCGCTGGCAGGCATCTTTGCCTATCAGGCCTACTGGCTGACGGGACTCTACCGCACCATGCGCACCGACCTGGAGCGCAACATCATGGAGGCCATACGCATCAGCGACTACAACGAGATGCTGATACGCATCGAACGCTTGCAGGAAAGAAACAGAGAGCATGGCGAGATGTCTGTCTCCACCGGTTTTGATAGCGAGGGCAAGCAATTTGTGCGGAGCAGTACCGTACTGCATCAGGTATCTGACACTGTGATAGAGGGCTTCACCGCCCAAAACGATACCCTTCGAAGGGTAGAAACTGACACGGTGCGTCCTCAAGCCATGCTCCATGCCAACGAGGGGTTTGACATGATGCTGCACAACCAAAGCACCATGACCGGGATGGCCATCTACCTGCAACGCGGACTACACTCGGGGCTCGACATTATGACAAGTCCCGAATTCAGCGTCTACGACAGCCTGGTCAGCGCCCGCCTGAGCGAACTGAACATCCCCATCCGTTACCGGCTACAGTACCTCTACTCAGGCTATGATGTCAATGACCGTTGGCTCTATACCGATACCCTGGCCACAGGAGGCACGCCGGGATACACGCCCGGTACCGATGCTGTCAGCTATCAGTATGCGTTTTCCTCCTCCGGACACGACGTCTACCGCCTCACCACCGAACCTCTGAGTGGACTTGTCCTGAGACAGATGGCAGGCATACTGGCCACCTCGCTGGTCATACTAATCATATTGGGTTTCTCCTTCTGGTATCTCATCCGCACCATCCTGCGACAGAAAACGCTGGAGGAAATGAAGAGCGACTTCACCAACAACATTACCCACGAACTGAAGACCCCCATCGCCGTGGCCTACGCTGCCACCGACGCCCTGCTCAACTTCCAACAGGCTGACAACCCGGCCAAGCGCGAACGCTACCTGCGCATCTGTCAGGAACAGCTGCAACGGCTGGGCGGGCTGGTGGAGCAGATTCTCTCCATGTCGATAGAAAGGCGAAAAACCTTCCGTCTGAAGCTGGAGGAAGTGAGACTGAGCGACCTCCTGCCTGCCCTGGCCGAGCAACACAAGCTGAAGGCCGACAAGCCCACGGATATCCGACTGGACATCACACCCGCCGACCTGACCGCCTACGCCGACCGCACGCACTTGTCCAATATCCTGAGCAACCTGCTGGACAATGCCGTGAAATATTCTGCCGGAAAGGCCGACATTGTTGTCAGCTGCCACTTTGTGGAGCATGACGGACAGAAGTATACGGAAATCAGCGTCCTGGACCATGGCATCGGCATCGCCCGCGACCGCCTGCCCCATGTATTCGACAAGTTCTACCGTGTGCCCACAGGCAACCTCCACGAGGTAAAAGGCTATGGATTAGGCCTCTTTTATGTCAAGACAATGGTAGAGAAGCACAACGGCACAGTGGAGGTGAGAAGCGAGCCGGGTCGGGGAAGCGAGTTTATAGTTAAATTAAGAATGAAAGATGAGGAATGAAGAATCTTCTGGTGGCACAACTTCCCCGCTGCCCCTAATTCTTCATTCTTAATTCTTCATTCATCATTAATACCGTTTTTATGGAAAAGATAAAAGTACTTCTGGTAGAGGATGAACAGACCCTCGCCATGATTATCAAGGATACACTGGATGGTCAGGGCTTCGACATCCATACGGCTGTCGATGGTGAGGAAGGCCTGCGGCAGTTCTTCGACCTGCGCCCCGACGTGCTGGTGGCCGACGTGATGATGCCCCGCATGGACGGGTTTGAGATGGTGCGCCGCATCCGCCAGACTGACCGACACACGCCAGTGCTGTTCCTCACCGCCCGCTCGGCCGTGAACGACGTGGTAGAAGGCTTCGAACTAGGTGCCAACGACTATCTGAAGAAACCCTTTGGCATGCAGGAGCTCATCGTGCGCATCAAGGCTCTGTTGGGCCGTGCCTGCACCTACACGCCCCCGGCTGAACAGGAAACAGACATGTATGACATCGGCATTTACCGCTTCGATGTCCGCCGCCAGTCGCTGTATCATGAAGGCATCAGTCAGGAACTATCCCACCGCGAATCAGAAATACTTCGTCGGTTGTGTCAAAACCGCGACTGCGTGGTCAACATGCAAGACATTCTGCTCGACCTCTGGGGCGATGACACGTTTTTCAACCAGCGCAGCCTGCATGTATTCATCACCAAGCTGCGCCGCAAACTGGCTAAGGACGACCGTATACGTATCATCAATGTGCGCGGTGTGGGCTATAAACTGATTGTAGGATGAATACGATAGAACAAACCTATATTGTTAAACCCCATTAATACAGACAGTACAATCATGAACGAACTTATCCTGACCAACAAGGAGGAATATCCCGATGACTCTGTTCTTGAACGTGTCCTGCAACAGTCCTATCCCATGTACCGGCAAATGCTGCAACAATTACAGGCCGGCGGCATCGAAGTGGCTTGGAATTACTATAACGACGGTAAGGCCTGGCTGGGCAAACTTATGTGGAAGAAGAAAAACCTGGGATGGCTGCACGTCTATAGCGGCATGTTTCGCATCGCCATCTATTTTACAGAGAAGTACAGGCCGGGAGTCATCGAACTGGATATACCACAAAACATCAAAGACAGCTTCCTGCAAGCCTCGCCGTCGGGCAAGCTGATTCCGCTGACACTGCCCATCGCACAGGAGCAGGACCTGGCAGTCTTGCTGCGCCTGACGGAGTATAAGAAGAAATGCCGCTGACAGCCAGGTGATACCTAAAGCCCCAAAAACGGATAAATAGTCTTAATGCCTGCCCTAGTGTCGGCAGAAAGCCTTATCTTTGAAGCAATAAATTGTACAAAGAGTTTATGAAACGTTTCATTCTGATACTTACTTCCCTTGTCGTGTATGGCGCGTCGGTCTGGGCACAAAACGAGGTGGGCACTGATTCATTGAGCCGCCCGAACGGCGATGTCCCACCGGCAGGTACGGAATACCTGTCCGGCGAGGTGAAGAACTACGACGGCTTCCTGCTCGACATGAAGAGTCTGTTGAACACGCCTGTACCCGACCTCAGCCGGTTCAAGCTTACCGTACCCAATGTGAGCAAGGATTATAATGCCCTCTTCAGACCCGATACAGATGCTATCTACACCTCGGGCCTAAGCAATATGTTCAGCAGTGGCGGTTCGTTCTACCTCAACCCTTTCGGGCTAACAGGTTTCGGCAGTCCCATGGACAACTTGCAGATGGGCAGCTTCAAGCTAAAGAACGGATGGCGGCTGAACACATACGGTGAATACGACAAAGATGGCTGGCGTGTGCCCAATCCATCGGCCCTGCCGTGGGAAAAGAACAACTTCAAGGGAGCCTTCGAACTGAAGTCGCAAGACGGCTCGTTCGGCATCCGCATTGAAGTGCAGCAGGGTCGTCAACGTCCTTTCCCCTGACCTGTCGTGCCTCCATAAACCACAACTCCATCACTTAATCATACAAACAGGAAACATAGATAACATGTGCAAAAGAGTACTTGTCGTCGGTGCCAACGGATTTACCGGACGACGCATCATGAACATGCTGGCAACCGACACAGATTATCAAGTGAGCGGTTGTTCACTCCATCCCGACCTCTACCCACATGCGGGTAATTACCGCTTCATAGAGGCTGATATATGCGATGAAAAGGCGGTAAACAGACTTTTCGAGGAGTGCAATCCCGATGTGGTCATCAATACGGCAGCCCTATCTGCGCCCGATTATTGCGAAAGCCATCATAAGGAAGCCGATGCGCTCAACATACATGCCGTAGCCCATTTGGCCAAAGCCTGCGAGGAACGGGGCGGACGGTTCATTCAGCTGTCTACCGACTTTGTGTTCGGCGGAGAAACGCAACAGCCATACACGGAAGACGACCTGCCCTCGCCCGTCAATTACTATGGACTGACCAAACTGGAGAGCGAGAAACAGGTAGCCAACATCTGTACTGACTATGCCATTGCACGCATTGTCGTAGTCTATGGGGCTGCCCTTCCCGGCCAACACGGAAATATCGTACAACTGGTGGCCAACCGGCTCAGAAGCGGTGAAGCAATACGGGTGGTAAACGACCAATGGCGCACACCAACGTATATTGACGATGTGGTTCAGGGCGTGGAAAAACTGATAGGCCACCCGGTCAACGGTATCTATCATATCTGTGGCGGCGAATGCCTGACAATAGCCGACATGGCTTTCCGTGTGGCCGATGTATTGGGACTAGACCGTTCGCTCATTATCCCGGTCAGCACGGAAGAAATGCAGGAAAAGACGCCCCGTCCTCGGTTCAGCGGTTTAAGTATCGGGAAGGCTCAATGCGAACTCGGCTATCGCCCGTGCAGCCTGGAGGAAGGCATCAGACGCATGTTTCAATAAATCCCTACCCAACACGGTAAGTGTCGGCTGACAAAAAACGAGAAATCTGAAATACCTGACAAACTCTTCCGTTAGAGTCGCAAGTATTTCAGACTTCTCGTTTTTATATTGTTATTCCTGTATATCGACTTTCCTCAATGACAGGCTACCAACACCAACGAATCATGAAACGACCTGTCCATACAAGTCATAATCATCCGAAGATGTAATCTCCACTTCATAGAATTCACCGATGGAAAGGGGCATTTCTGCTTTTGCTTCTATCAGAACTTCCGGGTCTACTTCCGGAGAGTCGAACTCGGTTCTGCCTACATAGTAATCACCTTCCATCCGGTCAATTATCACTTTAAACCGCTGTCCTACCTTATTGTGGTTCAATTCTGCCGAAATCTCCTGCTGAATTAGCATCAGGTCATTCAAGCGCTGCTGCTTGACTCCCTCGGGCACATTATCCGTATAATGCTGGGCGGCATACGTTCCTTCCTCCTCTGAATAGGCAAAAGCCCCCATTCTATCGAAGCGTGCCTTGCGCACAAAGTCCTTCAGTTCTTCAAAGTCCTCCTCTGTCTCTCCCGGGAAACCAACCATCAGCGTTGTACGCAGATGTATGCCGGGCACCTCCTTGCGGAATTGTTCAATCAACCGGTAAGTATCAGCCTTCGTGACATGACGACGCATAGCAGTCAACACATTATCGCTGATATGCTGAAGGGCAATGTCCATGTAACGGCATATATTGGGATACTGACGCATCACGCGGAATAAATCAACAGGGAAATGTGCCGGATAGGCATAGTGCAAACGTATCCATTCCACACCGGGAATCTGAGCCATACGTTCAACAAGTTCAGGAAGCATTTGCTTCTTATAGAAATCTACTCCATAATATGTCAGTTCCTGTGCAATAACCTGAAACTCCTTTACACCTTGTGCTACCAGGTACTTCACCTCATCAAGAATCTCTTCCATCGGCCTCGACACATGGGCACCGGTAATAAGCGGTATAGCGCAATAAGCACACTTACGGTCGCATCCTTCAGATATTTTCAGGTACGCATAATGGCCAGGAGTGGTAAGTACGCGCTCGTTGTGCAATTCTTCGGCATACTCTTTATGCAAATCGCCCAACAGTTCTTTCCAACTGAACTTCCCATAATACTTGTCTACCTGCGGGATTTCTGCTTCCAGGTCTTTCATATACCGCTCCGAGAGACATCCCATGACATAGAGTTTATCCAGACGACCTGCTTCTTTGGCCTGCGCAAACTCCAATATCATGTTAACTGACTCTTCCTTGGCGTCACCAATAAAACCACAAGTATTAATGACCGCTATTCTTCCCTTAGGCTTCTCAGCATCGTGCGTCACTTTAAATCCTGCATTCTCCAATTGCTTCATCAGATGCTCCGAATCAACCAGATTCTTGGAACATCCCAACGTCACGATGTCAATAGTCTTTTTATTATTCATTAATCTTCTCCAAACAATGAACGAACAAATTCTTTCTTGCGGAAGACTTGCAAATCTTCCATTCCTTCACCAAGACCAATGTACTTGACAGGAATCTTAAACTGGTCAGAAATGCCGATAACCACACCACCCTTGGCTGTGCCGTCAAGCTTGGTGACTGCCAGTGCCGTAACTTCGGTAGCCAAGGTAAATTGCTTGGCCTGTTCAAAGGCATTCTGTCCTGTAGAACCATCCAATACGAGCAATACTTCATCGGGGGCATCGGGTACCACTTTCTTCATGACATTCTTTATCTTGGTCAGCTCGTTCATCAGGCCCACCTTGTTGTGCAATCTACCAGCCGTATCGATAATTACGACATCGGCATTATTGGCCACAGCAGAACTTAACGTATCGTATGCAACAGATGCCGGGTCAGCTCCCATTTTCTGTTTAACAACAGGTACACCTACACGGTCTCCCCATATCATCAGCTGTTCCACGGCAGCGGCTCTGAAAGTATCAGCAGCTCCCAGGTAAACCGACTTTCCGTTCTTCTTGAACTGATAGGCCAGCTTGCCAATCGTTGTAGTTTTCCCTACTCCATTCACTCCAACTACCATAATGACGTACGGTTTTCTGGTTATCGGAGCTTCAAAATCATCTACGTCATCCGAATGATTCTCGGTAAGCAAAGCCGCAATCTCATCGCGCAATATATGATTAAGCTCTTGCGTATTCATATATTTGTCAGCAGCCACTCTTTTCTCTATTCTGTCGATGATTTTCAGGGTTGTCTCCACACCCACATCCGAAGTAATCAATACTTCTTCCAGATTATCCAAAACCTCGTCGTCCACTTTCGATTTGCCAGCCACAGCACGTGCTATCTTTCCAAAAACACTTTCTTTGGTTTTCGACAAACCCTTATCCAAGGTTTCTTTCTTTTCTTTTGAGAAAAAACTAAAAAATCCCATACGTCACTTCTTTGTATAATACATTATGCTACAAAGATAAAAATAAAACCAATGAATATAAAAAATCCATTTATTTTTCTTTTCATCTTCATTTGAATCTTCACCATTTCTATCCTGATTTATTTCATTTACATGCCATGCTGGAAAGAATACGGGCTTCCACGTCCTATTCATCAGAACACAGGCGTCCATCCCCAAACAATGCAAAAAATATCTTATCTCCCCGGATAGAAAATAAAAAACTCTTGTCCCGCAACCAATGTCTGAGACAAGAGTTTTTCTATATACTTATATAACAACGTTTTTACAGTTGCTTATATTATACTTATTTCTTGAAAAAGTCATCCACTTTTTCGTTAGGAACCATTTGTTCATCAAAGATGTAAGCACCTGTCTTCGGAGACTTAACCATCTTGATAACCTTCGTATAAGCACGACCTTCTTTAGAACCTTCGTGCAAGCTTGCTACTGTTTTCTTTGCCATGGATTATACTTATTTGATTTCTTTGTGAACTGTTACTCTTTTCAGAATCGGGTTGTACTTCTTCAACTCCAATCTTTCAGGTGAATTTTTTCTATTCTTAGTAGTAATGTAACGGGAAGTGCCCGGCATACCACTATCTTTGTGCTCTGTGCACTCCAGAATCACCTGTACTCTGTTGCCTTTTGCTTTCTTTGCCATAATTCTGTTACTCCTCTCTTTTAACCAATAACTCTAATGGTTTTCCAATCACAATAACCTTTAGCTACAGCTTCATTCAGCGCAGCGTCCAGGCCTTTTTTGTTAATAATGCGCAAACCTGCAGCACACAAGCTCAGGCTAATCCAGCAATCTTGCTCTACATAGTAGAACTTCTTTCTAAACAAGTTCAAATCAAAGGTTCTTTTTGTTCTTCTCTTTGAGTGTGAAACATTGTTGCCAATCATGGCTTTCTTTCCGGTAA
>USEY01000074.1 GCA_900553815.1 uncultured Bacteroides sp.
TAACTCCTGCAAGTTTGGCTTCGCCGATTTTCAATTCGGTAAAACCGAAACTTGAATAGGTTTATATATGGTAAGCCCGTTTTGATACCCTCACTTGATAGGTATTAACTCCCAACGAGAAAAGAGTTAACACCCAACGAAGCCGATATTTTGTGGGCAAAAGAAGATTGATTATGACGAATAAACACTATCTTTGCACCGTCGTGGCCACAACAAAGGCCTGACACCACACCATCGGGATTAAAACAGAAAGAATCATGATAGATAAAATCGAACAACTTCTCAAAGAAATTGAAACGCTGCAAGCTTCCAGCGCTGAAGAGATTGAAGCCCTGCGCATCAAGTACCTCAGCAAGAAGGGTGCCATCAACGAACTGATGACCGACTTCCGCAGCGTGCCCGCCGAACAGAAGAAAGAAGTGGGCATGAAACTGAATGAACTGAAGAACAAGGCACAAGAGAAAATCAACGCACTGAAAGAGCAGTTTGAAAGCCAGGACACTGGTTGCGACGACCTGGACCTGACACGCTCGGCCTACCCCATAAACCTGGGCACACGCCATCCGTTGTCCATTGTCCGCAACGAAATCATCGACATCTTTGCCCGCATGGGCTTCAGCATTGCCGACGGTCCTGAAGTGGAAGATGACTTGCACGTGTACACCAAACTGAACTTTGCCGCCGACCATCCGGCACGCGACATGCAAGACACGTTCTTCGTGGATGTCAACCCCGGTGACGTGACCAAGAACATCATCCTGCGCTCACACACCAGCTCCGTACAGGTACGCACCATGGAACAGACCCAACCGCCCATCCGCATCATCTGCCCGGGCCGTGTATACCGCAACGAAGCCATCAGCTACCGCGCACATGCCTTCTTCCACCAGGTAGAAGCCCTCTATATTGACAAGAACGTATCGTTCACCGACCTGAAGCAGGTGCTGCTGCTGTTTGCCAAGGAAATGTTTGGCAGCGACACGCAAATCCGCCTGCGCCCGTCGTACTTCCCCTTCACCGAACCCAGTGCCGAAATGGACATCAGCTGCAACATCTGCGGCGGCAAGGGATGCCCCTTCTGCAAAGGTACCGGCTGGGTGGAAATCCTGGGTTGCGGCATGGTGGACCCCAACGTTCTGGAGGCCTGCGGCATAGACAGCAAGATCTACAGCGGCTATGCACTCGGCATGGGTATTGAACGCATCACTAACCTGAAGTACCGCGTCAACGACCTGCGCCTGTTCTCGGAAAACGACACCCGTTTCCTGAAAGAATTTGAAGCAGCCTACTAAGCACGCCTACAAAGACATGCAGAGATAAACAAACAAAAACAAGCCATAGATAAAGAAAGGGGGAGTGCACGGAATGCGGCATGCCCCCTTTTCTATACCATCCACCCGGCACAGGCGGGCAGCAGACCATGCCCCTCGCCTGCCGAGCATCTAAAGAAAGGATTGAAAAGATATGAAAGATCGTCTTGTAACCCGCAGCTATTGCTTCATACTGGCAGCCAACTTCCTGCTCTACTTTGGCTTCTGGCTGATGATGCCGGTGCTCCCTTTCTACCTGACCGAAGTATTCGGAGCCGATAAGTTCACGATGGGTCTGGTGCTGTCCTGCTACACCATCGCCGCCCTGTGCATCCGTCCCTTCTCGGGCTACCTGCTCGACACCTTCGCACGCAAGCCGCTCTACCTGCTGGCCTACTTCATCTTTACGGCCATCTTCGGCGGCTATCTGCTGGCAGGCACGCTGACGCTGTTCATAGCCTTGCGCATTGTCCACGGCGTATCGTTTGGTATGGTAACGGTAGGTGGCAATACGGTGGTCATCGACATCATGCCCTCCTCGCGCCGTGGCGAAGGTCTGGGCTACTACGGGCTAGCCAACAACATAGCCATGTCCATCGGACCCATGACGGGCCTGTTCCTGCACGATGCCGGTATGAGCTACACGGTGATATTCTGCTGCTCGCTGGGTTCGTGCCTAGCCGGTTTCCTGTGCGCATCGCTGGTCAAGACACCCTATAAACCACCGGTAAAGCGCGACCCCATCTCACTGGACCGCTTCATCTTGCTGAAAGGACTGCCGGCCGGCCTCAGCCTGCTGCTGCTGTCCATCCCTTACGGCATGACCACCAACTACGTGGCCATGTATGCACGCCAGATAAATATCGACGCTTCCACGGGCTTCTTCTTCACCTTCATGGCACTGGGTATGGCGGTGTCGCGCCTGTTCTCGGGCAGGCTGGTCGATAGAGGCAAGATTACGCAAGTCATCTCGGCCGGACTGGTGCTGGTGGTGTTCAGCTTCTTCCTGCTGGCCTCGTGCGTCTACATCATACGTTGGAACAGCGAAGCCTGCACAGTAATATTCTTCACCATAGCCTTGCTGCTGGGTGTCGGTTTCGGAACCATGTTCCCGGCCTATAACACCCTGTTTGTCAACCTGGCCCCCAACAGCCAGCGTGGTACAGCTACTTCCACCTACCTGACTTCATGGGACGTAGGCATTGGCATCGGCATGCTGGCAGGCGGATATATTGCCGAAGTCAGTACCTTCTCCAGAGCCTACCTGTTTGGTGCCTGCCTGACAGTGGTCTCCATGCTCTACTTCAACCTGAAAGTAGCTCCACACTACCATAAGAATAAACTCAGATAACATACTCCTTCGACGAAGATGAGAAAAAAAGAACGATACGAACAGATATTGGATTGGTTCAGAATCAACCGCCCGATAGCCGAAACGGAACTGCATTACGAGAATCCGTTTCAGTTGCTGATAGCTGTCATCCTGTCGGCACAATGTACCGATAAGCGGGTCAATATGATTACCCCTGCCCTCTTCCGCGACTTTCCTACCCCTGAGGCATTGGCTGCTGCCAGCCCGGAAGTAATATTCGAATACATACGCAGTGTGTCCTACCCCAACAACAAGGCCAAGCACCTGGCCGGCATGGCACGCATGCTGGTAGAAGAGTTTGGCAGTCAGGTACCCGGCACACTGGAAGAACTGACCCGACTGCCGGGAGTGGGTCGCAAGACGGCCAACGTCATCCAGTCCGTCGTATTCAATAAGGCTGCCATGGCGGTAGACACACATGTGTTCCGTGTCAGCCACCGACTGGGACTGGTGTCGGAACGCTGCACCACGCCGCTTAGTGTGGAAAAGGAATTAATGAAAAACATTCCCGAAGCCGACATTCCGATAGCCCACCACTGGCTCATTCTGCATGGCCGCTATGTATGCCTGGCCCGCAACCCGAAATGCGACGAATGCGGTCTGAAGATGTTATGCAAGGAATATACAACACAGTATCATGCAGAGCCGGCAGCCAAGCAACCCGCTAAAAAGAAAGTGAAGCAACAATCGGAGCAGGCAAAATGAGTACTGCTACCTATGCCCGAAACATATAGCGGTTATTACCCTACATGGTAGCAGTTAACTCCCAGCACGATAGCAGTGGACTGCCAGCATGGTAGCAGTGGACTACCAGCACGGTAGCAGTTAACTCCCAATACGATAGCAGTGGACTGCTGACATGGAGACAGTCCACTGCTGATATAACCTATAAGCTTTTCTTGAAAACACATGCGTGTCTACAGTTTGATACATACGGCTGCATTGGCTTACGCATACGGCTGCATCAGTTCACACTGACTGCTGCGTTTCGTCAAGTCCCTCTTCAGCTCTGTAACCACTCTCTTTGGCCGACTAAAGTCCCTGTTTACGCTCGTCAAGTCCCTCTTGGGGCAGCAGAAGGTAAACCGACTTTTACGCGGGCTGTCCACCTCTTGGGTGAAACATCACCACCTCCTTTTATCTCTCACTATCAAAAAAGGCCCATTTCATCGAAGTTTCACACCCGTAGAAGATGTATTTTCCCATAACAAGTTTCACGCCTTCACAGCAGCTTCAGGCAATTGATTATCAGCGCAATGCTGTGAAACATATATCTTTCACTCATATAGTCACATCTGTTTCTTCACCTAGATCTTTCACACCAACACGTTCATTTTCAACGCCTAATGGTGAAACTTCACCCTGATAACTGTTTCTTCCGCCGTTGAAACCTCATTTTCTCCATTCACCCTTTCCTCGTCGTGCCCCCTTTTGACAAATGCCTCCAAGTTTTGTATTTGCAGACTTTCATGTGAAGCACACTTCACAGCCTCAAGTTAATGAAACACTTACCATAAGGTAAAAAACAAGAAAAGGAAGAAAACGACAGGAAAGCCAATCAATGCTTTTCCTGCTGTTTCCTTCCTTTTTATATTATCAGTCACAGTGCATACAAAAGGCACTGTTTTTCAGCCTGCCTTATTCTTCAGTCTTGGCTTCTTCGGCTTCAGTCTGTTCTTCTTCAAAGTCAGTCAGTCCGTTGGCCACCAGAAGATTGTACCATGAAATCAGCTTCTTGATGTCTGAAGCATGAACGCGGTCGCGGTCAAAGTTGGGCAACACCTGTCCCAGATAATCATAAAGCTCAGCAGATGAAGCTTTCTTCACGTCGAGAGCCACAGCCGCACCGTTCTCTTTTTTCTTCATGGAAGCAAACACTTCTCTCAAAGGAATGTCATCGGCATCAGTGTACATGGCAATATCGCCCAATGAGATTATCTTATCGTTTCCGTAGGAAGGACAACGTTTCTTATCAACCAGCGACTCAACAATGAGCATATTCTTTCCCTGAGAAACGAGTTTATACAACCCCGGTTTACCGGAGATAGACAAAATAGTCTTCAGCATATCAGTATAACAATTTATTAATGGTTATTGATTAGGAGACCTACAGCGGGCTGGAAATAACAACTGAACTCTCTGCCTACTGTACGACCCCGATTATTTATTTGACGGGCAAAGGTAAGGAATATTTTGAGATAGCGAAGAGATTAGACTTAAAACCTGTGGAATTAATGGAGTTTTACCATCGTTCACAATTACACAGTCGGCCTGCGCTTTCTTTCGCTCGTCATCCATCTGGCTGCGCACCCTTGCTTCTATCTGACTGCGCGAAGCACCGTCGCGCAGCATGGCACGCGCAATGCGCACTTCCTCGGGAGCGTATACCATCACTACACTGTCTACTTCCGAAGCGAAACCGGCCTCTATCAGAATGGCAGACTCTATACCTACCAATTCACACCCTGCATGACAAGCTGTCCAACGGCGGAAATCTTCTTTTACACGCGGATGAACAATAGAATTGATACGGGAAGCCTGCTCAGGACCACTAAACAGATAAGCAGCCAGCATGGGTTTGTTAAGCGAACCATCCAAATACACATCCGGTCCCAACAAAGCAATAAGCCCCTGCCTGATGCCTTCGTCCGTCAGCATCAGCCGTTTGGTCTCTATATCCGAAATATAGACGGGAACGCCCATTACCTCCAGCAAACGAGACACTACACTTTTGCCACTGCCTATGCCACCGGTCAGGCCAATCTTCTTAGTCATAACTCAAAGGGATTTGTTCTATCAGGAAATCTACCTGCTCAGGATTGAAACGAATCTTGCTGACTCCCTCAGGAATCTTTCTCAACTTCACTTTGTATTTTTCTGTTCCCAGTTGAAGCAGTTCTTCGTAGGATACAACAATATGGAAGTCGGAAGCATCAATTTGCCTGAAGCGTCCCATACCTACCTGGAAAGTCACCTGTACCTTAGAAGGGAAAGCGCGCAAGGCTTTGTCGGCCGGGAAGTTAATGCCATGCAAGGGAACTTCTACCGTCTTCTCCGTATAAATATCGACCGGCAATGTAACCTTGGTTGAGGTTGGCACGAACTTGGCGCCCTTAGGAGCATCCAGATAAACATGCCTTTCTATAGTATCGGTCACGTTTTCAAGAAAAAGCCACTGGGTATAAGCAGCCGTTATGGTATCAAGCACTTCAGCCGGCGCATAGACCGTCACTGAATCAGGTGTAAATATCGTATCTGACAAATAATATTGCTGGCCGGCTCCTACATTTCCACGCAATCTTACCGGTACCTGTTTACCTTTCCCTGTGGAATAGATATATTCAAGCGTATCAGGAGTAATGGCCAACAAACGGGTGGAAGTATTCAGTTGGCTTGTGATTTTCTTTTCAAACTGAGCTCTTCCAACCTTAATCCGATTGCTCTGTCCGCTTTCTTCGAAGTTCAGCGTAACAGGGAAAAAACTCTTGCCAAGCATATAGTTCAGCAATACCGTACCCTTGTCCTGCACCCTGATATGTATTTCCGACACAGGCTCGGACGTTACCACCACATTCTCGGGTACTCCTTTGAGGCGAACAGGTACCACAAACTCCGTCTCATAGTCATTGTTCAGCGTCTGCAACAGCCAGAATCCTCCTGCCACAAAGAAGAAGAATAAAAAAACAAAGAACTCCCTGCTCTTATCACTAAGCAGAAAGTCCTTCATTTTTCTATTTATTCTCTTGCAAATATAGCTTATATTCCTACCTCTAAACATGAGCAAACATTTTCATGAACAAGGCAATCAAGCCATCGTCAGATTACGGTTCTGTCTATTGTTATTTCGCAGCCTGAGCTCCGTTGGCATCAGCAGCAGCGGCAAAAATAGAATTCTTGTCAATACGGATTTTTACGTTGGAAGCAATTTCCAGAATCACGTCGTTATCGTTGATTTCCTTGATTACGCCATGAATACCACCAGCTGTAATAACCTTCTGGTTAACCTGAAGCGATTTGCGGAAGTTGGCTATCTCCTTTTGCTTCTTGTTTTGCGGACGAATCATAAAGAAATACATGATAACAAACATGGCTATCAACATAATCCACATCATGCTACCATTGGGAGCTGCAGCAGGGGCAGCCTGCAGAAAAAACACAGTCATTAAATTCATATAATACAGTCTTTTTAGTTTTAATACCTCAACAAAGGTATCAGTTTTTAGTTAACTTACCTTCTTTTTTCAATACCTTAACTATTCCGTCCAAAGTTCCGTTGACAAAACTGCCACTCTTGTTGGTACTGTACACCTTTGCAATATCCACATACTCGTTCAATGATACGCTTATGGGAATATTGGGGAAACTCAAAATCTCAGCCAGCGCACACTGCATGATGATGACATCCATAAAAGCTACACGGTCCAAATCCCAATTACGAGTATTCTCGCTTATCAGGTGACGATAATAGTCACAGTTCAAAATAGAGCGACGGAAAAGGCGACGGGCAAACTCCTGGTCTTCATCATCCTTAAACTCAGGAAGCAGAGGTTGGTCGGCTCCGTTTTTCTCATCAAAGCGCTTGATAGTCTTTAAAACGAAGGTATCAACGATTTCCTTATCGTCATTCCAATACAAGCTTTGATCCTCAAGCAAGGCATCCAGCTCTTCATTATTAAAGATAAAAGTCTTATAGAGTTTTCTCCAGAGTTCACGATCTGCATCATACGAACTGTCAGAAGCTGCCATATATTCCTTATAAATATCCGAAGCTGAAATTTTCTCGAACAAAGCTTTCAAGAAATCTTCATCATTGGCCCAGGTACGCTTTTGGTTTGCCACAAAATCCATCAGTTGCTTATTAACCTCCAGCTGGGCAATAAACTTGTTTTCCACAAACTTGGTGTTGGGATTCAAATCCTCTTCGGTAGGCGACAGCTTGGCCTTAGCCGCATCAATGCGCTTCTGCGCATAATTCGTCAACGCAATCATCAGCATCAGCAAGTAATTGTAAAGGTCGTAAGCCTTTGAAAGGCTATAAAACAATTCTTTCTCCGCTGAGTCTAAATTTTTACTTCCGTTCTGATAATAAGCATATACAATCTGTATAATCTTAAGACGAATAAGAACTCTGTTAATCATAATTCTAAGTAAATGTTATTGTTTAACGAGTGCAAAAGTAGATATTTTTAATGAGTTTACACCAAAAACATCACATTTTTTAATGTAGATATGTATTATCCCTGATTTTTCTTTTGACAGTTAAAAAAAAATCGTCAATTTTGAACCCGAGAAGCATCGACGAGGCCACTGAATCGAGGAAAAGTTTGCCCTTGATAAGCTTATTGAAAATACTCAGACTGCTACTTGATAAAAACAACTGAAAACAGGAAGAAAACAAAAAACAACTATATTAAAATGGAAGAACAAAAGAAGAAAAACGGATTGGATATGAACGATAAAGAGATTGTATATTCTCAATCCATTAAGGCAGGCAAACGAATCTACTATTTAGATGTAAAGAAGAGCAGAAGAGATGAAATGTTCCTGGCCATCACCGAAAGCAAGAAAGTAATCATGGGTGAAGGCGAAGACTCGCAAATCAGCTTTGAGAAGCACAAAATATTCCTTTATAAAGAGGATTTCGAAAAATTCATGAACGGCCTTAGACAAGCCATCTCTTTCATTGAAGAAAAAGACGGACCTGCCGTCAGCCGCAAGGAAGACACAGAACACGAAGTTCCCCAAACCGCTTCTGAAGCCTCAGAGGATGCGCAAAATACATCTCTCAACAACGATATTAAGATAGATATTGATTTTTAAGCAATCAAACCTTTTATAATTCAAAAAGAAGCAGTACTTTTGCACCGCTTTTTTGCAACATCGTGTGGCAAGCCACGCAGTGTGATGGTGAATTAAGCAAACAGAGAATCTACTTAATTTAGAGTAACACAAAAAAAAATCAAAGAAATGAAATCAATTGAAGTAAAAGGAACTGCAAGAACCATTGCAGAACGTTCTTCGGAACAAGCAAGAGCTTTGAAAGCAATCCGCAAAGACAACGGTGTACCCTGCGTACTTTATGGTGGTGGTGAAAACGTACACTTCACTGTACCTGCTGAAGGTCTCCGCAACTTGGTATACACTCCCCACATCTACGTTGTTGACCTGATTATCGATGGCAAGAAAGTAAACGCTATCATGAAGGATATCCAATTCCACCCTGTTAAAGATACTATCCTGCACGTTGACTTCTATCAGATTGATGAAGCTAAACCTATTGTAATGGAAGTACCTGTTCAGCTTGAAGGTTTGGCAGAAGGTGTGAAAGCCGGTGGTAAGCTGTCTCTCCAGATGCGTAAACTGAAAGTTAAAGCTCTCTACAACGTTATTCCTGAAAAACTGATTGTTAACGTTTCTCACCTCGGTCTGGGAAAAACAATTAAGGTTGGCGAACTGAACTTCGAAGGCTTGGAACTGCTGAATGCCAAAGAAGCTGTGGTTTGCGCTGTTAAGCTGACACGTGCCGCCAGAGGTGCTGCTGCCGCTAACAACTAATATCAGGCAAACAACTTCGTTACGAAGACATATTAACCAGACGCGGATTAACGCAGACGACGCAGATTTCATATCCGCGGAACGCTGCGATAATCCGCGTTTCTGTTTATAAATCCAATCAAATGCTGCATACAAGAAACTAAATCATCAACACGATGCAGCATAAACAAACAAGAGGAACCAAATTCTACTAAACCAATACGTATATATGAAATATCTGATAGTAGGACTGGGTAACATTGGCCCCGAATACCACGAAACACGCCATAACATTGGCTTCATGGTAGTAGACAACCTGGCCAAAGCTGCCGGAGCAACTTTTAAAGACGGACGATACGGATTCACCACTACCCTATCCATCAAAGGCAGGCAATTACTTCTGCTCAAACCATCTACCTACATGAATCTTAGCGGAAATGCCGTAAGATACTGGATGCAGAAAGAGAACATCGGTATCGAAAACCTACTGATTGTAGTAGACGACTTGGCACTCCCGGTAGGTGCACTGCGCCTGAAAGGAAAAGGCAGCGACGCCGGACATAATGGACTGAAGCATATTGCAGCAACCCTGGGCACACAGAACTATGCACGCTTGCGTTTTGGCATTGGCAATGACTTCCCCAAAGGCGCACAAGTGGACTATGTATTGGGCCACTTCTCAGACGAAGACTGGAAAATACTGCCCGAACGCCTTGACATGGCCGGCGAAATCGTAAAAAGTTTCTGCCTGGCAGGTATTGATATCACCATGAACCAATTCAACAAAAAATGAGCGAAGCAAGAATAGACAAGTGGATGTGGGCTGTACGCATATTTAAGACACGTACCATCGCTGCCGAAGCCTGCAAGAAAGGACGTGTCAGCATTAACGGTGCACAAGCCAAGGCTGCCCGTACCGTAAAACCTGGCGATGTGATACAAGTCAGGAAGCCTCCCGTAACCTACTCTTTCAAAGTGCTTCAACCCATTGAGAAGCGCGTAGGAGCCAAGCTCGTGTCTGAAATGATGGAAAACGTCACGACACCCGACCAATACGAATTGCTCGAAATGAGCCGTATCAGTGGTTTCGTCAACCGCGCCAAAGGTACTGGCCGCCCGACAAAGAAAGACCGCAGAAGCCTGGAAGAATTCACCACGCCCGAATTTATGGACGACTTTGATTTTGACTTCGACTTTGACAGCGACGACGACGAATAATCTGCCACATCCACAGAGAAGAGGAACATTATAAACTTGATTTTAACCAGGAAAGGAACAATTATGGAAAAAGAACGCATAAAATGGGGATTCATCGGCTGTGGTGAAGTGACCAAATACAAAAGCGGCCCCGCATTCCAGAAAATTGAGAACTCGGAAGTGGTGGCTGTAATGAGCCGCAACTTGGAAAAAGCCAAGACTTATGCACAAGAACGAGGAATACCCAAATGGTATAACGACGCACAAGAACTGATTGATGACGAAGACGTCAACGCTGTATATATAGCTACCCCTCCTTCCTCACACGCCACTTATGCCATCATGTCCATGAAGGCAGGGAAACCGGTCTACATAGAAAAGCCCATGGCCGTGACCTACGAAGAGTGCTGCCGCATCAACCGCATCTCGCACGAAACCGGTGTACCTTGTTTTGTTGCCTACTACCGCCGTTATCTGCCCTACTTCCAAAAAGTAAAATCACTGGTCGAGGAAGGAGCCATCGGCAACGTCATCAATATACAGATACGTTTTGCACAACCTCCACGCTATTTGGACTACAACAAAGAGAAACTGCCCTGGCGCGTACAACCCGACATAGCAGGAGGCGGATACTTCTACGACTTGGCTCCACACCAACTTGACTTACTTCAGGAAATATTCGGCTGCATACTCGAAGCCAGTGGATATAAGAGTAATCGCGGCGGACTCTACCAGGCCGAAGATACCATCAGTGCCTGCTTCCAGTTTGACAGCGGATTGGTAGGTAGTGGCTCGTGGTGCTTTGTTGCCCACGACTCTGCACGTGAAGACCGTATTGAAATCATTGGCGATAAAGGCATGATTTGCTTCTCTGTTTTCACTTACGACCCCATTGCCTTGCACACCGAAAGAGGGCGTGAAGAAATCTTCGTAGAAAACCCAACCTATGTACAACAACCGCTTATCCAAGCCGTAGTAGACCACCTGCTGGGCAAAGGAGAATGTACTTGCGACGGTGAGAGTGCAACGTTGACCAACTGGGTAATGGATAAGATTTTGGGAAAAATCTGACTCAAACCATCCTCCCCACTACAATAGAGAAACGCCTCTGGCCTGATTCATTCATACGTAATTTTTTATCCTTTTCATCACAATATCTGATAACCAGATAACAAATTCCTGTATAGAACAAAAAAACGAGACTATCTCAAGTTCCCTTGAAATAGCCTCGTTTTTCTATTTTGCTATATAACTACCTGAGGGTAATTACTTCACTTCTTCAAAGTCAACAGTATCTCTGTATGAGCAACTTGCGTGAACGTGTTGCAAATATAGCGGAAACCCGAAAATAAGCATCCATAAGCAACCACAGCTCTTTACTGCAAAAGTACGATTTTTCACCGAAAATAACGAAAGGAAAACGCAGAAAATATCAATGTTAAATGACAACAAAAACTGCATCACTAAGTTTTTTCAGTAACAGTTGCGATTTCTTCATGACTTAGTTATGGGTTGTCTGGCGTAAAATCAAGTGAGGGCAAATCTTTGTCATCCAATTTATCGAAGTCGGACTTAAACAGACGGTCTTGAATGACGCGGTATTTTTCAAATTCAGTTTCGGCAAACTCTTTGGCGTATTCAGCCGTGACCTTTCCTGCATCGGCAAGAATCGGCCGGTCCGTTACGTCCAGAAATTTGTCAATACGTTTCGCCCAATCCTCCATCGTCATCGGAATATGGC
>USEY01000075.1 GCA_900553815.1 uncultured Bacteroides sp.
TGCCGATTCTATGTTTAATTTTAATTTATCGGTAAAAATTTACCGAAGTATTGCAGACTGTAAACTACGAAAAAAAATTCTCAACCAATTTTAACCTATGCGAGATAGGCCGAAACCGTAGGACAATTGGTATGCAGCAAAATGACGGCAGGCAGCCCTCCCACCCTCAGCACAGAGGAAGTGGAAAGCTGCCTGCTGCAAGCCAAGCACTGACCACCAGCCGTCAGCGCACAGCCGGCTGGTGCATGCCTGCCATCAGCAAATCGTTCTGGCGGGCATACTCCAGATAGTGCTTACGGGTGGTGACCGCCTTTTGCGGGTCCATGTCGTAAGAAGCACATATATCAGGACGAGCCAACTGGAGAGCTGCTCCATGCAGCAAGTCGCCTACTATCAGGAAGCCACCTGCCCGGTAAACCGTATGGCCGGGCGTGTGACCTTCGCCGTTCAGTGCCACCACCCCGCCGGGCAGCGTATCATTATAGGCAAACAGATGCAGGCGGTCCTTGTAGGCCTCCATGGTCTTTACCACCTGTGCCTTCTGTTCTTCAGGCATCTGCATCCAGCCGTCATATTCCTGCTGCGCTGCATAGACCTCAGCGCGCGGAAAGACCACCGTGTCACCCCGCATCATGCCGCCGATGTGGTCACCATGAAAATGAGTCAGATAAAGGTAGTCAATGTCGGCCGGCGCAACACCTGCGGCAGCCAGTCCGTCCATCAGGCGGCAACCGGGTGCACCCACACCGGTATCGAACAAGATATGCTTGCCGTCCACCTCCAGCAAATAACAGCTTACCGACGAGGGTACCCCGTCGGCTATGCCCAGACTGTCCACCAGACTCTGAGGCAACTCGCCAAACAGGCTCAACGGCATCTTGCGCTCCTGGGCATTATCTCTCAGCCAAGTCAGCTTCACTCCGCCACGCTCCATCGTGGCACTGTCCATGCAGGCAAACACAGCCTGCCCTTCATTTTCAGCAGGGGCCTGCTTCTGCCCCTTGCTGCTGCAACCGCCACCCATCAGAGCAGCAGTCAGCACACCTGCCAATAGATACATTCCTTTCTTCATTGTCTATCAGATAATTATTACGAAGAACAAAAATTGCGGAAGGCGAGAGCAGAGACAAACAAAAACAAAGTTTTCAAGTTTGACTATGCCGAGCCGTATCCTGTCTTCGCGTAAGCAAATATATGAAAAGGTGAGGAAAAAGGTACTGCAAAACAAGAGTAAAATGTATGGATTTTTATTTCGGGGTCCCCGAAATAGCTATTCACCGAACTCCTGAATAGCTATTCATCGGTCTGGTGAATAGCCATGCGGTGGTCTGAGGAATGACTATGTAGCAGCTTGTGAAATAGCCCGGAGAACATCTGCTCTGCCGCCATACATTGTCCCACCCAAAAGCATACGACCTTTTCATGCAAAACATGCAATGTTTTGAGGTAAAACATTGCCGCTTCCTGGTCAAAACATTGCCTGATTTTCAAACACTAAAAGCCAGGAAAAAAGAATCCCCTTGCCGTCTTCTCCACAAAGGGAAGAAACACGGCAAGGGGATTAAGCCATATAACCGGGGCAACAGCCGCTTACTTCAGCGCAGCCAGTGCCTCTTTGATACGACGGATAGCCTCAACGATGTTCTCATCGCTGGTAGCATAGCTCATGCGGATGCACTCAGGTGCTCCAAACGAAGTACCACCCACGCAAGCCACGTGGCCTACTTCGAGCAGGTACATGGCCAAGTCATCGGAGTTGTTGATTTTACGGTCGCCGGCCGACTTGCCGAAGAACGAGCTACACTTGGGGAAGAGGTAGAATGCACCTTGCGGAACGTTCACTTCAAAGCCCGGTACTTCCTTGGCCAGCTTCACAATAAGGTCGCGACGACGCTGGAAGGCCTGACGCATTTCCTCTACCGGAGCCTGTGTACCTGTATAGGCAGCTTCGGCAGCCTTCTGCGATACAGAGCAGGGACCTGAAGTATACTGTCCTTGCAGCTTGTTCACAGCCTTCACAATCCATTCGGGTCCGGCAATGAAGCCGATACGCCAACCCGTCATGGCGTATGCCTTCGACACACCGTTCACGATGACCGTACGGTCTTTCATCGCGGGAATCTGGGCAATGCTGTGGTGACGGCCGATGTAGTTGATGTGCTCATAGATTTCGTCGGCAATAACAATAATCTGCGGATGCTTTTCGAGCACGGCAGCCAATGCAGCCAGCTCCTCGGCGCTGTAGACAGAACCGGTAGGATTGGACGGAGAGCACAGAATCAGTGCCTTGGTCTTCGGAGTGATGGCAGCCTCCAGCTGTGCAGGCGTAATCTTGAAATCCTGCTCGATGCCGGCAGTCACAATCACAGGCTTACCTTCGGCCAGCTTCACCATTTCAGGGTAGCTTACCCAGTAAGGAGCGGGTACAATCACTTCGTCGCCTGGGTTAACAAGTACCAGGATAGTGTTGCACACCGACTGCTTTGCACCGTTGGCACACGAAATCTGGGCAGCAGTATAGTCCAGACCGTTTTCATTTTTCAGCTTTGCCACGATGGCATTGCGCAGGGCAGGATAACCGGCTACGGGAGAGTAGCGTGAATAGTTCTCATCTATTGCCTTCTTGGCAGCCTCTTTGATGTGGTCGGGCGTATTGAAGTCAGGTTCACCGACACTCAGGTTAATCACATCCACGCCCTGTGCCTTCAGCTCAGCACTCTTTTGAGACATGGCCAGTGTCGCCGATGGCGACAAGCTGTTCAAACGGTCAGATAATTGATTCATGATGTTTCCTTTTTTATAGGGTTGAAATTATTTGTTGAAATGCAAAGTATGTCCCATGCGCTCCTTCTTGGTACGCAGGTAACGTTCGTTGTAGGGATTGGGCGTTGTCTCAATGGGCACAATCTCGGCAATCTCCAGTCCGTATGCCTCCAGACCTACACGCTTCACGGGGTTATTGGTCATCAGGCGCATCTTGTGTACACCCAGTTCGCGAAGGATTTGTGCTCCCACGCCATAGTCGCGCTCGTCGGCCAGATGTCCCAGGCAGAGGTTGGCATCCACGGTGTCCATGCCGTCCTCCTGCAATTTGTAGGCTTTCATCTTCTCCATCAGGCCTATGCCGCGGCCTTCCTGGTTCAGATAGACAACCACACCCTTACCTGCCTTTTCTATCATTTCCATGGCCTTGTGCAGCTGCTCACCACAGTCGCAACGCTTCGAAGCAAAGATATCGCCCGTGGCACACGACGAATGCACCCTCACCAGAATAGGTTCTTCAGGAGTCCAAGTGCCCTTGAACAGCGCTACATGCTCCAGTCCGTTGGACTTCTGTCGGAAAGCAATCAGGCGGAAATCGCCATGCTCAGTAGGCATGTGCACTTCCACACCCTTTTCCACTATAGATTCCTGTTTCAGGCGGTAAGCTATCATATCGCGAATGGAAACAAGTTTCAGGCCATACTCATCAGCCATCTTGCGCAATTCGGGTAAGCGGGCCATGGTACCGTCATCGTTCATGATTTCCATCAACGCACCAGCCGGATAAAGTCCAGCCAGACGACACAAGTCGATAGTTGCCTCCGTATGTCCAGCACGGCGCAATACGCCTTTCTCCTGTGCATACAGCGGATTGATGTGTCCCGGACGTCCGAAGGTGGCAGGAGTAGAAGCAGGGTCGGCCAGCGCCTGTATAGTAGCCGCACGGTCAGCAGCCGACACACCAGTCGTACAACCTTCCAGCTTGTCAATGGTCACTGTAAAAGGAGTACCCAGCACAGAGGTATTGTCCAACACCTGATGGGGTAAATCCAATTCCTTGCAACGCGACACGGTAATCGGTGCGCAAAGCACGCCACGTGCATGCTTCAGCATGAAATTCACCTTTTCAGGAGTAATTTTCTCGGCTGCGATTATCAGGTCGCCTTCATTTTCGCGGTCTTCATCGTCTACCACAATGACAAAATTGCCGGCCTTGAACTCTTCAATGGCCTCTTCTATGGTATTCAGCTTTACATTTTCCATATCTTAAAAGTTTTATTGATTCTGCTTTATCGATTGTATGATATGTATCACATCATTGTTGTTTTTCACTATTCTGTCCACATCCTTGCTCAAGCGTATGCGGAACGCCCAGATGCGGAAATAAAAGAACAGCCCTACCGGCACCAGAACACCGCAAAGGATATTGAGCCAATAAGCACGGAAAGGCCGTACATGAGCATGAACAGGTATCACCGGATAATTGTTCAACGCAGCCAGCAAGATAGCCGAACGTGTATTCGACATTTCGTCTATCAGCGCCTCCATGCGTTCGTTGATGCCCACCATCACCTCATCGCGTGTAGCCGAGCCCATCCACAATTTGAAATAGTTGGGAGCATGTTTCAGCTGCTTCTGGCTGGCGTATGCACGACACTCTTCCGACAAACGTTCCAATTCGCCGGGCAAGCGGTCATAGTCCGGGTCATGAATAATAACCTCCTTGCGGAACAGATGCCGCTGGCTGCGGATACCCAGCACCTTCTTTATCCAATGTATGTAGGCATCGGCATTCAGCACCACCGAGTCTTTGTTCGACTTATAAGTAAGGAAGGCCCCCAACGGTGCCAGCACGGCCGTACTGGTCCACATACCCATCCACACTATCCATTTACCGTCGCGGGCCATCTTATAGCCCGTATTGTTAATAATGTAATAGACAATAAATATCAGCACCGACACCACCACCGGCATTCCCAGACCGCCTTTGCGGATAATACCACCCAAAGGCGCACCGATGAAGAAGAATATCAGACAGGCCAATGACAACGTCAGTTTCTCATGCCAGGCCGTCATGTGTCGGCGCAAGTTATACTGAGACTGCGATACATTGAAGCTCTTGAAGCTCCAGTCGCTTCCGGCACTCTCAGCCCTGCTCACAGCCGTACTCAATATCTTCTGTTTCTGCAACAATGTAGAAGCCTGGAACAGGCTGTCCACACTATAGTTGCCGACAAGCGCTTGATTAATTTTCAAGGTATCTTCCTTGGTCAAGGTAGCAGTCGTCTTATTGTAAGTGCCCTGCATGGCTTCCTGATAATAAGCCCTGCCTATACTGTCGTTTCTGCATGCCATCGAATCAATATCGGCCTGCAAGGTACTCATGTTCTTACTGTTCGACTGCCCGCTCATGATACCTTCATCGGCCATGTTGAAGTCCGAGTCAAACTCTATGATAGCATGCTTCTCTCTGAAACTTTCACGACGATAAGGCACATTCTTCTGACTCATGTTCTGCGACTTCAGGTTCTCAAACTGCTCGCCGCTATACAGATGCAGGTACAAATGCTGCTTGTCGGCCGTCATCTCCAACTTTCCAGAGTCCGACTTGATGATTTGCGCATTCTCAAAGCCCTTCTCAAAGTTGTATATCAATACGTCGTAAAGCATACCCGTCTTGCGGTCCTTCTTCTTCACATACAGATTGTAACCGTCTATTTCATCATAGAATACTCCTTCGGGAATATCCAGTTCAGGCGACTTCTGACGCATGGAAATCAGCAATGTCCACAGTTTGGTCTGTGCCTGCGGCCCTATGATATTCTGGAAATAAAAAGAAACGCAACAGATAAAAGCTATAAAGATAATAAGCGGCTGCATGATGCGCAACAAGGAAATACCGGCCGCCTTCATGGCCAGCAACTCAAACCGCTCACCAAAGTTACCGAATGTGATAAGTGCCGCCAACAAAATGGCAAGCGGCAAAGACGCCGGTACCAACGTCAAAGCCGAATAAAAGAAGAACTGGGCAAGCACCGTCATCTCAAGTCCCTTTCCCACCATTTCATCTACATAGCGCCACAAAAACTGCATCATGAAGATGAAAAGGCATATAAAGAAAGTCCCTGCAAACAGCATGCAGAAGCTCTTCAATATAAAGATATCTAACTTTTTTATGCGCAGCATGTTACTCGTTTCATACTAATGAAAGCACAAAAGTAGCACAAAAAAGGGAGTACGTAAAATTTTTAATTGAAAGTTAACTAAAAGCCACACGTACGGCGCAACGTCTCCACTTGTGAATCCCACAACTCACGCACATCCGCCACATCGGCGACATCAGCAAAATCTGTTATTTCCAGCACAAAATCATTCGTCAACTCGCTATTCGTCATTTTCAGTTCAAAATACTCTCGTGGACTTTCCACATCCCGCCACTTAAAGCGAATAAACGAATAAGCCCGCAATGCCACAATGTCCGCTTCACGCTTCTCTGTCTTTCCCCAGAAAAAGGTCACACGCTTATTGTCAGATTGCACCCTGTCGGCAAACCAGCCTTCCAAACCGCTTGGCGTACTTATCGCTGTCCACAAAATACTTTTGGAAGTTGCATTCAATAGATATTCCAAGTGAACTTTTTGTCTTTCCATAGTCTTTTTATCTGCTTTTTCTATTGCGACGCCAAGATAGACACTTTTTTCTAATTAAAGAAAATTATTTCCTCTTTTTTATATACTCTTACGCCATAACAAAAAGAGGTATATTCCCCCATTTTTCCAAAAAAACAGCCTTCCCAACCCTAATTTGCACTAAAAGCACCATAAAAGCACAAAAAAGTTCACTTTTCTTTTGGCAATTCAAAATTAAGCCCTATCTTTGCACCCGCAATCGAGAAACGATGGCGGGATAGCTCAGCTGGTTAGAGCGCATGATTCATAATCATGAGGTCCCCGGTTCAATCCCGGGTCCCGCTACCAAAAAGATTTAGACTGTTAGGTGGCTTCCACACTTGGCGGTCTTTTTTTATGTCCATACAGCATATCTTTAACAGGTACGCCCACCTGCTCCACCAGTCTGTGAGAGCACGACCACTATCCGACCAACAAGCTCTCGTAAACTATCTTCACCAGAAAAATCCCGAGAACAATTATTATTATAGGTCTGGCAACACCCTTTCCTCTACTTATAAAATAGTTAGCCCCTATATAATTACCCGCAATACCAAATAAGGAAGCTACAATAGCCAAAGGAAATACAACCGAGCCATTGGATAAAAATACCGTGAGCGCAGCCACATTGGTTGAAAGATTGATAATTTTAGTCGCGCCAGCCGCCTCTTTCAACGTCAACCTCGCCACATACACCAATAGCAAGATAAGAAATGTTCCTGTCCCAGGGCCATAAAACCCGTCATAAATACCTATTACAAGAGCTATCGCCGCAGAAAGTACAACCGACTTGAAAGGCGAAAAAGGAGGTTTGGAGTTTTCTATCGACTTGGCCTTTATCACAAAAACGGCCGTCACTGGAATGATAACCAGCATCAGGCTCTTAAAAATATCAGCCGGCACAGACAGAGCCAATTTTGCTCCAAGCCACGAACCGGCCAAAGCAGTAAAAACAGATGGAAGCACATGCGGCAAATTAACAAGACCTTTCTTCAAGAATCTATAAGTAGCCACAAAAGTACCCATACAGGCACTGAATTTATTTGTTCCAATAGCATAATGAGCCGGCAAACCAGCCATCAGATAGGCCGGCAACGAGATAAGCCCACCACCACCTGCAATCGCATCTACAAAGCCGGCAATAAAAACCAAAGGGCAAATAATGATATACTCCAACATGAAAGAATCACACTTATCAAAGGAAACTACTATACGATTCAAACAAAAGCAATCACATCCAATACTTCCTACAATGACACATACTTTATATTTTATGCATCAAGGAAGCAAAATCTGCTCATTGAAAGGCGAACCATAACATAATGAATAAAAAATGCTCTTGGCAATCCTTACCGATTGTACTCATTCAGCACTTTTTCCGCCTCCACCTTATCCTGTCGCAGACGTTCCGTCAGTTCTTCCAAAGAATCAAATTTCAGTTCTGCCCGCAGGCGACGAACAAAAAATATACGCATCGGACAATGGTAGATGTCTGCATTAAAATGAAAGATATGCACTTCTATGCTGCGGTCCGTACCGTTGTTCAGCGTAGGCCTATAACCGATGCTCAACATTCCGCCATAGCAAGTGCCCTGCACTTCAACCCTGACGGCATATACACCGTCAGCCGGCACCAGTTTATCCACATCGCCAACCTGCAGATTTGCCGTAGGAAATCCCAGCTTACGACCTACCTGATGTCCTTCCACCACCTTACCCGACAGAAAATACTCATAGCCCAGCAAGGATGCGGCCTGCTCCACCTCACCAGCCTCCAGCAAACGCCTTACAGCCGACGAGCTGACCGCTCTCTCACCCTCGCGCAGACATGGACCAGCCGGAATCACATCCATCCCCAGCTCACGTCCATACGCCACATAATCCTCAAACCCTTCACTACGGTTATGCCCAAACCGATGGTCATAACCTATCAGCAAGGCCCGGATGTTATAACGGTTCTTCAGCACCTCCATAAAATCATGAGCCGACAAAGCGGCCAGGTAAGGCGTAAAGTCCAGTGTCAGGCAATAATCCACCGCCGTAGCACTCAGCAGCTCCACTTTCTCTTCATAGGTAGTCAGCAGCTTCGGACAGAATTCCGGCTGAATAACCTTGCGCGGGTGCACCGGAAACGTAATGACAGCCGACGCCCATCCCCGTTTGCGTGCCTCCGCACACACCTGATCTATGAGATGCCGATGCCCCCGGTGCACACCATCAAAGAAGCCAATGGTAGCCACACTTGGCAGATTATTTGAACAGATGGCTCCAATCTTCATGTGCAACAGGAGTATAAGTAGCTATGCCCAGTGTTTCTGCAGCCCGGCAGTTCATGGGCGAATCATCAATGAAAAGAGTCTCATGCGGATCAATGCCCGTATCATCCAATACTTTCTGGAAAATGGCCACATCGGGCTTTGCCATTTTCATTTCAAATGAAAGGAATATATGCTCAAAATAATCCTCCACCCTGAATCCCTTATAAGGGAAGGCATGCTTGCACGACCATTCCCAGTGAATATCATTGGTATTGCTCAACAAGTAAACAATGTAATTCTTGCGTAAATTAAGCAAAAGGTCGAGCTTGTAAGTAGGGATAGTTACCAGAAAACTGTTCCACGCCTGGTCTATCTGTGCATCTGTCACCGGCTTGCCAATCCTTTCCCTTATCTTCTCGCGAAATTCAGCAGCCGCAATCAATCCCTTCTCATGATTCAGAAAGAAATCCTGCTGATGGCACACATCGAGCATGGCGTCTACATTCTCCAGTCCCAGGCGTCTGAAATTCTCAATACAGCGCTCCCGATCCAAGTCTATCAATACGCCACCAAAATCTACCACCAGATTCTTAATACCTTTCATTTCCATATTTTCTATCCTTACTTCAATTTTTTCTTTTTCAGTCGTTTCACCAAACGTACTATTTCACCCGCCCAGAGCACCAGCGAGGTGGAACCTATAATCTCCAGCCACGTCAGGGCATCGAGCGGTACAGTGCGGAATACACTGCCACCAAACTGCACTATCAGGAATTGCCCAACCAGTATGGCCGCCACAATGAGTTCCATGCCATACGATTTGGAAATGTTCCTGAACGCCGAATCCGCCGTACCAAATACACGAGCATTAAACAGGTTCCAGAACTGCAACATGACAAAGAACGTAAAGAAGACAGTAAGGCGGCGGGGCGTCATACCTCCCTCCAGCTGATGGAACGTAAAGAGCATACCCATCAGCACCACCAGGAACAGCAGTCCCATACCCAGAATATTGTAACGCATGGGCCGGGTTATGATGAAGTCACTGCTGCTACGCGGCTTTTCCTCCATCACGCTCTCGCTGGGAGGAATAGAAGCCAAAGCCAGTGCGGCAAAAGTATCCATAATTAGGTTCACCCATAACATCTGAGTTACCGTAAGCGGCAGTTCCGTACCAACAAACGAGCCCAGCAATACAATAAACAACGCCACAAAGTTAATGGTCAGCTGGAATACGATAAACCGCTGTATATTCTTGTAGAGCGAACGTCCCCACATGACTGCCGTCCCGATGCTGTTGAACGAATCGTCGAGCAGTGTAATATCACTGGCCTCCTTGGCCACCGAAGTACCCGTACCCATTGACAGACCTACCTGTGCATGGTTCAGAGCAGGAGCATCATTAGTTCCGTCACCCGTCACAGCCACCACCGCACCTTTCTTTTGCAACAGCTGTACCAGCCGCTGTTTATCCGTGGGGCGCGCCCGCGACATCACTTTCAGGTCCATCACCCTATCCAGTGCCTCTTCGTCACTCAAAGCTGCAAAATCGGCGCCTGTAATGCGGTTACGTTCCGTATCTTCCGGTGTCCACAACCCAATCTGGCGGGCTATCTCCGTAGCCGTACCCGGCGTATCACCGGTCACAATCTTCACACTGATACCTGCCGAACGGCACTTCTGCACAGCGGCCGGCACATCAGGACGAATAGGGTCGCTGATAGCTACAATACCTATAAAAGTCAGTCCTCCGTTTTCCACCAATGCCGCGCAATCAGTTTCCTTTGTATCACCCAGCGGCCTGTATGCCAACGCCAGCGTACGCATGGCCTTGTTCTGATAACCCAGCAATTCGGCTTCATAGCGCTGCTTTGTCTCTGCTGTCAGGTCGCATTTCTGCATCACTATCTCGGGTGCTCCTTTCACATACAGCACCTGCTGTTTCAACAGCGGCGAGCTTACCAGTGTAGCCATGTATTTCCGCTCCGTAGAAAAGGTCAGCTGACTGGTTACCTGCGCAGCTTCGCGCAAGGCCATGCAGTCTTTTCCCTTACCGGCCAGCCAAAGCAGCAAGGCTACCTCCGTGGGATTACCCACCCCTTTTGGCTTCTCACCCGGCGCATCCGTCTCCACAAATGCCGTAGAGTTGGCGCAAATGCTTTCGGCCACCAGGTCTTCATCGTTCACTTCCATGCGTCCTTCCTGCACCTGCATCAGGTTCTGTGTCAGCGTTCCGGTCTTGTCCGTACAAATCACCGTTATGGCTCCCATTGTCTCGCAGGCGTGCATCTTGCGCACCAGGTTATTGGTAGCCAGCATACGCCTCATGTTCAGCGCCAGACTCAACGTCACACTCATGGGCAGTCCCTCGGGCACAGCCACCACTATCAGCGTCACTGCCATCATGAAATACTGCAACGTAGCCTGCAAAGCCGGCATCCAGTCGCGGAATGTATGGAAGGATGAGAAATCATAATGCAACAACACATCTTTCACGAAGAATACGGCAAAAGCCAGTCCGGCTACCGTAAAACCAATCTTGCCTATCAGGTTGGCCAATTTGGTCAGCTGTATATTGAGCGGCGTGGGTTCCGTATTCTGTTCCGAACTCTGTCGGGCCACCTTGCCTATCTCAGTGGCATCACCCACGGCTTCCACCTTCAGCACTCCGTGTCCGTCTACCACCGTAGTACCCCTCAGCACATGATTAGATGGATATGTGGCCTCACTGTCAAAGTCCGCCTCTACCGTTGTCTTGTTCACTACCGGTTCTCCGGTCAGGTTCGACTCATTGACCTGCAATGAAATGGCTTCCAGCAAGCTACCGTCGGCAGGCACTTCCTCACCGGTCTCCAGCATCACGATGTCGCCTACCACCACATCCTTGCGTGGTACCTGCTGCACTTTACCGTTGCGCACCACCTTGACCAGTGTTTCCTCATTAACGGCATTCAGCAAATCAAACTTCTTGCCAGCATCGTATTCAAAGAAAAAGCCGATACCCGTAGCCAGCAGAATGGCAAATATGATACCGATTGTCTCGGCATACTCATTTTCTATAATGGAAATAACCAATGAAAACAGCGCTGCCACCAGCAAAACCCTCACTACAGGGTCCTCAAATTTCTCTAAGTACAGTTTCCACAATGAAGGTCGTTTAGGAGGTGTCAGCAGATTGATGCCGTGTTCTGTGCGATTACGACGCACTTCTTCGTCGGTCAGGCCGGCGTAATGATAATGATTCTCTCTCGTTGCAGCCATACAAAGTTTTTTAGGTTTAGAATTCGTGCCGCAAAAATACAACAATAATCGCAAGATAGCCAAGTTATTGACCATATTTCTTAATATGAATGTCCGCAAACATCCAATTAGTAAATTCGATGTTTAAACTCAGCTC
>USEY01000076.1 GCA_900553815.1 uncultured Bacteroides sp.
GGCTTTTATGAATACACGCCAAACATTAAAAGAACTTTTTTGAGACTTTTTTCGCTCTTCTATCCTAAATAGCTGATTTATAAGTATGTTTTATAACATATTTTCCTAAAGAAAGGAAAAGCCAAGGATGAAGGGATACATTATTATAAATATTTATAGGCGGAGAAGAAAAAGCATAGGAAGGAGAAAAAGGGATTAAAAATGCCGAAACACCCCTCTTTGCCCTACTTTGAGACACAAAAACAGACGAAGTTGGCCCACAAAGACTCTTTCCACCCTGTAGAACAGCACGAACTGCCGGAACCATATACTCCACTGAATCTTCCTCGGCATCCTCATACTGCTGAGGAATACCATCATACAAACAAACACTGTTAGAAACACGTTCACCATCAGCACTGCGAAAAGCAAGATAAACCGCCAACTCCTCACTCTCCCACCCTTGCGGCAACCGCAAGAAACCACTTCTTTGAGAACGGGATGCCGCAGACAACAGGAAACAGGATTGCCCACGTAGTTTATTATAAACCAACAGCATAGCAGTATCCGTACCATCAGCATCGCCCTCACCAGTATTATCTGCCCATGTAAAGGTTGCACCTCCCCGGCTCACCCGCATAGAAGCACCTGAAGCCGGAGTCAAACTCCCCATACTGACGCGTACTTTCCTGAAATCAAGTCTGGCAGAAGCCCCTTCTCCCGCAAAAGCATATCGCATCTGGTAGGATACAGCTGCATTATAGGCCGATTTATTATGGTCGCAATTTCCAAATCCGACTTGAACAAAAGAGAGAATTGTTTTCAGAAAATTCACCGTAGAACGAAATTTGCCACGCTGACACTGCTGAAGCAGCGTATTGGGATTACTGACACGAGCCGCACGCGAACGAATATAAAAGATACTCTTCCAACGACAACCTACAATCGGGCCAACCTTGCCCGTAAATCCTCCTAAAATACCTTGACTGATTTTTCCCATGATAGTTTTCTGTTTTATTTGTGTTACTTAATACTGCAAGTTACCTAAAACGACAACTTACTACTAATTATGTAGAATTTCACTGGTTATTTGATTTGGTTTACTGATTTTTAAATACAAACCAACATATTCCAGCAAAATATACAAAAAGTTAATTATCGGTTCTAATTATTGATTTTATCCGTATTTGCAAAGATAGAAATATATTTTGTTTTAAAACATATCGCAAGAAGAAATTTCTATTATTAAAATATAAATCACTAATATTCAACTAGCTATATACAAAATATTTATTTATTAAACATATAAGTCCAATTATCACACTAAATATATAATAATATATTACCATTCATTCTGCACATAGAAAACAATGCGCTTATGTCATCCACAACTGGGCAGTCAAACCAACCTGCTCCGTATTTGCTCCGTATCTTCGTCGTACCACCTTCCTTTGAAGGTACCTTTATACGGAGCAGATACGGAGCAAATATGACTTTGAAAAGAAGAATATAAGAAGAAAGGAGCAGGAAGAAGTAAGACTCTATACACTATATAGCCTATTGATATTTGTTCAGTATTATTACAAACAAGAACACTAAATCATTATGAATTATACTTTTAAATACTAAAAGAATAATAAGGCACATAGAAATAGCGGAAAAGCGGACTCTCCACATCGAAACCACAGTCAACAGCCGCCAACTGACAGGGAAGCGACAAAAGAATATATATTATCGACCACTATTACCGCTCAGCGAACTGCAACAAGCAGAACGCAGACAAGCCTCGGATCTACCAAGAGACAAGCAACTGCATCTATAGCATAAGCAACTTAGCTATAATCCTACGGAAGAATGAGACAAAATAAGAAAACGGAATAAAACAAACAAGAAATGTGAACTACCGAAAGGCAATCCATACACAGAAATATAAACAGCCATCAAAAGCCCTGCTTAATTCTTTCGCCTACGCCAGGCGGCAAGAAAAAGCGCACATCCTTTCCCTCGCTGAGTGCCTGACGAATAAACGTAGAGCTGACCTCAAACACAGGAGAAGCCACCAGACGGACATTGGATGGCAAAGCAGCCTCATCGACAGGATAGCCCGGACGTGGATAGATAATGATGGGATTCTCGGCCAGCAAGCGCTCCGACTGATGCCAACGCGGAAAAGAAAGCCAGTTATCGGAACCTATAATCAGGCAAAAAACATGTTGGGGATAGGCAGCCTTCAACTTGTCCAAGGTATGAATGGTGTAGGAAGGTCGCGGAAGATGAAATTCGAAATCGGAAGCCCGGAACTTGGGATAGCCATCAATGGCCAACTGCACCAGTTCCAACCGAAAGGCATCGTTCATAAGCTCCTGCCCCTGCTTAAAAGGATTGCGGGGACTGACCAGAAACCATAGCTGGTCGAGCCCCTCAAACTCGCACAGATAGTTGGCAAGGGCAAGATGCCCTATGTGGATAGGGTTGAAAGAACCGCTGTAGATGCCGATGGTCATGACCCGTCAGATTTTCTTTCCCAGCAGGCGAAGCCATGCCAGAATACCATTGAACAGAGCCACCACACCTACTATGCCCATACATACTGCCGACGATATTTCGTCGTGCTGTATGTTGGCAACTACAAGCCATACGGAACAGATGAGCAAAATGATATTCACCACAAGCAGCCATCTGTTCATACGGGGACTAAGGTTCTTTCCGCTATAATCTTTCATGAATTCAAGAATTGGGTAATGACCTGCAAGGCCTCGGCTTTGGCCTTCTCCAAGTCGTCGTTGATGATAATCTTGTCGAATTTGGGAGCAAACGTCAGCTCGTAAGCCGCCTTTGCCACCCGACTTTCTATCACATCGGGAGTATCAGTACCACGACCTACCAACCGCTTGCGCAGCTCCTCAATCGAAGGCGGCTGGATGAAAATGGAGAGAGCACGGTCGCCATAGAACTGCTTGATGTTGCAGCCTCCCACCACATCTACATCGAACACTACGTTCTGTCCGGCCTGCAACTGCTTCTCGACCTGCGACTTCAGCGTACCGTAGAAGCGGTCTTTGTACACTTCCTCATACTCCAGGAATTCATCGTTGGCAATACGCTGCCTGAACTCCTCGGGACTGAGGAAAAAGTACTCCACTCCGTTGCGTTCCGTACCACGGGGCGGACGGCTGGTGGCCGAAATGGAAAACGCGAGGTGCAAGCCTTGAGTCAACAAATAGTTGATAATGGTAGACTTACCCGAACCCGAAGGAGCTGAAAAGATAATGAGTTTGTTCATCGTAGCAAAATATTGACGTTTTACATTACATTCAACACCTGTTCCTTGATTTGTTCCAGCTCGTCCTTCATCTGCACTACAATCTTCTGCATTTCGGCATGATTGGACTTGCTGCCCAGCGTATTGATTTCGCGTCCCATTTCCTGAGCAATGAATCCCAGCTTCTTACCCTGACCGCTACCGGTTTCCAGCGTACTGATGAAATATTTCAGGTGATTGGCAAGACGCTGTTTTTCCTCATTGACGTCGAGCTTCTCGATGTAGTAGATAAGTTCCTGTTCCAGGCGGTTCTTGTCATAATCCACGCTGATGGTCTTTTCGAGCGCATCGACAATGCGTTCCTTAATCTTTCCTACCCGCTCGGTTTCAAAGGGTTCCACCTCATGGAGCAGGCGGGCAATATTATCTATTTTTTCACGGAATTTCTTCTCAAGAGCCGCACCTTCCTGTTTGCGAAAATCCACCAGATGAGCGATAGCCTCGGCTACAGCCGCATGTGCAGCGTTCCACTCCTCCTCGCTCAGTTCCTGCGTTTCATTCTTGACCATGACATCGGGCAAGCGCAGCAAGGTGGCAAACCAATCTGCGGGCAGGGGTATATTCATTGTTTCGGAAATATTCTTTATCTGCTTGTAATAGGCAGCCACGAGTTCGGCATTGATGGGCGTGGCCATCTGTTCGGCATCCTTTTTCTCAATCCACAGGCAGAAATCCACCTTTCCTCTTTCCAGCGCTTTGGCTATCTCTGCGCGTATTTCTATTTCTTTCTCCCTGTAGACGGGGGCAATGCGTGTTGACAAGTCCATCGCCTTGCTATTGAGAGATTTTATCTCTACATTGATTTTCTTATCGGGCAAATCTACGGTAGCTTTACCGTAACCCGTCATTGACTGTATCATAATGCTTCTTAAAGTTTTGCGCAAAATTAGAGGATTATTTTTAATTACTGAAAATAATCACGTAAATTTGTCAGCTGATTTAAAGATGAATAGAAACTATGTCATGTATCTTGCATATTGAAACGTCGACAACCGCCTGTTCGGTGGCTGTAAGCGAAGACGGACAAAATGTTTTTACTAAAGAAGACTTAAACGGACCTTCACACGCAGTACAACTGGGTGTATTCGTAGACGAAGCACTGTCGTTTGCCGACAGCCATGCCATGCCACTCGACGCCGTAGCCGTGAGCTGCGGTCCCGGTTCCTATACGGGTCTGCGTATAGGAGTGTCAATGGCCAAGGGTGTATGCTTTGGCCGCAACCTGAAGCTGATAGGCCTGCCCACCCTCAAAATACAATGCGTGCCTGTATTGCTCTATCACGACGAATTGCCCGACGATGCCCTGCTCTGTCCTATGATTGACGCGCGCCGCATGGAAGTATATGCTGCCATTTACGACCGCGCCCTGAAACCCGTGCGCGACATCTCGGCCGACATTGTCGATGAAAATTCCTACCGCGAATTTCTGGATGCACATCCGGTGTACTTCTTTGGCGACGGTGCTGACAAATGCAAAGACAAACTGACACACCCCAATGCCCACTTCATTGACAACATCCGTCCGCTGGCCAGCATGATGTTTCCGCTGGCAGAGAAAGCAATAGCCGAAAACGATTACAAAGACGTGGCCTACTTTGAACCTTTCTATCTGAAAGAATTCGTGGCCGGTAAACCTAAAAAACTTTTATAAGCAGAATGTTTAATCCTTCTTATCCACTGAATACTAAAGCCAACTTTTTAGACGAAATGCAATACAATACCCAACAAAAACGCATGCCGCTTCCAGAATATGGACGCAGCATACAGAATATGGTGGATCATGCTTTGACCATCGAAGACCGTGCAGAACGCCAACGATGTGCCAACACGATTATCAACATCATGGGAGGCATGTTTCCGCATTTGCGTGATGTACCCGACTTCAAGCACAAGTTGTGGGACCATCTGGCCATCATGTCCGACTTCAAGCTGGACATTGACTACCCGTTCGAAATCATTCGCAAGGACAACCTGGCCGACAAACCCGAACCGGTACTCTACCCCAACACGAAAATACGCTACCGCCACTATGGCCGTACGCTCGAGGTACTGATAAAAAAGGCCTGTGAATTTCCTGAAGGCAACGAAAAAGACAATCTGGTGGCCCTTATCTGCAACCACATGAAGAAGGACTACATGACGTGGAACAAGGACACGGTGGACGACAAGAAGATTGCCGACGACCTGGCCGACCTGTCGGAAGGAAAACTGCAAATGACTGAAGACATCATTAAGCTGATGGGCGAAAGAATTGACATGTATTGCCCCAAACCCGTGCAGAACAACAATCGGAACCAGAATAACCGGAACCAGAACAACCGAAACCAAAACAAGCGCAAATACTGATGGCATCGTTTGTAATAGAAGGAGGACACCGGCTATCGGGAGACATCTGGCCGCAAGGCGCCAAAAACGAGGCGCTGCAAATCATCTGTGCCACGCTGCTGACAGGTGAAGAAGTGACGGTACACAATCTGCCCGACATACTGGACGTCAACAACCTGATACAACTGATGCGCGACATGGGCGTACTGGTATCGAAAAAAGGCATCGGCACCTATAGTTTCCAAGCCAAGGAGATAGACTGGGAATACATAGAAAGCGACGCTTTCCTGAAGAAATGTTCCTCACTCAGAGGTTCGGTGATGCTGGTGGGTCCCTTGGTGTCACGGTTTGGCAAAGCCACCATATCAAAGCCCGGGGGCGACAAGATTGGACGCCGCAGGCTGGACACGCACTTCATAGGCATACAAAAGCTTGGCGCCTCGTTCAACTACAACGAAGAGCGCGAATCGTATGAGATATCGGCCGACCGGCTGACCGGCTGCTATATGTTGCTGGACGAAGCTTCCGTGACAGGTACGGCCAACATTGTGATGGCAGCCGTCCTTGCCAAAGGCAGGACAACCATCTACAACGCAGCCTGCGAGCCTTACATCCAACAGCTCTGCCACCTGCTGAACCGCATGGGAGCACATATCACAGGTATTGCTTCCAACCTGCTGACCATTGAAGGAGTGGACGAGCTGCATGGCGCAGAACATACCATCCTGCCCGACATGATTGAAGTGGGCAGCTTCATTGGCATGGCCGCCATGACAGGCAGTGAACTGAATATAAAAAATGTGTCATACGAAAACCTGGGCATCATCCCCGACAGTTTCCGCCGCCTGGGCATCAAGCTGGAGCAACGGGGTGACGACATCCATGTGCCAGCCCAAGAGAGCTACCAGATAGAATCGTTCATCGACGGGTCTATCATGACCATTGCCGATGCACCTTGGCCGGGCCTTACGCCCGACCTGCTGAGTGTGATGCTGGTAGTGGCCACGCAGGCCAAAGGCAGCGTACTGATACACCAGAAAATGTTTGAAAGCCGCCTGTTCTTTGTGGACAAGCTGATAGACATGGGTGCCCAAATCATTTTGTGCGACCCGCACCGCGCCGTGGTCATTGGCCACAACCACGCCATGAAGCTGCGCGGAGGCAATATGACCTCGCCCGACATACGTGCCGGCATAGCCCTGCTGATAGCCGCCATGAGCGCAGAGGGCATCAGCCGCATACACAACATAGAACAGATTGACCGTGGCTATCAGGACATCGAAGGACGATTGAACGCCATTGGGGCAAGAATAACAAGAATCTGACAGATGATACGCAAAGAAGAAGTATATAAAATAGGTATATTCAACAAGCCGCACGGCATACATGGCGAATTATTGTTCACCTTCACCGACGACATCTTCGACCAGGTGGAGGCTGAATACCTGATTTGCCCCATGGATGGCATTCTGGTGCCTTTCTTTCTGGAAGAATATCGCTTCCGCTCGGAAAGTACGGCCCTTGTCAAGCTGGAGGGAGTGGATACTGCCGAACAGGCACGCACATTTACGAATGTAGATGTCTATTTCCCCATAAAACATGCCGAAGAAGTGGAACGCGAAAATCTGAGCTGGAATTTCTTCACAGGTTTCCGCATGGAAGAAATACACCATGGACACATAGGCGAAGTGGTTGATGTGGATACCTCGACCATCAATACCCTGTTTGTGGTGGACTACAAAGGAGAAGAACTGCTGATTCCGGCGCAGGAAGATTTTATCGTAGAAATAGACCAGAAACACAAGGTCATTACCATGGACCTGCCCGAAGGGCTGCTTGCGCTGGACGACACCGAGGAAGTCTGAACCGCAAGAAAATCACCCTACTCTGAAACAACGAGAAAAAAGAACTGCAAAGATGGCAAACGAAAAGAGAAGGAAGAAAAGAAAAGCATTCTGGAGCAATATTAAGTTCAAGTACAAACTGACTATCATCAACGAGAACACGCTCGAAGAGGTGGTATCGCTCTATGTGTCCAAGCTGAACGGCATATCAGTGTTGCTGTCTGTCTTTACCGTGCTTTTCCTCATTACGGCTGCCATCATTGCCTTCACCCCACTGCGCAACTACCTGCCTGGATATATGAACAGCGAAGTAAGGTCGCAAATCGTGAAGAATGCCCTGCAAGTAGACTCCCTGCAACAGGTGCTCGACCGCCAGAACCTCTACATCATGAACATTCAGGACATCTTCCGCGGCAATATAAAGACAGACACCGTGCAGTCCATTGACTCGCTGACCCTGGCACGCAAAGACTCGCTGATGGAACGTACCCAACGCGAAGAAGAATTCCGCAGGCAATATGAAGAAAAGGAGAAATACAACCTGACCGGTATATCGGTACGTCCTGAAACCGAGGGAGTGATATTCTACCGTCCCACACGGGGAATGATTTCCACTCCGTTCAACATGCCTAAAAAACATCTGGGCATCGACATTGCCGCCAATCCGGGCGAAAGCATCATGGCTACCCTGGACGGCACCGTGCTACTGAGCACATACGCGGCAGAAACCGGATACATGATTATCATACAACATAACAAAGACTTTGTTTCCGTCTACAAGCATTGCGGTTCGCTGCTGAAAGAAGCCGGTGAAAGCGTGAAAGCCGGAGAAGCCATCGCTCTTATTGGTCACCACAGTGGACAGATACCCGATAAACCACACTTGCACTTTGAATTGTGGCACCGGGGCAAGCCCGTCAACCCGGAAACATTCATTGTCTTTTGACATAATAAACAGGAACAACCTCTTTTTCTGCCGCCGGTCTGCCTGCCTTCAGCCAGAAAAGCCAGCGCGACAGAAGAGACACTATAAGAAAGAATAAATATGAAAAAACAAATTGCCATACTCGGTTCGACCGGCTCCATAGGCACACAAGCCTTACAAGTCATCGAGGAACATCCCGACAAATACGAAGCCTACGTATTGACGGCTAACAACAGGGTGGAGCAACTCATTGCACAAGCACGGAAGTTCAACCCTGAAATTGTGGTCATTGCCAACAAGGATAAATATCCGCAACTGAAGGAAGCCCTGGCCGACCTGCCTATCAAGGTCTATGCCGGTGCCGATGCCATCTGCCAGGTGGTACAGGAAAAAGCCATCGACATGGTGCTTACAGCCATGGTGGGATATGCCGGCCTGCGCCCTACCATCAATGCCATACGCGCACGCAAGACCATAGCACTGGCCAACAAGGAAACGCTGGTAGTGGCGGGGGAACTGATAAACGCGCTGGCACGTGTGAACGGAACCTCTATCCTGCCTGTCGACTCGGAACACTCGGCCGTTTTCCAATGTCTGGCCGGAGAAATAGGAAACAAGATAGAGAAAGTTATCCTGACTGCTTCAGGCGGTCCCTTCCGCACGTTCAGCCACGAACAGCTGAAAACCGTTACCAAAGCACAAGCCTTGCAACACCCCAACTGGGAAATGGGGGCAAAAATCACCATTGACTCAGCCTCCATGATGAACAAAGGCTTTGAAGTGATTGAGGCCAAATGGCTGTTTGGCGTAAAGCCGGAACAGATAGAGGTCGTGGTACATCCGCAATCGGTCATTCACAGCATGGTACAGTTTGAAGACGGAGCCGTGAAAGCACAACTCGGCATGCCCGACATGCGTCTGCCCATACAGTATGCCTTCTCATATCCCGACCGCCTTCATGCCTCTTTTCCACGGTTGGACTTCACCAAGTGTACCGAACTGACCTTTGAACAGCCCGATACGACCCGCTTCCGCAATCTGGCCCTGGCCTACGAGGCACTGCACCAAGGTGGAAACATGCCTTGTATTGTCAATGCGGCCAACGAGGTATGTGTGGCAGCCTTCCTCAATGAACAGGTATCTTTCCTGGGCATGAGCGAAGTGATAGAGAAAACCATGGGACGCGTGGCCTACATACAGAAGCCCACTTATGACGACTACGTGGCTACCGATGCCGAAGCCCGCCGCATGGCTAAAGAAATATTGACAAAATATTCATAAGGGATTCCCCACCTTGTCGTTGAACCCCGACGACCGCCTCGTGGGGGTTCAACGAGACCCTCGTGGGGGTTCAACGAGGACCTCGTCGGGGTTCAACGACAAGTTCATAAAGGACGTCCGAAACAAGCATTGATTATCAACAACTTACGAACAAGAATAAAAATAAACAAGTAAAAAACGAAAAAGTAATAATTAAAGACAAATGGAAACATTCTTAATCCGTGCCCTCCAGCTTATCATGAGCCTTTCACTGCTGGTCATCATACACGAAGGAGGACACTTCCTCTTTGCCCGACTATTCAAAACCCGCGTCGAGAAGTTCTGCCTGTTCTTCGACCCGTGGTTCACCTTATTTAAATTCAAGCCCAAAAACAGCGAGACGGAATACGGCATCGGCTGGCTGCCCCTGGGTGGATACGTCAAAATATCGGGAATGATAGACGAATCGATGGATACCGAACAGATGAAGCAACCCATGCAACCATGGGAGTTTCGTGCCAAACCGGCCTGGCAGCGTCTGCTTATCATGATAGGCGGCGTAATGTTCAACTTCCTGCTGGCCCTGTTCATCTATTCCATGATACTTTATGCGTGGGGCGACTCTTACATCCCCGTGCAGAAGGCCCCCTTGGGTATGGACTTCAATGAAACCATGCACCAGGCAGGGTTTCAGGACGGCGACGTACTGCTTTCGGCCGACGGTGTTCCTTTCGAGCGCATGGGCGGCGACCTGTTGACAGCCATTGTCGATGCCCGCCAGGTTTCGGTACTGCGCAACGGACAGGAAGCTTCGGTCTATATCCCTGACAATATGATGGACCGCCTGCTGGCCGACAGCGCCCGCTTTGCTGACTTCCGCATACCCTTTGTCATTGACAGCCTGGCTGCCGGACGTCCGGCGGCATTGGCAGGACTTCAGGTAGGCGACAGCATCATAGCCATGGACGGCAAGAAGATAGCCTACTTCGACTTCAGAGAAGAAATGATGAAGCGCCGTGAAAGCAAAGATGCTGACCACAACGTGACTTTGGCTTACGTGCGCAAGGGTGTGACAGATACACTGACCGTAGCCACAGACTCGCTCTACGAACTGGGTGTATATGCCTGCATGCAAACCAGCAAGCTGCTGCCTGTAGTAAAGAAAGAATATGGGTTCTTTGCTTCCATACCCGCCGGCATTACATTGGGCGTCAACACATTGAAGGGATACGTAAACCAGATGAAGTACCTCTTCTCCAAGGAAGGAGCCAAGCAGTTGGGAGGTTTCGGTGCCATTGGCAGCATATTCCCGGCAACCTGGGATTGGCACCAGTTCTGGTATATGACAGCTTTCTTGAGCATCATTCTGGCCTTCATGAATATCCTGCCGATTCCAGCATTGGACGGCGGCCACGTACTGTTCCTCATTTATGAAATTGTAGCCCGCCGCAAGCCGAGCGACAAATTCATGGAACGCGCTCAGATGGTGGGCATGTTCCTGCTCTTCGCCCTGCTGATATGGGCCAACCTGAATGACCTGATTCGTTTCCTCTTCTAAAAGACCGGAAACATCCATAAACAGGAAGATGTGTCAATAAACATTATGGCAGATCTTCCTGTTCTTTTTATCTACCCTTGCATACACAAAGCTTTGTTTCCAGCCATCTTTCATCTCGACTCACGGTGTGTTGGCATAGACATACGTAGCCTGTAAGCCCACTACAGGGGTATCAAACGCATATACCTGACAACCGATGCAAATTGCCATCTTTGTACACAACACTTCATACCTGAAAAGGCGTCTACAACCGCTCAGTCCGGCGACAAAACCCTTCAGTCACACAAACAACAGCTCACTGCTTTTCTTCAAATAAAATGCCTGCCAGACATGCGCGTTTCGGTACGCACATCCGTGATTCTAAATTTTTTATATAAAATTAATCATTCATATAGTACTGAATATAAAAACAATTTCTTACTTTTGCAGCGCAATCCGGGAGGGAGGCTTGGAGGAGCCCCACAGGAACCGACAAGACGCTTTCGGATAACAAACTTTTTTGATAAGATATTGTTTAATATTATAAACCCTTAAAAGTTTAAACAAAATGATTAAAGTAGGTATTAATGGATTCGGACG
>USEY01000077.1 GCA_900553815.1 uncultured Bacteroides sp.
TGCCGATTCTATGTTTAATTTTAATTTATCGGTAAAAATTTACCGAAGTATTGAACTTATGAACAGACATCTTATTCTGATTTTCATGGTTCTGTCACTCTGTATGGGTAGAACCGGAGTTTGGGCGCAAGGCGCCGATGCCGATGCAAAGGCAGGTCGTGAACGTTATCTGAAGGAAAATTACGGACTGACTTCCGGGCAGGTAGCCGCCTACGAGGCAGTACTTGCCGATTTGGAGCGTCAGGACAAGGCCTTTAAGGACCGGCGTATATCTTCCAAGGAATATGAGAAATTGCGTGTGGCGCTGTACAAGGGATATGAGCGGCAGGTGGCAGCCATCTTCACTCCCCGGCAGTATGATGAGTGGTGCAATACTGTAAGGGCGCACGAACGCTACCGGGTGTTGAGCGAAGAAAGGCATGTGCCCAAAGAGCAGATGTATGCCCTGCACGAGGCCGAACAAGGCTGGTTGGAGGAGCGTGCCGCCTTGTGGCAAGGCTCGGAGGATGAAAGCCTGAAGCACCGGCGCAACCGGGAACTCCTGGCCGACTTGCAGGCCAAAATCCGTACCATCCTGGGGCAGCAGGAAGGCGATTGGTATATAGAAACAAAAGCTTTGATTCTGCATGCGTTGAGCAATATGGACAAGTATGGGGCTACCTACCACGAGGCTTATCGGGCAGCTGAGATAGAGAATCTCTATACCCGGAAACGGAAGGCTATTCTTGCCGAAAATACCCGGCATTATTCGGAGAAGGAGGAAAAAATGTTGCAGAACGACGAAGCACGCGAACAGGCCATCCGGCAAGCCTTGCCCGCCGAGGTAGCCGACAGGTGGAGCAGCGTTAACCGTTCCTACCTGGATTATGCCTTGGCCAAACGCTATGGACTGGACAAATCGCAGATTACCAGCTATAAGGAAGCGTACAATGCCTACGCCATCACGGAGTATTCCATCATTTACGAGGATAAGAAGCTCTCTGCCGATGAAAAACTGGAGAAGCTGAACGAAGCCAACAGGGTGTTCTGCGAGGCGGTACGTCCGCTGTTTGCCGCGGACGCCTATACCAAATGGGAAGGATGGAGAAAGTATTCTTTTGAAAGGAGAATGGAACAGAAAAGTAGTAAGTTTTAATTTGCCGGTATGAGGAAAAGTTTTTATATTTACAGCGTTGTCGGTGCCTTGCTGTCCTTGCTTTGCATGGTGAACTGCACCGACCGGGAGTTGTTTCAAGGACAGCATGCCGACGGGGTAGCGGGCTTCAGCCTGCAAGAGGCGAAGGAGTATTTTGAGGAACAGGCAGGCACGGAGCCGGTGATGAGCCGTTCCGCCGGCAGGGTGGCGCTCGACCCGGGCGACTTTGCCCCCTATTGGGAGTCGGCGGTGGCCTCCTCGCAGTGCAGGCTGGGCAGCTACGATGTACCCATAGCCCCGGCCTATCGGTTCAAGGCGGTGGTGGCCGATGGAAACGGACGCGCCGGCAAGGTGGAAGTGGGGCAGAAACTGGTGGTGGTGAAGAACCTCGACACAGGCCGTATGTCCCAGTACATCCTTTCGCTGATACCCACTCGCAGCCTGGCTCCGCGCAGCGGCAGGCAGCTGTGCGATGCTTTTGTCAACTGTGGCGACAAGGGCGGTTTCAGTGGTCTGGCTGTCTACACGTGTGTCTACAGTTCGGTGGTGGCGTGTGTCAGTCGCTACGAGGATGGCAGGCGGATGGAAGGTGTTTTCCTGCTGGATGCCCCCGATGCCTCGGAGCTGCACCGCCGGATAGACTATGCCCGGCATCTGCTTTCTTCCGTAGCTGTCCGTGCCCACCGTGCGGTAACGACGCGTTTTGAATGGGATATTGACGGAGGTGAGCTTAATGGAGGTGAACTGCCCGAAGTGGTGATTACTCCAGATGATGACTATACATGGCCACCCGATGACTGGTTGCATCCCGGTTACGATGATTATGAAACGCCGGAACCGGAGGATAATAATTCTGATGGGAATGAGGATCCGGGATATACGGGGAATACGCCGGCAGATCAGGATAAAGGCGGAGATGATAAAGAAGTAAAAAAGTATGAATCTAAAGCTGGTGACAAGGTCTCTCAGGAAGGGTTGATGACAATGAAAAGAAAGGCTCAGAGGGGTAATACTTGTGTACCTACTATTATTGGATACCTGCTTAAAGATAGAGGTAGTGCGAATACGTTGAAAGAGGTGTTGGAGTATTTTAAGAATGAATTATCTAAGAGTGGTGAAAAGTATAGTGTAAAGATGGATGGTGTTCCCGCTAATGCAATAGCACCGGGTTTGGTGGAACTTTTAGGTTCTGATTTTGTTCGTGCCCAATACGGTGGAGATCCGATATACGATTACAAAGGAGCTATAGACAGGGGAAATGTAGTGATGACCAATGTTTTCGTGGAAACGGAAGATGGGATAATAGGGCATAACATATTGGTAGTAGGCTATACCAAAGAAGGAAACTATATCTATATAGACCCAAATGATGGAAAGAATGAATACGAGTGTACACCGGATTATCTGGAAGAAAAAAATGCCTCGAGATATGATTTTGAAATTAAAAAAAGTAAGTAAGGTTATGAAAAAGTTATTGTTGTTATTCTTTTTAAGCGTTTGTTCAGCTCCTATTTTCGCGCAAACTACGCAGGAACTGTTGATGAGTACGAACTGGGAACCTCAAGGTTTCTTTGATGAAGGGGAGTGTGGATATGTTAAATTCACAACTACTCAGTTTGTTTATGCTGAGAGTGTAGATAATCAAATTGATTATATGTATAATAGTTATTATTTGAGTTTTTCTCCTGATAATGTATTTGATGTTAGTAAAGTTGGCAAGAATACGACCGGAAATTATATAATTAGGAAAGGGGCAGGCTACGTCTTTATCTCAGAGATTTTGGAATTGACCCCAACCAAGTTGAAACTCAAGAATCTTACTCCCGGTTTTACTACCACAGGAAAGGTAACTACTTATTTGCCTACTGATATGAATTTCTGAGTCTCTATGTTGTCCTCTCTGTTTGGATGTATGTTTTAGTGGAATTGGGAAGTTTCTGTATCATATCGTCTGTCACCCTGAACGCAGTGAAGGGTCTCGTATAAATCACAAAGATGTTTCGCTGCGCTCAACATGACAGATACCTCGGATGATATAAATTAATTATGAACCATTACTCAAATGTCGTATGAGTTATAATTATCTCTCGTTAGCGTGGAGGAATACAGCTTTTTTAGAGTCATTCCACAAATTGATAACTAAAAGTCGTGATATGAAAAAGTTATTGTTGTTATTCTTTTTAAGCGCTTGTTCAGTTCCTATTTTTGCACAAACTACGCAGAAGCTGTTGATGAGTACGAACTGGGAACCTCAGAATTTTGTATCGGAAGAAGACCGTTGTTATATCAAATATACAGCAAGCCAAGAAATATTTGTTAGTGATATAGATAATGAGATAGAACATGATCCTGATGATTATTATTTAAGTTTTTCACCAGATAGTGTATTTGATAAAAATAAGGTAGGTAAGAGCACTAATGGGCGATACATAATAAGGACAAATGGCATTTATGTTTTTATTTCAGAGATTTTGGAACTGACCCCAACCAAGCTGAAACTCAAGAATCTTACTCCCGGCTTTACTACAACCGGAAAGGTGACTACTTATTTGCCTACTGATATGAATTTTTGAGTCTATGTTATCACTCACCACAGCTTACACGGATGGTCACAGAAATTTATTTTAGGTTTAATAATCCGGATATGTTTTCTGTGATAATCCGAGTAATCTGTGGTTGATAGCGGTTTAGGATGGTATGAAATATTTCTGTATCTGCCTGTTTTTAAGTTGCACCACTCATTTCGCTTTTAGTCAGATTGTTGAGTTTGACTTTCAGTGCGACCAGTCTGCCCGTGAATTCCGTTTGAATATTCGGAATGTAACCGGCGACACCATTTATATAATGAATCAATCGCGTTATAATATGTTTAGTGGAAGTTATATTCGTTTGTCAGTGAAGGATAACAAAGGGAAAATAGCATATAGTACTGTATCTTTTTGGGATGTAGAGAATGGTAAATGGCCTCCTCTTAAACCACTAAAAGCGTATGGAAGCATGACTTTGCGTTGGCCTTTTCGTCTTATTGATGGTGATAATGCAGTAAAAGCAAAACTGTATATGACAGTTTTTGCTAAAGATGGGCATGGTGGATATAATACGCTAAATTATAAGAAAGAATTGATTATCTCTCATTAGCGTGGAGGAATGCAGTCTTTTTAGAGTCATCCCGGCCTTGAGCCGGGAACTTGCTGTCGATCTGATGAATATTATTAGTTCCCGCATCAAGTGCGGGATGACCAAAGTTGAAATGTTGAATCATAGCTATATATGAGAAGATTGTCATTTTTGATTGTGTTTTTATGGAGTTTTGTATTGGGGATTCATGCTCAGTCCAAAGTATATGTTATCTTTACCTCCGTTAAAAATAGTACTTCTGGCGTTAGGATTTATGAATTGAGCCATAGGAATATAGACCGTGACACCCCTTATTTGTTTACATTGTATGATAGGGCCGGTGGGGATCACGATAAAAGTTATTTTTATCGTTTTGTTTATGAAAACCTAACCGATATGCCTGATACTCCTTCTTTCTATTTGTCTCCCTCTTCATTGAGCAACGTGCCATTGATAGACTGGGACAAAGTAAGTGGCAAGGCGGATGCGGAAGCCAAGTATCAGACCATCCTATCTTACGATGAAATTTATTTTGTAGACAGGACAGAGTCTACATCTTCACGCTTAAAAGTCTATCCGGTCAAGCTTTTGGAACTGAAGAAGTATTAGTCGGTTTTGTCGATTACACTCAGTTATCCCGGTCTTAATCCGGGAACTTATTATTGCTCTGATGAATATTATTAGTTCCCGTATCAAGTGCGGGATGACCAAAGTTGAATCATAGCTATATATGAGAAGATTGTCATTTTTTATTTTGTTTATTTGGAGTATTGTATTGGGGATTCATGCTCAGTCCAAAGTATATGTTATCTTTACTTCCTCAAAGGTGGAAACCAAGGGGGTATGGAATTCTGAGTTCGAACGCAATGCCTCAGTGCGCGATACAATACATTTATTTACTTTGTTCGACCGTGCTGATGGTAATTATGATGAGGGCTATTTTTATCGTTTTATTTATAAGAATGAAAAAAGTAAGCCGAACAAACCTTATTTCTTCCTTTCGATAACAGATTTGAAGCAAGGAGTGGAGATAGACTGGGACAAAGTCTCTGGCAAGGCGGATGCGGAAGCCAAGTATCAGACCATCCTGTCTTACGATGAAATTTATTTTGTGGACAGGACAGAGTCTACATCTTCACGCTTAAAAGTCTATCCGGTCAAGCTTTTCAAGTTAAAGGAGTATTAGGCGGCCTTGCTGGTTACACTCAGTCATCCCGGCCTTGAGCCGGGAACCTACTGTTGCTCTGATATGTTTTTAGACGGGATAATTGATAGCAGTAATACGTAATGAATGTAAATATAGATATACCATGAAAACATTCTTTTTCTTCTTCTTTTCTTGTTTGTTCCTTTGCGGCAACAGCATTGCTCGTGCCGATGTGGGGAGCGATACTCTTTCATCCCTGACCCTTGACGATATGCCCGACTGGATATTGGAACACATCCGGTTCCCGGAGGAGGCCTACAGCTATGGCAAGGCCGGTGTGGAGAGCCTGATGCTGAGCACATCGTGGGATGGCAAGCTTTTTATTGTAGGTGATTTGAATGCCTTGCATCCGTCGTTTGAGAAAGCCATTCGCGAGGTGGTAGCACGTGCGCCCCGTTGCGGATATGCTGGTGTGCAGCCCGAGGACATCCACAAGTTCATGCTGGTGGACTTTTACGAATACATTCCCAAGGAGCGGCAGGGCGGTATGGAGCAGATAGGCCTGCACATGCCTCCCGTGTTCAAGTCCCCCTTTGGCGGACGGACAGCCTTCCTGCAATGGATTTACAAGAAACTGAAGGTGCCCAAGTCGTTGAAGCAGGCATATACCGACACGCTGACGGTGGAATACACGGTGTCGGTCACCGGTGAAGTGCAGGATGTCAAGGTATCGGGCGGCAAGAACCGAGAACTGGAGGCAGCGATTGTAAAGGTGCTGAAACGTGTGCCCCGTTGGGACTTGCCCGCCATGGTGGAGGGCAACCGCTGCATTCCGGTGGTGGTGAGCGACTGCCTCATTGTTTCCATCGACGGGAAGGGGCGTAAGCAGCCCTTCAGGGAGTATGTGGACGAGGTGTTCTGCAACACAAAGACCGTGCCCGATGACCGGACGACCATCCTGCTCAATCCTGAAACCAAGCCTTGCTATGCCGGCGAGACCAGCTTCAGGCGTGAACTGTTTCGTGATGTAAGCGTGAAGAAAAAGACAAAGGTAGGCGGCTCGTTCATTATAGAGCCTGACGGCAGCGTGGCGCATGTACAGCTGACCGCATCGGGCAATGCCGAACTGGACAGCTTGTTGGCGGTCAACCTGGCCGGTATCCGTTGGCTGCCGGGCATGCAGGACACCGTGGCTGTGCGCACCTTCATGTCGTTCCGCCAGTCTGTCAGCCCGCCCGTGGTCCGAAAGAAACGTATGCGCAATAACGAGTCGCTCTACGAAATCTATGGGAAGTATTACTTTGCCCTGCGTGCCAACCCCAACGGCATCTACTCCGGCTATACGGATGGCAGCGGCCGTGGGCACAGGTATCCTTTCGATGCCCGTACCCGCTTCGACTACAATGCCTACTACAGGAGCCTGAACAATTATTACAAACAGTCGGGTGGCAATACAAAGAATACTTCCAGAAAGTATTTCAAGACGATGGAGCGGTTGTTTGTGAAGTAGTGTAGGTGTGGATGATGTGGAAAGTAAATAACGATGAATATGAAGTATTTCTGTATCTTGGTGCTTTTATGTTGCACCACTCATTTCACTTTTGGTCAAGTTGTTGAGTTTGACTTTCAGTGCGACCAATCCGCTCGTGAATTTCGTTTGAATCTTCGTAATATGACAAATGATACTATTTATATAATAAATCAATCACATTACAACATGTTTAGTGGAAGTTATATTTATCTGTCAACCAAAGATAAAAAAGGGAAAATAGATTACAATATTGTATCTTTTTGGGACTCAGAAAATGGTAAGTGGCCATTAGTAAAAATATTGGTCGCTCATGGAAGTATGACCTTACATTGGCCTTTTCGCTTTATAAATGGTGACAATGCCGTGGAAGCCGAACTGCGGTTGGCGGTTATTGGTAAAGATGCGTCAGGCAAGACTGGAACTTATGAGTACACGAAGATATTGATTATTTCCCATTAGTGTGGAGGAATGCAGTCTTTTTTAGAGTTATCCCGGCCCTGAGCCGGGAACTTGCTATTGTTCTGATGAAGATTATTAGTTCCCGCATCGAGTGCGGGATGACCGGATGGTGATATGTAGTTGCCCGCAAATTGATAACTAAAAGTTGTGATATGAAAAAGTCATTGTTGTTATTCTTTTTAAGCGTTTGTTCAGTTCCTATTTTTGCACAAACTACGCAGGAATTGTTGATGAGTACGAACTGGGAACCTCAGAATTTTGTTTCGGAAGAAGACCGTTGTTATATCAAATATACAGCAAGCCAAGAAATATTTGTTAGTGATATAGATAATGAGATAGAACATGATCCTGATGATTATTATTTAAGTTTTTCACCAGATAGTGTATTTGATAAAAATAAGGTAGGTAAGAGCACTAATGGGCGATACATAATAAGGACAAATGGCATTTATGTTTTTATTTCAGAGATTTTGGAACTGACCCCAACCAAGCTGAAACTCAAGAATCTTACTCCCGGTTTTACTACCACAGGAAAGGTGACTACTTATTTGCCTACTGATATGAATTTCTAAACAGGCTTCTTAATACTAAACATCGTTATAGCATGTCTTTGTTTCGTCAGTCTGCTTCGTGGCTTCTCGCCGTCAGCCTGCTGGTGCTGCCTTTCTCGCCGTTGTGCTTTACGGGTGTGTTCAAGGAAGACATGGGGCTTTTCCCGGTATTGGTGCTGGTGGGAGTGTGGCTTGCCTTGTTTCTCTGTCTGTCCTCTACGGAGAGGGTGAAGATTTCGGTTGCCGACACGGCGGCTGGCGTGTTCGGCCTATACTACCTGGTTCGGCTGGCTGGCGGAACGGTGGATGCGCTTGCCTGGTTGCAGGTGGCGTTGTGGGCGGGCATCTACGCGGCGGCACGTTGTTGCGGCAGTGTGAGGACGGTACTGTGGGGACTGGTGCTGAGTGCGGCGGTACAGGCCGGGGTGGTGATGGCGCAGCAGGCAGGATGGGTGGCAAGCAGACATCCCCTGTTCGATGTTTCCGGCACGTTCGGCAATCCCGGGCAGGTGGGCGGATTCATGGCCGTGGCTGCTGCGGCGGTGTTGGCGCAGGTTGTCGGTGGTTGGCGCAACCGTTTTCGGTCTGTACGGCCGGTGGTGGCCGGTGTGCTTGGCGCAATGCTGTTGGCTGGTTTATGGCTGGCCGACTCGCGTGCCGCCTGGCTGGCTTGCCTGTCGGGAGTGGCTTTTGCTGTGCTTGGCACTGCGGGTGGCAGGCTCGGACGGCGGAAGGGGTGGTTGCTTGCCTGTGCGGTGCCGGTGTTGCTGGCGGTTGCCTGGCTGGTGTACCGTTATCGCCCTTTGTCGGCCGATGCCCGTCTGCTGATAGGCCGTGTGTCGTTGGATATGCTGGCCGATGCTCCGCTTTGGGGGCATGGCACGGATGCGTTCGCCCGTCAGTACATGTTCTATCAGGCGGATTATTTCGCCCGCCATCCCGATTCGCCTTTTGCCCTTGTGGCCGACAATGTCGGCATGGCCTACAACGAATGGCTCTATGCCGGTGTTGCGCTGGGGTTGGTGGGCATGCTGCTGGTGCTGCTTCCGGTGGCGGCACTGTTGCTCCATCGTCCCCGTCATGCCGACGGGCGTAGTGCCGGGGCGGCACTGGTAGCCCTGCTGGTCTTTTCGTTGTTTTCCTATCCGTTGGATGTATTGCCGTTGGCTGTTCTGTTTCCGCTGTTGGCAGGGCTGGGCAGGGGGCGCGTCTGCGTGGTCCTGCCCCTACGGCGTTCCGTGCGCCGGTTTTTGGGTGTGGCCTGCCTGCTGGGTTGTGTGGCGGCAGGCCGATTGGGGCTGTTCTATGCCGACGCATCGAGGCAGACACAGGCGTTGCACGGGGTGGGCGGCATGGACAGGGCGGTAGTGGAACGCCTGTTGCCCAATCCATCGTTTGCCGATTACTACGCCCACTATGTCCGCCTGTGCGGGTTGGCAGTAGACGATTCATCGCTCGGCGCTCTGCTTCCGCCTTCCTGCGAACTGTTCTGCCACTATGGCGACCTGCATTTGCAACGGGGGCGGTATGCGGAGGCGGAGTGTTGCTACCGCACGGCTTCCCACATGATACCCACCCGTTTGACCCCCGTATATAAGCTTTGGAAACTGTCGCTTGTGCAGGCCGACAGCACGGCGGCCATTGCTTGGGCAAGGCGTGTATGTACCCATCGGGTGAAGGTGGAGAATACCTTTACCTTGCGGGCAAGGGCAGAGGCACGCCGCTATTTGTCGCAACCGGCAAGACCTCATGTATCTTCCGGTACTGGCAGTGAACCACTCTCTTATTAGCAGTCCACTGCCCGTTCGGTAGTAGTCCACTGCCTGCGCGATAGTAGTCCACTGCTTACTCGGTAACAGTTAACTGCTATCATTCACACATACGGCTGCGTTGCCCGATGGATACGGCTGCGTGACCTGACCCAGCCGTATCTGTTTCCGTAAAGTCCCTCTTTAGCCTGCTAAAGTCCCTGGTTAGTACGCTAAAGTCCCTCTTTATATCCTTCACTTCACTATGTGTTGAGTTGGCTCGGTAGCTCTTAAGACCTGTTTTTCTAATTTTTAAGATTTCCCACGGTAGGTCTTAAGAGTTCCGCTTGAAGTTTCACGCTTTCACTTTCGCTTTAAAATCCTTCTTCTATAAGCGTATACGGTGAAAGCTTCACGCCAGATTGCATTCACACGTCCATCCTTCATACAAACAATAACTATCTACAAGAAAGACAGCTCAGCTTTGGTAGAGACGTGGCGTGCGCGTCTCAGGATACAGGTTTTACGGTATTTGTCTGATAAACAGTGTAATAGAATGTATAAGATTACATGGCGAATGGGGGAGACGCGGCACGCCACGTCTCTACTAAGAATACACAGCTACAACTGATTATTCATCCCCCCCCATCTTTCACCGCAACCCGCTCATTCCCAACGTTTAGTTGTGAAACTTCACCCGCACAACTTTTTCTCCCCTTGTAGCTGATAATTTTCTTCTTTCACCCCCTAGAAAACCGCCCGAAACACTTGACAAAGGCCGCCAGATTTTGTATATTTGTGATAGAGAAGTTGACGAGTTGACAAGTCAACAAGGAACAAGAATACTAATTTTTAAGTTCCTGAGTTTTTAAGTTTTTGAGTTAATAAGTTTGACGATAGTTCACCAATTACTAATCACTGACCGTTAACCGCTGACCGCTGATTAACGTCACTAACCGCTGTAAATCATGAATCTCTTCCATCACTTCCTCCACCTCCTTTCCGGCACTTCCAAGAAGCCTGCCGAGCCTGTTACAACAGAATCCGCACCCAACAACTGCGAGTACCTGCTATCCAACCTGCAACGCATCTGCGCCATGCTGCCCGACGGCGAGGCCTGTGTCGTCATGGGACGAAACAAGCTGGATATATGCCTGACTTGGGACACGGCCATGCAGGTTAATGCCGATAGTATAAAGAAGAACAAGGAATTCCAGTTCTGGCTGAACGGCAAGAGCGAGGTCGTAGAATGGGCAGAAACGCCGATAAAAGAAGAAAAGACTAAAACAGAACCGGTTGTACAAGAAGAGGTTACTGTGAAAGAAACAGTGAAACCGACTCGCCAGCAATTGACCATGCGTCGCCTGCTTAACTTCCTGCAACTGCACTATGCTTTCCGTTACAATCGGCTGACAGACCGGGCGGAATGTGCTGTGCTCAATACGGAAAACCCCGACCAAGATACCCACCATCTGACCTACCGCCCTGTGGACGACCGCCTGCTGCACACCATCTCGCTGGCCGCCATGGAGGAAGGAGTGGACTGCTGGGACATTGACATTAAGCGTTACATAGACTCGGAGCACGCTCCAGCCTACCATCCTTTTACCGACTACTTCGAACACCTGCCCCGTTGGGACGGCAAGGACCGTGTAAAGGAACTGGCCAAACGTGTATCTGACAACAACCTGTGGGTACGTTCTTTCCACCGCTGGATGCTGGGCGTCACTGCTCAATGGATGAACAATAACGAACAGGGACAACGTGCCAACAGCGTCGCTCCCCTGTTGGTCAGCACCGTGCAGGGTATGGGCAAGTCTACTTTCTGCCGCATGCTGTTGCCAAAGGAACTGCGACCATACTTCACCGAAAGCTTCGACCTGACCAACATCACTTCAGCCGAAAACAAGCTGGCATCGTACG
>USEY01000078.1 GCA_900553815.1 uncultured Bacteroides sp.
ACGGCATCCTTTTTCATCGTCAGGGCGTTCTTCTCGTTTATCAGTTTCTGCTGGTCGTATTTTTCCTGGATTTCAACAATTTCTTTCGATTTGTCTAATAGATAGATGGAATCCTGACATTCAATAAGTTTATTCCCATATATCGTAGCATTCTTATAATCGTTTTTCTCCTGTGACAAATCAAGTAATCGCCTATATATTCCTCTTTGAATATACATATTACCGGATGAAGTTTCTATGGCTCTTTTCAAATAAAAATAAGCAGAATCTGTTTTATTCATCAATCGATAAGCTTCTCCTAATACAGAATATTGTGCACTATTGGCACAAAGATTGTGTTCTTCCTGCAAGCTCAAAAACTGTTTTGTATAATATCTTACAGAATCGAGTTCCCCTAACAAACAATAAATGCCGATAAGTTCAGTTGTTGCTCCATTAGCTACCTGATAACGCTTATTACCATTTGCCATTACAATAGCTTTCTTATACAATTCTGCGGCATTTGTGAAATTACTTGATGTGCTATTGATTCTGGCTAACACTATCAAGGCAGAAGCAATATACCGAGAATCTCCTTCCCTGTCTGCATATAGATAAGATTGTTCAGCCGCTTTCAATGCATACTCACTTAAATCTTGATAAGCATACGTATCCGCTAATCCGCCATAAATCAGATAACCCAACTGATTATCGGTTGTCTTCTCCACCTCCTCCGCCGCCTGAAGGAAATACGTGTGTGCCTCCTCTATTTGTTGCTGTTCCTTGCAGATAGCCCCTTTGCAATACAAAGCCAAAGCCCTGCGCTGCGCATCCCCCTGTTTCAAGAAATAGTCACAGGCAATGTTTATCAGGGAATCCGACTGTTGCATATAGAGTTTGTAGCGTGCCTGCGTGGTAAACAAAGCCCATGTGGCATATTGTAGCCGGTCAGAAGGCTGAGGAACAGGCATGGATTGAAGCAGACGGAGCGCACTGTCGGGCGATGCGTACATGATGGCTTCAGCCTGTTGCAGTTCGGGCAACAGGGAAACGGCAGAAGGTTCAGCAGGATGGTTGCACGAAAGCAAAGCGAAAACGGCAACTGTCACAAGGACTATGGTACGTACGATTCTCATATCTTCTTCTTTTTCGGGTGTTTAGAAGTTCCACAACCAAAGCTCCAAGGTAGTTCCACTGCTCCAGAACCCTGTCTGCTGGATGATGCGCTCCTTCAAACGGAACTTGCGTTTGGAAACGGAAGCCGACTCGATGGCCAGCATGGAGGCGATGGCAGGATTGGAGAAATGAAGCTTGATGAGGCAGCACAGCTGAAGTTCGTTTTCCGTCAGCGAGGGGATAGCCGTGGCCAACCGACGGGTAAAGTGGTCGAACAGCCGGTCGATGCTCCGCTTAATGCCCGCCCACTCCTCGTCACGGATGTAGCGGGGCGATTGCTTCAGACTGCGAAGGGTCTCATCGTTCTCCAGCAGAAGGCTCGACAGGTACCATTCACGGTCGTGCAGACGAAGGTTTTCCTTGGAGAGGGCATCCAACTGAGCCAGTTCAACGGACTTCGCCTTCAGCGTAGCAGACATGCCGTCAATATCACGCTGCAAGTGGCGGTTCTCCTCCTCCAGCCGTTCGTTCTGCCGGCCGATTTCAGCCAAAGCCTTACGCTGCTCTTCCAGTTCTTCCTGCATCCCCTTGTCGGCTACCATCTGCTCCTCCAACTCCTGCATGCGCTTACGGTTCAGGCTGATGGTCTGTTCGTTTTCCTGGATGCGGATGGACTTGGAGCGGATTTCCTCTTCCGCCTCCTGTATGCGCCGCTCCTTGCGCAGCAGTTTCTTCTGATAGGCATAGACGAGGACGGCTATCAGCAGCAAGGCCGCAGCCAGGCCTATCAGGGCGTTACGCACCACGGCATCCTTTTTCATCGTCAGGGCGTTCTTCTCGTTTATCAGTTTCTGCTGGTTGTATTTTTCCTGGATTTCTATCAGGGCACGACTCTTGTCCGCACGATGCAGAGAGTCAAGATACCAGGACATTTCAAAACAATGTTCGGCTGCTAAACGGTAGTCGTTCTTCTGTTTGTAGAGAAAATAAAGTTGCTGATGCACACCCGTAATTTGTGAAATACTAATATTGCTGTCAGTCAATGCCTGCTGAAAATAGTAAATAGCAGAATCTATTTTTCCGGTATTGAAATAAATCTCACCACATACCAAATACCTGGCAGCTCCTTCTTTTATTCCATATTTCTGATTTTGCTCTATTGCTTTACGCATATAATAAAGTGCAGAATCGTACTTCTCCACTTGATTATAAACAAAAGCCATTTCACTGTTTATTGCATTCAAATGCTCAGTCTCTCCCGTAAAAGATATAGCGCTCTTATAATAATTAATGGACTCGCTCGGTTTACCCAAACTATAATATATCCTTGCCTGATAAACCAGTCCGGCACGTATATAACCTCTATTATTACTTTTCCGGGCATATTCACAAGCTTTTTGTGCCGCTTTCAACGCATATTCATTTAAATCCTTGCGACCATACGTATCGGCTATTTCAATATAAATCAAATAGCCCAACCGGTAGTCGGTCGTTTTCTCCATTTCTTCCGCCGACAGAAGGAAATACTTCTGCGCCTCCTCTATTTGCTGTTGCTCCTTGCAGATGATTCCTTTGTAATACAAGGCCAATGCCCTGCGCTGCGCATCCCCCTGCTTCATGAAATACTCGTAAGCTATGTTTATCAGAGAATCCGACTGCTGCATATAGAGTTTGTAGCGTGCCTGCGTGGTAAACAAAGCCCACGTGGCATACTGTAGCCGGTCAGAAGGCTGGGGAACAGGCATGGATTGAAGCAGGCGGAGCGCACTGTCGGGCGATGCGTACATGATGGCTTCGGCTTGTTGCAATTCGGGCAACAAGGGAGCTGACGAATCCTGCACAGGACGATTGCACGAAAGCAAGGTAAAAACAACCATCCCGACAAGAATGATATATGAGCCAAGAAACAACTTCATTATGAAAGAAAATACAAGAATTTTGCCTACAAAAATAAGAAAATATAATGACAATGCGTATCTGAAGTAATAAATTCATGTACGACACATGAATTACGGCACATACATTCCTCATACAAAAGCAGTGGACTGCCAACGAAGAAGTAGTCTACTGCCAGCATGATAGCAGTGGACTACCCGCGCGATAGCAGTTAAGACTTAGCGCGGTAGCAGTTAACTCCTACCATCCACATTTACGGCTGCGTCGGCTCACACTTGCGGCTGCATCGGCTTACACATACGGCTGCATCAACTCTCACTGCCGTATCTGTTTTCGCCAAGTCCCTCTTTAGCCTGCTAAAGTCCATAGTTAGCCATCCCAAATCCCTCTTTACACCTCCATTCTTATTGTATAGTCAGGTGAGAACTAACTGTCAACACCCGTATTAGCCTATTCTCCGAATGAAGTTTCACGCCTTCACCGTTCTTTTAAACCGCTGCTTTATAAGCATATATGGTGAAAGATTCACATCAGCTTACATTCACAGCCCGTTTTCCAATCCTTCATGTGTGTTGTATTTCCACCCGACTGTTCCTCCCGCACCTGATGCGGGATCTTAGTAGAGACGTGGCGTGCCGCATCTCCCTCCCAAGAAGCAACATAAGCAGCTGATAAATAAACGAATACAGTGAAAGGAAGGAGACAAGAGAGTCTAGAACAAGGTATGACTGCAAAGAGGGGAATGGCCTGCGAACGGGGAGACGCGGCACGCCACGTCTCTACTAACATTACATAGCCGACCACACGCACCTTCATCCCTATCCTTCACCACAAACCATTCATTATCAGTCTGAAATCGTGAAACTTCACCCAGCGGACTCCCCTCCTTCCGTAAAGCATATTCCGCCCTTACACATCCATCATTACACTTCCAGCCGGACGGTCATCCCGCACTTGATGCGGGATCTTAGTAGAGACATGGCGTGCCGCATCTTCCTCCCAAGAATCGACATAATCAGCTGATAAATAAACGAATATGGTGAAAGAAAGGAGACAAGAGAGGTATAGAACAAGGTATGACTGCCAAGGAGAGAAATACACTGCGGACAGGGAGACGCTGCACGCCACGTCTCTACTGAAAAAGGATGCGGCTCGGCATAGTCAACCTTGAAAACTGCGTTTTCGCTTGCCTCTGCTCTCGCCTTTCACTATTTTTGCACACAAGAAAAACAAACTAACAGAACAACAATGAAACATACACGCCAGGAACAGATGGAAGCCTTCGGACGCTTCCTTGACATACTCGACGAACTGCGCGAGAAATGCCCTTGGGACCGCAAACAGACGAATGAGAGTCTGCGTCCCAACACAATAGAAGAAACGTATGAACTGTGTGACGCCCTAATGCGCAACGATAAAGATGACATCTGCAAGGAGCTGGGCGACGTGCTACTGCACGTGGCTTTCTATGCTAAGATTGGCTCGGAAACCGGTGACTTCGACATCAAAGACGTGTGCGACCGGCTGTGCGAAAAGCTTATCTTCCGCCACCCGCACGTGTTTGGCGACGTAAAGGCAGAAACAGCCGGACAGGTTGTACAGAACTGGGAAGAACTGAAACTGAAGGAGAAAGGCGGCAACAAGACTGTATTGAGCGGCGTGCCTGCTGCCCTACCCTCGCTCATCAAAGCTTACCGCATACAGGACAAGGCGCGCAACGTAGGCTTCGACTGGGAAGAACGTGAACAGGTGTGGGACAAGGTGAAGGAGGAAATACAGGAATTCCAACAGGAAGTGGCACAGATGGACAAAGAAAAAGCGGAAGCTGAATTTGGCGACGTGCTCTTCAGCCTGATAAATGCCGCACGACTCTACAAAATCAACCCGGACAACGCGCTGGAACATACAAACCAGAAGTTCATTCGCCGCTTCAACTACGTGGAGGCCCACAGCATCAAAGAGGGAAAGAACCTGCACGACATGAGCCTCGAAGAAATGGATAAGCTGTGGAACGAGGCAAAGGCGCAGGAGAAGGCTTAAATAGTGGTGAGTGATGAGTGGTAAATGGTTAATACTTTCATTAGGAATTAAAAGGAGTTAGTAGGAGTTATCGCCCTAAAAGGGCTCGGAAGTTAAAAGAGCGGCTTACCACTCATCACTTACCATCCATCACTTATCACTCACCACTTATTACTCACCACTCATCACTCACCACTAATTTTCAGGGAATGAGCAGCGAAGAGTCGCCATAGCTCAGGAAACGGAAATCGTGGGCCAAAGCATAGTCATAAATCTTTCGCCAGTCGCCGTGCACAAAGGCGGAAACGAGCAACAACAGTGTGCTTTGCGGCTGGTGGAAATTGGTCACCATGGCTTTTACGATGTGATAATCATAGCCGGGGGCGATGATTATCTGGGTGCTAGTGTGCAAGGCTTCCATGCCATGACGGTCCAGGTAGTCGAGCACAGCCTGAAGAGCGTCTACTGAAGAGACGGGCACAGCGGGTTGTGACTCGTAAGGTTGCCACTGACTGACGTGCAGGGCATCGTCGGAGCCATCGGGATGAGCCAGCAGGCTGACGCCAATATGATACAGGCTTTCCAGGGTACGCACGGACGTGGTACCTACGGCAATGGCTTGCCCACCATGTTCGATGAGCTGCTGAAGGAGCGAGCGCGACACGGAAATGTACTCGGTATGCATCTCATGGCCGGCGATTTCTTCACTCTTCACCGGTTTGAAGGTACCGGCACCCACGTGCAGGGTCAGTTCGGCAAGGTCAACACCCTTCTGCCGCAGTGAATCAAGCACGCGCGGCGTGAAGTGCAGGCCTGCAGTGGGAGCTGCTACGGAACCTTTTATCTTGGAGTAGACCGTCTGATAAGTCTCTTTGTCACTCTCCTGGGTTTTGCGGTTGAGGTAAGGAGGAATAGGCAGTTCGCCAAAAGACTCCAGTATGTCGGCAAAAGTAATGGCCGGATTGTTCCAGCGGAAGTCCACCCAATGACTGGTGCCCCGGCATTCGCCACGCTCGGCAGTGAGGACAACAGGTTGCCCCTTTACGGTCATTTCGCGACGCAAGATACCTTCTTTCCACTTCTTCAGATTGCCTATCATGCAGAGCCAGGCCGCATGTCCGGTCTGCTGGAAGTTGAGCGCATAATCATTCGGTTCAATCGGTTCCAGACAGAATACTTCGATGAGGGCGCCGGTCTCCTTGCGGAAATGAAGCCGTGCCTGTATGACCTTGGTATTGTTGAATACCATCAGGCTGCCCTGTGGCAGATAGTTGGGTAAGGAAGTAAAAACATCTTCCGACACCTGACCGTGGGAATAGACCAACAGCTTGGACTGGTCGCGAACCGGCAAGGGAAACTTGGCTATGCGCTCGTCGGGCAACGGATAATTGAATTCACTGATATGAATATGCTTGGGATCTTCCATCGTTAAATGCAGTTTGAATTTAGTATCTAAGTTTCGCAGATAAATTTCCTAAGTGTTGCAGGCAGCAGGACTTGAATAACATACACACCTGCGCCAAGTGGCGGCAAAGTTACGGATAAAACCGGCAAAGTGGCAGACAAACAAAAGAAAAGTGGCATGACCGAACGTTGTTTGCTTCGTTCCATAGCCATGCCACTCTCCTAAAGTTATGAACAGGCCTTTCAGAATTAAGCCTCAGCAGGCTCATGCTAAAAGGCTTATAGTCTTAGTTTGCCATTTCGGAAATGAACTTGATGCGCACCAGTCGTACTTCCTCTTCAGTGAACTCATCGCCCAGTTCCTCAAGCGCATCTTCTATATCGTCGGTAGTCGATTCTTTGAAGTAATCATAGATGTCGAGCATGTGGTCTTCATCCATGATTTCGTCCAGGAAGTAATCAATGTTAAGCTTCGTACCCGAGTAAACGATGGCTTCGATTTCATCGAGCAACTCATCAAATTCAATGCCTTTGGAAACGGCAATATCATCGAGAGCAACCTTGCGGTCGATAGCCTGAATGATAGCCACTTTCATCTTCGACTTATTGGCAACCGTGCGCACACGCAGGTCTTCGGGTCTTTCTATCTCATTCTCTTCGCAATGGCGCTTGATGAGCTTACAGAATTCTTCACCATAACGCTTGGCCTTACCTGCTCCTACACCCGGAATGTTCTGCAACTCTTCCAGGGTAATGGGATAAATGGTAGCCATGGCTTCGAGTGAAGGATCTTGGAAGATGACATAAGGAGGAACCTCGAGCTGCTTGGACAACTTCTTGCGCAGGTCCTTCAGCATGGAATACAACGCCGGGTCTACGGCGCAAGCGCCTCCACCACGAGCCGGTGCTTCTTCTTCCACCTCCTCAAAGTCATTGTCTTCGGTTATCTTGAACGACTTCGGATGCTTCAGGAATTTCTTTCCCGCATCAGTAACCTTCAAGATTCCGTAGTTTTCAACTTCCTTCGTCAAATAACCGGCTATCAAAGCTTGTCTGATGACTGCATTCCAAGTCTTATCTTCTTCACCCATACCAGAACCGAACACTTCAAGGTCTTCATGCAAATGAGCCTGAACTTCCGAAGTTTCACGTCCCTGTATTACGTCTATAATATAGTCTGCCTTAAAATTCTCTTTCACCGCCAGAATGGCTTCAATGACGGTACACAATAATTCTTGAGCCTCCACTTGTTTTTTGGGATTTAAACAGTTGTCACAATTTCCACAATTATCTTCCGTATATTCCTCACCAAAGTAGTGCAACAACGTCTTGCGACGACATACGGACGATTCGGCATAAGCAGCAGTCTCAAGCAGAAGCTGCTTGCCAATTTCCTGTTCTGCTACAGGTTTGCCCTGCATAAACTTTTCCAGTTTCTGCAAGTCTTTATTCGTATAGAATGTAATGCACTTGCCTTCACCACCATCGCGTCCGGCACGACCTGTCTCCTGATAATAACCTTCCAAACTCTTGGGAATGTCATAGTGTATCACAAATCGCACATCGGGTTTGTCAATACCCATACCGAAGGCTATGGTAGCAACGATTACGTCAATCTTTTCCATCAAGAAATCATCCTGATTCTGTGTACGGGTAGCCGAATCCATACCGGCATGATAGGCTCTGGCATTAATGCCATTGGCCTGAAGAATCTCGGCCAGTTCTTCCACCTTCTTTCTGCTCAAGCAATAAATAATGCCGGACTTCTCGGGATTATTTCTGATAAACTTGATGATGTCCTTATCAATATTGGCCGTCTTGGGACGAACCTCGTAATACAGATTGGGACGGTTAAAAGAAGATTTGAATACCTGCGCATCAATCATGCCCAGATTCTTCTGAATGTCGTGCTGTACCTTGGGCGTAGCCGTAGCTGTCAAAGCTATCAAAGGAGCCTTACCTATTTCATTAATAATAGGACGTATGCGACGATATTCAGGACGGAAGTCATGTCCCCACTCCGAAATACAGTGAGCTTCATCTACAGCATAGAAGGAAATCTTCACCGTCTTCAGGAATTCAACATTTTCTTCCTTTGTCAGCGATTCGGGAGCCACATACAAAAGCTTGGTCTTTCCGCTGATAATATCAGACTTAACCTGATCTATCGCACTCTTATTAAGGGAAGAATTAATAAAATGGGCGACCCCGTCTTCTTCACTAAAATTGCGCATCGCATCGACTTGATTCTTCATCAATGCAATAAGTGGAGAAATGACAATGGCTGTGCCTTCCATCAGCAATGAGGGCAACTGGTAGCACAACGACTTTCCTCCGCCAGTAGGCATCAGCACGAAGGTGTCATTGCCTGCCAACAAATTCTGAATAATAGCCTCCTGGTTTCCTTTAAAATTATCAAACCCGAAGTATTTTTTCAGTTGGTCTGTCAAATTAATATTCTTCCCTGCCATAATTCATTAAGGTTGTTTATTTAATTACGTGTTAGCTTTCTCTTTATTAAGTATACATCACAGAAAAAGCCCTGAGGGCCTTTTCTCCAAAGTCCTTGATTTTTGAAGAACTCCTAACAAAGTTATAAACAACTTCTTAAATTTCAAGCATAATCAGCCTAATATTTTTCATATACAGAAAGACATTTCAGGCATAGCGGCATTTACATTCTGATTATCAAGCATTTTGTAATCTTGCCAAGTTGGCCTTCTCCAATTGTTGCTTGGCATAATCAAGCGTTACAACAAATGTGTCCTTGGATTCGGAAGGAAGCTCGAACATGGCGTCCATCATGATGGTCTCTACAATAGAACGCAAGCCACGCGCTCCCAACTTATATTCAATGGCCTTGTCCACAATATATTCGTACACATCATCCTCGAAAGACAGCTTCACATTATCCATCTCAAACAGCTTGATATACTGTTTGATAATAGAATTCTTAGGCTCAGTCAGGATAGCCCGCAATGCTGTACGGTCCAAGGGATTCAGGTATGTGAGTACCGGCAAGCGACCGATGATTTCAGGAATAAGTCCGAAAGCTTTCAAATCTTGAGGAGCAATATATTGCATCAGGTTCTCCTTGTCGATAGTAGCTGTATTGCGTACGGCACCATAGCCCACTACATGAGTATTCAGACGTTGGGCTATTTTCTTCTCAATGCCATCAAATGCACCGCCACAAATAAAGAGAATGTTCTTCGTATTGACAGGAATCATCTTCTGCTCGGGATGCTTGCGACCACCTTGGGGAGGAACATTCACGATGGAACCTTCCAACAGCTTCAACAGTCCCTGCTGCACTCCTTCACCGCTGACATCACGCGTAATGGAGGGATTGTCACCCTTACGTGCAATCTTGTCTATTTCATCTATAAAGACAATGCCTTGTTCGGCTTCAGGCACATTATAGTCAGCCACCTGAAGCAAACGGGTCAGGATACTCTCAATATCCTCGCCTACATAACCGGCTTCGGTCAGTACAGTAGCATCAACAATGGTAAAAGGAACATGAAGCAACTTGGCTATGGTACGAGCCAAAAGAGTCTTTCCCGTACCCGTGCTACCTACCATGATGATATTCGACTTTTCAATCTCCACATCATCGGCAGTATCTTTCTGCAATATGCGTTTATAGTGATTGTATACCGACACGGAAAGAAAACGCTTGGCATCGTCCTGCCCAATGACATACTGGTCGAGGAAACTTTTAATTTCCATCGGTTTGGGCAACTCCTTCAAGTTCAACTTTGTAGCCTTTCCTTTCTTGTCAGCTCCCATAGCCTCTTGCACGATTTCATAAGCTTGAGAAGCACAACTGTCACAAATATAACCGTTCATACCGGTAATGAGGAAGCCAACCTCATCTTCCGTACGGCCACAAAAACTACATCTGTTCTTTGTACGTTTTGAATCTGCCATTCTTTTTTTACTTCTTGTTAATCAACACCTCATCTATCATACCATAGTCTTTCGCTTCCTGAGCGGTCATCCAGTAATCGCGGTCAGAGTCTGCCCATACTTTGTCAAAAGGCGTATGAGAATGGTCGGCAATAATGGTGTAAAGTTCATTTTTCAGTTTCTGAATCTCACGTGCCGTGATTTCAATGTCAGAAGCCTGTCCCTGCACACCACCCAGCGGTTGATGAATCATCACACGCGAATGAGTCAGCGCCGAACGTTTGCCCTCAGCACCTGCCACCAACAACACAGCGGCCATGCTGGCAGCCATACCCGTACAGATAGTGGCCACCTTGCTGCTGATGAACTGCATGGTGTCGTAAATACCCAATCCTGCATATACTGAACCACCAGGAGAATTGATATAAATAGATATATCCTTACCCGGATCAACAGAATCCAGATAAAGAAGCTGCGCTTGCAAGGTATTGGCCGTATAATCGTCAATCTGTGTGCCCAAGAAAATGATGCGATCCATCATCAGACGTGAAAACACATCCAACTGGGTAACATTGAGCTGACGCTCTTCCAATATATAGGGGTTTAAATAACCGGCCTGTGACTTAATCACATCATCCAGTACCAAGCCATTCATACCCAAATGCTTGGTAGCGTATTTTCTAAAATCGTCCATATTTGTTTATCTTGTTTAAAGATTAAGGTGAGTTCTATCAATTCAATTTATCCTCTTGTATCAGACAGCAGAACTCT
>USEY01000079.1 GCA_900553815.1 uncultured Bacteroides sp.
AAGAATCAGGTGTAGCTGTGTATTCTTAGTAGAGACGTGGCGTGCCGCGTCTCCCTGTTTGCATTGTATCCTATTTTCAATATTTATTGAGCTGTTTGTCAGATAATGACTGTGAAACCTGCACCCTGAGACGCGGCACGCCACGTCTCTACTAAGGGAAGCTTTGCACATTGAATTTTTCAACATTGGCGTGAAATCATGTATAAGAGATATGTTTCACCGTATTCCGTTTGTTCTCAAATACTTATTAACGTCGTGAGAGCGTGAAACTTCCTTGGGAAACATTTTTTAAGTGCTGTGCTGCTTCAAGCTACTGAAAAAGGTATCATGTTTTATGCTGAAAGACACTATTTCCAGGTTCCCAAAAAGGGACTTTAGGGAGCTAACTATGGACTTTAGCAGGCTAAAGAGGGACTTTACGGAAACAGATACGGCTGCGTCAGGTCACGCAGCCGTATCCATTGGGCAACGCAGCCGTAAGTGTGAGCCGATGTAGCCGTAAGTGTAAATGATAGCAGTTAACTGCCACGGAGCGAGCAGTTAACTACTACCGAGCAAGCAGTGGACTGCTACCAAGCAGGCAGTGGACTACTGACAAGAGAGTGTTTCAATACACTTGTTATTTAACAAATTCTGTCACTCATACCTCATGGAATTTGCCGGATGGATGCGTGCAATGAGATAAGAAGGACCAATCAACATCAAAACAGAAGCGACTAAAGTACCGATATTTAATAATAGCAACAACCAAACATTGAGAGAAACCGGTACCGTATCCATATAATAGGTTTCCGGGTCAAGATGAAATATTCCAAATGCATACTGGACGCCACACAAAAGCAAGCCAATGAGATTGCCCCACAACATGCCACGGCCTATGAGGAATACTGCCAGCCACAAGAATACCCGACGAACAGTTGTATTATTGGCGCCCAATGATTTGAGAATGCCTATCATCGAGGTACGCTCCAGAATAAGAATAAGCAAGCCGGAAATCATGGTGAAACCTGCTACGCCCAGCATCAGGAAAAGAATGACCCAGATATTTACATCCAACACATCGAGCCAAGCAAACAGAGCAGGATTGAGCTGTTCCACATCACGTACGCAATACTCCGCACCGTAACTATCGATATAACCCTCCAGTTCATCTCCCAGTTCCCAAGTCAACTCATCGAGCTGCGAATAATCGGCAATCTGCAATTCCAAACCACTTACCTGACCGGGCTGCCAACCGTTCAGGCGATTTACCTGATACAAATCGGTCAACACAAACAGATTGTCAAACTCGGAAAAATTCGTCTGATAAATGCCTGCTACCAACAACCTTCTGGCACGCACCTGTCCCTGAATGTAATAGGTATCTATCTTGTCGCCCAACTTCAGTTCAAGCTTATTGGCTATGGACTGGGATATTACTACTTTGTTGGATGCCACCGAGTCCGTAAAACAAGGAATCTCACCCTCTACCAAATGGGATGCAAAAAAGCCAGTATCGTAGTCCTGCCCCACTCCTTTGAGCACCATACCCAGGAAAGAGCCGGCAGTCTTTATCATGCCCGGCTTGGTGGAAAAGCGCTGAACATGTGTCACTCCCTTATGATTCTGCAACTCACGCAACAGGCTGTCGCCAACTTCTATGGGACGCATTTCATAGGAACGGGCAGCATCCTTATCGGTAATCTGTATGTGTGAACCGAAGCCGACTACCTTGTTTCTCACTTCCTTCTTGAAACCTGCAATGACAGCCACAGAAACTATCATCACGGCCAAGCCTATGGCAATACCTGTCATGGCAATAAGTACTGCCGGACGCGACACCTGTCGGCCGGCATCGGCAGCACCATACAAACGACGGGCAAGAAAGAAAGGCAGGCTCTTCATATTAACTCTGGCAGATAGATTATTCTGTTCGTCCCGGATAGGCTTCCAATGCCTTGCGCAAAACAAACAATGCACGAGTCAAATCTTCTTTCTTCAGCACGTAAGCAATACGCACCTCGTTGCGCCCGGCTCCCGGCGTAGTATAGAATCCTGAAGCCGGAGCCATGAAGACAGTCTGTCCTTTGTATTCAAAGTCGGACAAACACCAAGCACAAAACTTATCAGAATCGTCAACCGGCAACTTGGCAACCGTATAGAAAGCCCCCATGGGAATAGGCGAATAAACACCGGGAATGCGGTTCAACCCGTCGATGAGACATTTACGGCGTTCCACGTACTCATCATAAGTATCGCGCAAATAATCCTCACCAGCCTCCAACGAAGCCTCGGCTGCTATCTGCCCAATGAGTGGAGGACTAAGGCGTGCCTGACAGAACTTCATCACGGCATCGCGTATTTCTTTATTTTTCGTTATCAGGGCACCGATACGTATGCCGCATTCAGAATAACGCTTGGAGACCGAATCTATCAGCACGACGTTCTGCTCAATGCCTTCCAGATGACATGCCGAGATGTAAGGCGAACCGGTATAGATGAATTCCCGATATACTTCATCCGAAAACAGGAAAAGGTCATACTTCTTCACCAGGTCGCGAATTTGATTCATCTCACGGCGGGTGTACAAATATCCGGTAGGATTATTCGGATTGCAAATCAGAATGGCGCGAGTACGTTCATTTATCAGTTCCTCGAATTTCTCCACCTTAGGCAGCGAAAAGCCCTCTTCGATGGTAGTGGCGATGGTACGAATTTTGGCTCCGGCCGATATGGCAAATGCCATATAATTGGCATACGCCGGCTCGGGCACAATAATTTCATCACCGGGATTAAGACAGGCCATAAACGAGAACAGCACAGCCTCCGAACCACCGGACGTGATGATAATGTCATCGGCCGTCAGTTTTATATTAAACTTATCATAATAACCTACCAGCTTCTCCCGATAGCTGCGATAACCGGCACTCGGACTATACTCCAATACTTTCCGGTCAATGTTCCTGATGGCATCAATCGCTACTTGCGGTGTAGGCAGGTCGGGCTGACCAATATTCAAATGAAACACATGGACACCCCTCTGCTTGGCAGCCTCGGCCAAGGGAGCCAGTTTTCTGATAGGAGATGCGGGCATTTCCGTGCCGCGAATCGATATTTTAGGCATGATGTTTCGGTTATTTATTATCAATTTATCATTTAAGCTGCAAATGTAGTGAATTATTTGACACTCAAACGATGGAAACGCTTAAAATATTACACAACAAGAGCAATTCGACTTCCTTCAGCACACCTCATGATTGATAAAAACATTTCAGGTAAAAATATGGAAACAGTTAATGTATTATGCTAAAAAAATATCAGGAACAGAAAGAAAATCTTATCTTTGAAGTGCATTAAGACTCTAACTAAAAATCTACAAAATCATGACCATAAACCTTATAACTTTTGCCTCATCACTGGATAAACATGGCGTCATCTACAGTTCGCACCAAACCATTTTAAACGAGTTGGAGAAATATTTTAACCTGAACATCCTTAGCTACCAAGACCTTGACAAGATAGGCAAAGACGACTTCTGCCTGCTTTTCATTGCAACCGGCGGTGTCGAAAGGCTTATCACCCAATACTTCGAAAAACTACCCCGCCCTTCCATTCTGCTGGCCGACGGCATGCAAAACTCGCTGGCATCGGCTTTGGAAATCTCGGCATGGTTGCATGATAAAGGCATGAAGAACGAAATCCTGCATGGCGAACTGCAGCAGATTATCAAACGTATATTCGTCCTGCACAATAACTTCAAAGCGCAGCGTGCACTGAACGGCATGCGAATAGGCGTGGTAGGGACATCGGCTCCTTGGCTCATAGCCAGCAATGTAGATTACTTATTGGCCAAGCGACGCTGGGGCATACAATATACAGACATCAACCTTGAACGCCTTCAAGAATATTACCAGCAGATATCAGATGATGAAGTTGGTGCTGCTGCTGCCCAATTAGCCGGACAGGCATTGGCATGCCGCGAAGCCTCACCTGAAGACATGCTCAAGGCCATGCGTATCTACCGCGCCTTGCATCGCATTGCCCAAGAAGACAAACTGAATGCACTGACACTGAGTTGCTACAAACTGCTGGAAACAACCGGAACCACCGGCTGTCTGGCCCTGTCGTTGCTCAACGACGAAGGCATTGTGGCTGGCTGCGAGGGCGATTTGCAATCGGTATTTACCATGCTGGCTGCCAGAAGCCTCACCGGACAGAGTTCTTTCATGGCCAATACTTCCATGATTAATACACGAACCAATGAAATAATACTGTCGCATTGCAGCGTCGGCACGAAGCAAACCGACCGTTTCATCCTGCGCAACCACTTTGAAAGCGAACAAAGTATCGCCATTCAGGGTTTACTGCCTACCGGCGATGTTACGGTTGTGAAGTGCGGCGGTGAATGTCTTGACGAATACTATGTCAGCACCGGAACACTGACTGAAAACACCAACTATATAAACATGTGTCGTACACAAGTCAGAGTACGCCTGAATACTTCGGCAGACTATTTTCTGAAACATCCGCTGGGCAACCACCACATTCTGCTGCAAGGAAACAACGAAATCCTGATAAACGAATTTATGCAGGCCAACGGATGCAAGCGCATAGAATGAAAGAAAATACAGAAGAAATGCAAAACACTGTTCTTAAACACAACCGACAAATATTCAAGAAATAAGAGAAATCAGTATCTTGCGCAAGGTTTAATCTACTAACTTTAAAATAACGTAAGATTATGATTATCGGAGTACCTAAAGAAATTAAGAACAACGAAAACCGAGTGGGCATGACCCCATCGGGCGTTGCCGAGTTGGTAAAAAGGGGCCATACAGTGTACGTACAGCATACTGCCGGCGAGAACAGTGGATTCCCCGATGAAGCGTACATTCAGGTAGGCGCACAGATTCTGCCCACCATGGCCGACACTTATGCCGCAGCCGAAATGATTGTCAAGGTAAAAGAACCTATTGAGCCCGAATACAAGCTCATCAAGGCTAACCAGGTAGTGTTTACCTACTTCCACTTTGCCGCCGACAGGGTACTGACCGAAGCCATGATAGAAAGCCATGCCGTATGTATTGCCTATGAAACCGTGGAGAAAGCTGACCGTTCCCTGCCGTTGCTTATTCCCATGAGCGAAGTAGCCGGACGAATGGCCGTACAAGAAGGTGCACGTTTTCTGGAGAAACCTCAAGGCGGTAAAGGTGTACTGCTGGGAGGCGTACCGGGCGTAAAACCAGCCAAGGTACTTATATTGGGAGGCGGTGTGGTAGGAAGCAATGCAGCCCAGATGGCAGCAGGCATGGGAGCTGATGTTACAATTGCCGACATCAACCTGGCCCGTTTACGTTATCTTAGCGAAACCTTGCCCAAGAACGTAAAAACCCTCTATGCCTCTGAAGTCAGATTAAAGAAGGAATTGCCCGACGTGGACATGGTCATCGGTTCCGTTCTTATCCCCGGCGACAAAGCTCCCCACCTCATCAGTCGCGACATGCTGAAAATGATGCAACCGGGTACCGTACTGGTCGATGTTGCCATAGACCAAGGCGGTTGTTTCGAAACCTCACACCCAACAACCCACAGCGAACCGACCTACGTGGTAGACGGAATAGTACACTATGCCGTGGCCAACATACCCGGTGCAGTACCCAACACATCTACTTTGGCACTGACCAATGCTACCCTGCCCTATGTCATTGCATTGGCCGGCAAAGGCTGGAAGCAAGCTTGCAACGATGATCCGGCATTGGCTTTGGGACTGAACATCGTAGACGGAAAGGTGGTCTACAAGGCTATTGCTGATGTTTTCGGACTGCCGTTTGAAGGCTGACACCCTTACATAACAAAAGACAGGCTTCAAGCACAGCACTCTTCATTGCTCCATATAAAGGAGAAAGAAAAAGGGTACAACAATACTTGCAGCCTGTCTTTTTTAGTCTTCTGTATTCTCCGAAGAAGAAAAGATTTGTGTAATCTCAACAAATTCAGCCACAGAAGTGTTATCTTTGCATTTTGAAAGCCAACATATAGTAAAGATGACAATGAATTGCCCTTCCGTATTACTGATTTACACCGGCGGTACCATCGGCATGATAGAGAATCCCGAAACCGGTGCGCTTGAAAACTTCAACTTCGACCAACTACTACAACATGTACCCGAACTGAAACGGTTCAACTACCGCATCTCTTCCTATCAGTTCACTCCTACCATTGATTCATCAGATATGGAGCCTGCTTATTGGGCCAAGATGGTAAAAATCATCAGCGGCCATTATGACGAGTTCGACGGATTTGTCATCCTCCACGGTACCGACACCATGGCCTACACAGCCTCAGCACTCAGCTTCATGTTGGAGAATCTGGGGAAGCCTGTCATACTTACCGGCTCGCAACTTCCTATCGGTACCCTGCGCACCGACGGCAAGGAAAACCTTATCACTGCCATTGAGATAGCCGCAGCCAAGCGCGAAGATGGCACACCGGTCGTACCCGAGGTATGCATATTCTTCGAAAACGAACTGATGCGCGGCAACCGCACCACCAAGATAAACGCGGAAAACTTCAACGCCTTCCGCTCCTTCAACTATCCCTCACTGGCCAAGGTGGGCATACACATACGCTACAACGAACACCTCATACGCCGACCCGACCCGCTGCGTCCTCTGAAACCTCACTATCTGTTTGACACCAACGTAGTGGTTCTTACCCTCTTTCCGGGCATACAGGAGAGCATCGTAGACTCCGTACTTCACGTTCCGGGACTCAAGGCCGTGGTACTGAAGACATTCGGTTCGGGCAACGCCCCACAAAAAGAGTGGTTCATCAAGCGCATTAAGGAAGCCACCGAACGCGGCATCATCATTGTCAACATCACCCAGTGCCAAAGTGGTGCCGTAGAAATGGGCCGATATGAAACCGGCCTGCAACTGTTGCAGGCCGGCGTCATCAGCGGATACGACTGCACACCCGAGTGTGCCGTCACCAAGCTGATGTTCCTGCTGGGCCATGGGCTCAGCATAGAAAGTATCAGGCAACTGATGGACTCCGACCTGGCAGGCGAAATCACCAAAGAGTGACCGCCTGCGGGGCCGGATCCGTGCCCCTTTTCCTTTGTCCTCACTTCACCTCTTCCAGATAGAGTACACGGCTGGAATAGTCGTTCTGCTTATGATAGTCTACACGGTGATTGTAGGGTATCTCCAATCCTTGCTCCATCAGGTAAGCACCTGTGAACACCTTGCCTTCGAACGCAAGTGGTTCATTGTCTATGCGGTTCAGCTCTCGGATGCGATAGGACTTGTCGGGCTGCAATCCGGCCATGGTCACACGCGGCAGGTGTTGGTTGACAAAGTGCTCCGTCTTCCACCAATAGAACACGGCCTTTTCCTTTGCCTCGGACACATACATCAGCGAAGCCACACCCAGCTTGTCATAGGGCGAAACCAAGCGGTATATGTCGCCCAACTGCACCACGGGCCTTATCATCTTATACTCCTCGATAGCTTTCTTGCACAACGCCTTCTCCTCCTCGGTCATGTTCTTGGGCTGTATCTCCATGCCCAGGCGGCCGCTCATGGCCACGTCGATGCGGTACTTCAGCGGTATGACGCGGAAGGTCTGATGATTGGGAGCGGCACTGATGTGCGAAGCCATAGCGATGGCCGGGAAGAAGTAGGACGTGCCCCACTGCATATAGATACGCTGCAAGGCATCGGTATTGTCACTGACCCAGAACTCGTCGAAGTAAGGCAATATGCCATAGTTGGCACGGCCGCCACCACTGGCGCAAGCCTGTATGGTCAGGTCGGGATACTTCTGGCGGATACGTTGGCACACTGCTTCAAATCCCTTGTGGTAATCGATGTACAGGTGGCTCTGCTTGTCCATCGTCAGGTAGTTGGACCCATGGTTCTGGATGGGCATGTTGGCATCCCACTTAATGTAGTCAATCTCTGGATAGGCCGTCATCAGGTCGTCCACCACCTTGAACACGAAGTCCTGCACCTTGGGGTTGGACAGGTCGAGTACCACCTGCGTTCCTCCACGTCCCAGCACCAGGTCGCGTCCGGGAGCCTTCACCACCCACTCAGGATGCTTCTCGTAGAGTTCGCTCGTGGTATTGGCCATCTCCGGCTCAATCCAGATACCGAACTTGATGCCATGCTTTCGTGCATCGGCCAGCAGTCCTTCGATGCCTTCGGGCAATTTATTCTTGTCTACCACCCAGTCGCCCAGCGACGAGTTGTCGGTCTTGCGCGGATACTTGTCGCCAAACCAGCCGTCGTCCATTACAAACAGCTCGCCACCCATCGAGGCTATGTCGCCCATCATCTGGTCCATGCCCTCTTGGTTGATGTCGAAGTAAACGCCTTCCCAGCTGTTGAGCAGAATCTTGCGCGGCGTGGTGCCATGTGCCAGCTTGTGCAGGCGTGCCCAGCGGTGGAAGTTACGGCTACTGCCGCTCAGGCCTTCGCGACTGTAGGTCAGCGCCAGGGCCGGTGTCAGGAAGCGTTCGCCCTTGGCCAGTTTATAATAAGAGTTATCGGGGTTGATGCCCGCAAACAGGCGGTGGTAGTCATCGTCCTGCGTATCGATGCGCAATTCATAGTTGCCGCCATAGCACAGCGCCACGCCTATCACGCGTCCCTGGTTCTCGCGCGGCTGCCCGTCCAGCGACAGCATCACCTCGGCATGCGACGTGTGGGAATTGCGCGTACCGTCTTTGTTCTTTATCACCTTCATGCCCGGCAGCAAGGGTTCCTCCACCAGGCGGCTCTCGTTGGCCCAGGAGCCATTGAGGTGCGACAGCCACACCTCGCCCCTGCGGATGGGCAGACAGCCCGAGTCGAAGCGGGTCAGCACGACGGGCTTCTTCTCCGCATGGCTGATTTCCGTCCAGGTCTCTATTACGTCGGCATCCTGCCACGCCCGGTAGCAGATGTTGACATAGAAGGGATAGACCTTATCCTTCAGCTCCACCACCGTCAGCAGAGCCTTTTCCTCCTGCTGCGTGCTGACGCGCTGCACCGCCAGGTCCAGCGTCAGGTTGCCGTCACCATGCTCCACGGCCAATGCCGCCTCCTGAGCCGGATAAAGCCCATAGGCCGGATAGGCAGACAAGGCCTTCTCCACAGCCGGAAGCTGCTCCAGGTCGGCCGGTGCAAGCTTGGGGCCGTAATACACATACTTCAGTTCTCCACCCTCGGGAGCCGAGAGTACCAGCGACGTGCCCGGCGTGGACACGCACACCTGCTGCGCCTGTATGCTGCCGACCAGCAGCAGTCCCGCACACAGCATTTTCAGTTTATTCGTCCAATACATATTTGATTATTAGTTAGGATTAACATGTTTGCAAAGATAAAGATTTACACAACATCAGAACGATACTATTATACCTTTTTGCTATACCAGATAAACGAACAGGCGAAAGCCAACAGAAGGAGTCTATGCTATTCAGGGGATTAAAGCCTATCGCATTCAGGGGATTGAAGCTTACCGCATTCAGGGGATTGAAGCCTATCGCATTCAGGGGATTGAAGCTTACCGCATTCATGGGGTTGAAGCTTACCGCATTCAGGGGGTTGAAGCTTACCGCATTCAGGGGGTTGAAGCTTACCGCATTCAGGGGGTTGAAGCTTACCGCATTCAGGGGGTTGAAGCTTACCGCATTCAGGGGGTTGAAGCTTACCGCATTCAGGGGGTTGAAGCTTACCGCATTCAGGGGGTTG
>USEY01000080.1 GCA_900553815.1 uncultured Bacteroides sp.
TGATAACTTCTGTAACTTCTTAACTTCCAAATTTATATTAAATCCGAAACTTAAATATTTTATTCTTTATCTTGGTCGCCACCTCAATGAGGCTGTCTCCGTACTTTAGCCGGCTCAAGGTGGCAGTTTATCTATTGTTAAAAGGCTTATACACTATGTCTATAAGGCTTATAGTGCATGTCTATAAGGCTTATAATGTATGCCTATAAGGCTTATATTGTATCTTAATCTACGGATTTATCCAGTCTAAGGTGCCGGCTTTCAGGTCCTTATCCCGGACTTCATGCCTGGTGCGCCTGCTTAGAAGCTGGCTCTGATGGAGAATCCGAAGCTGCGGGTGGCGGCGGTAGAGTTTCCGACAATGGCCTGGTTGGCCCACGAGGTACCTACCGACGACTCGGCGTCGTAGTTCTTGAGCGCCTTGTAGAAGTAGAACAGGTTTCGACCGTAGACCGACACGCTGAGGCTGTTCATGCCCAGCTTGGACGCGAGGTTCTGCGGGAAGTTGTAGCCTATGGTCAGTTCGCGCAGCTTCACGTAGCTGTTGTCGTAGACGGAGTGCATGTAGGTCAGCTGTTCGCTCTCCGTTCCCCAGTTGTAGGTGCGGTTGTAGTAGTAGCCTGCGGGGATGATGCGCGTGTTTTGCTTACCGGTCGAAGCTACTACGCCGGGCAGGATGACGCCGTCGTGATAGATGAATTCACCGTTGGGGCCTGCCGTGGTCGAAGGGTCTACCTGTACCGGTACGCCACTGACATTGTTGTTGCCCGGATAGTAGTAGGACAGACCGCCGCTTTCCGTGTCGCGGTACTTCAGGGACTCGGGTGTCAGTCCGAGGGCGGTGGCATACTGGTTCATTTCGTTGATGACGTCGCCGCCAATGCGGAAGTCGATGCTGAAGTCCAGGAAGACGCCCTTGTAGGAGAATGAGTTGAACAGTCCGCCCACGCCGTCGGGATTGATGTTGCCCACCTTCTGCAGCTCGGTCTGGTTCAGGTAGAGGCCGTCGTCCGACACGAGGTATTCACCGTTTTCGTTCACCTGGGGCACCTGCGTGTAGATGTCGCCCATGGGCTGGCCTTCCACGGCCTGTATCTTGACGCCGCTGCCACCCAGGTTGGATATTTCCAGATAGGGCACGCCGTCGGCCAGTTTCACCACCTTGTTCTTGTATACGCCGTAGGTGGCAGTCAGGTCCCAACGGAAGTTACGTGTCAGCACGGGCGTGGCGCTGATGGCTACGTCCCAGCCTTGGTTGGCCACCTCGCCCACGTTCATCAGCATGTACTTCACGCCCGATGTGGACGGTTGCGGAGTGGATAGTATCTGGTCTTTTACGCGGTTGTTGTAGTAGGATACGTCGAAGCCGAAGCGGTTGTTGAAGAACTTGCTCTCCAGACCGATTTCGTATTCATACTTCTGCTCGGGCTTGATGTTGGCGTTGCCCAGCGAGGTGGGCACGTAGTTCCAGGTGGAGTCGTTGTCCGAACCCTGCTCGTAGACGATGTTGGCGGCGTAGGCCTCGGGCGAGTTACCCACCACGCCGTAGGAGAGGCGCAGCTTGCCGTAGTTCCACCAGCGCGGCATGCGGAAGGCATCGGTGAAGATGAAGCTCAGGTTGGCCGAGGGGTAGAAGAAACTCTGGTCCTTCAACGTGGACGAGCGTTCCTGTCGTCCGGTCAGTTCCAGGAACAGGAAGTTGTCCCATCCCAGGCTCAGGGTTCCCATATAGCCGGTCTTCAGCAGTTCCATGCGTTGCAGGGTGCTGCTGGCGGTGTAGCGGCTGGCGTTCAGGTCAAACCAGTTTTCGGTCGAAAGTCCGCCGTTGGTGCTCACACGCAGGTTGTTCATGTTTTCATAGCGTCCGGTCCATCCCAGGGTGGCGGCTATGTCGAAGCGTCCGATGTTGTGGCTGAAGTTCAGCATCACGTCGCCGTAGACAATGTCATAGCGGCGGTTGATGGCCTGGAAGCTGCCGCTGGGGTCGTAGAGCGAGTTGGGGCGTTCGGTTTCGTATTCCAGTGTCTGCTTCACGTCGGTCAGGTCGGTCGACAACTGGGCGCGCAGGCTCAGCCAGTTGGTGATTTGCCAGGTGGGGCGCACCATACCGATGAGGCGGTTCTCCGTCTCGTAGCTGTGGTGGTGATACATGTTCCAGAGCATGTTCGACACGCCGCTCAGGTAGCTGGGGTCGTAGGCCCAGGCCTCTTCGGGTGTCAGGGTGGCGTCGCCGCCGGTGAAGGTGTTGCGGTAGCCCAGGCTGGTGACGTAGGTCTGTTTCAGCAGCGGTATGTCGAGGAACGACGAGAAGCCGTTGCTGAAGCTGCCGTAGAGGCTGAGCGAGTTCTGTGCGCGGTTTTCCACGTTCTGTATGATGTAGTTCAGCGAGTACTCCAGCGTCAGGGGTTTGGCTATCTTGTACGAGCCGGTCAGCTTGAAGTTGTGCTTGGTGAAGCTGCCCACCAGTGCGTTGGGTATCTCGTCCATGAAGGTGTAGGAGAAGCGGTTGCTGGCTTTCTCCGTGCCTTGCGAGATGGCCAGCGTGTAAGTTTGGTTCCAGCCTGTGCGGAACAGCTCGCTCCAGGGATTGTCGGAGGCGGGCAGGTAGGGGCGCATCTTGCCGTCCCAGTAGAGCACCTGGCTGCCGTCGTACTTGGGACCGAAGGCCTGTGTGGTGGAGCGTAGGCTCTTGTACGACTGTCCGTTGATGGTGCGTTGATAGAATCCGCCGGTCTGTTTCTCGTAGTCGCTGTAGGCAGTGTTGTAGGTACCCGGGCCGTAAACGGTCTGCATTTTGGGCAGGTAAGCGGGCAGGTTGGCTGTCACCTGTGCGGTGAAGTCCACGCTGACCTTGCCGGTTTTGGCGCGCTTGCTGGTGATGACCACAGCGCCGTTGGCGGCTTCCGAACCGTAGAGGGCCGTTGCCGAGGCTCCTTTCAGTACGCTGATGCTTTCAATATCTTCGGGGTTGATGTCCACCAATCCGTTGGAGCGTATCTGTCCGTCGTTGCCGAATTCGGCAAAGTCCGTACCCTTGCCGGTACCGCCGTTGCGGATGGGCACACCGTCCAGAATGATAATGGGCTGGTTGTTGCCGGTGATGGAGGTCAGGCCGCGCACGTTGATGGATACGGCGCCGGCCGAGCCTCCCTGTGTCTGGGTGATGCGGATGCCCGGTGCCTTGCCATACATGGCCGAGGCCAGGTTGGGCGCTCCGGCTTTCACTATCTCGTCGGCATTGATGGTGCTCACGGCATAGCCCAGCTTCTTGGTGTCTTTCTTGATGCCGAGCGCGGTTACCACCACCTCACGCAGTTGTTGCGAGTCTTCGCGCAGCAGGATGCTGAGGAAGGTCTTTCCGCCTTTGCGCAGCTTTATTTCGCGGGTGGCATAGCCCATGTAGGCTATAGACAGGGTGGCGTTGGCAGGTACGGTCAGGGTAAACTGTCCGTCGGCGTCGGCTATCACGCCGTTGTTCGTGCCTTTTTGCACTACGCTGGCACCCGGCAGCGGTTCGCCGGCCATGTCCTTGATGACACCTTTGATGGTTTTCATCTGCTGTTCGAGGCCGTCGTTTATGTTGTCGTCCACATCCACAGAGTCAGGGACGACGTAGATGGCTGCCGATGCCGGCAGCTGGCTGCTTAAGGCCAATATAAATCCTAAGCAACATATTACCAGTCTCTTGTACCGGTAGCGTGCATCATTTTTTTTCATTCTCAATAGCTTCATGTTATAAATAGTTTATATATGATACTTATATAGCAGCCGTTTGCCAATCGCAGGGATGAGGAAAACGACTTTTGACGGATTTCCTATGGATAAGGTTTAAATAGTAGTTGGCTCTCGTCGTGTTTTGAGAATGGTGTGTGGATTCTGATTGCTCGGCTATTCTCTTTGTGTGTAGAATGCCTGCTTTACGCTCTGGAGAGTTGCAATTATTGTGCCACCGGCATCTTCCGCTGCGCTGCTGATTGTATATGACGCTATATATTAGATATTTATATATTTAGGACTTCGGACGGTTCTGTAGACTAAGGCTTGCAGAAAAGTGTGGAATTGTGGATATTTTCTACAATCAGGAAAGGAGGATTCCACAATCGGTTCTTTGATATATGGCGAAATGATGCTTTTGGGGAAAAGTCTGAGGGAGTAAATCTATGCTATGTGTACAAAAAGAAAAGCGTCCAAGAGCAAATATTCGTATTTGTCTTGGACGCCAATGTGTGTTGTATGGCCTATACTCGAGATGTAAAAATTAAAAAGGATTGGCTATCTATAATAACAGGATATAGGATATATTCCTACCGGATAACTGGTTTTATTCTCAATATTTTGTACAAGAACTGGTGTATCTTTGCTGCAGTCGTATACCAGTACATTTCCTTTTGATACAATATCTTCTCCAAATTCATCAGATACTGCTACATATATATACTGTGTTTTAGGGTCAGAAACAACATTACAGTTCAGGTATCTTGCACTAGGTACATCTTTGTTGATTTCTATAAAGTTTTTGTCTACTTTCCAGTCTTTAATAGATATTCTGCTGATATTTAGAGTTCCTGCTGCAAAATATAGATAGTCTCCTGCCAGTGTAACACCTGAGTTGTTGAAGAACTCGGCAGATATATCTACAGGAATGGTCTTTTTCTGAACAATTTCCCATTTATCTATATCTACAAAATAAAGGTAATTTCTGGTAGAACCCTGGCGTCCGCATGTTGCCAGCATAATCTCTCTTTCACCGGTGCGACAAATACCACTGATAAAATCACCGTCAAGATCTATCAGTTTTCTTGTTGCACTGTCTTTATCTTTGCAGAATTCCAATAGTCTGGTTGTTTCCCAGAATCCACCACCACCACAATATGCATAATCACCTATTACAGTCATACCTCTTGTAGAAGCTACAGATTCAATAGTGTTACCCTGATTCCCGAAATGAAAACTATCATGTACTATATACATCTTTCCGGTAGTAGTGTCAAGACGAAACATTGCTTTCGAACTTGAGATAAATACATTTTTCTCATCTACGACAACTACATTGCTCATTGGTGTAGAAAGATAAAGTGTATCTTCTTTCTCCAATGATCCTTCAGGCTTATGAAACTTCAGGTCTTCATATTTGAAAGCTTTCTCTTTTTTCATCGTTACAGCATCTGCAATAACCAAAGAGCCATCTCCCAAAGTACTATACTTGTCACTGTTGTCACTAAAGATATAGAACTTGCCATTGTACATATACATGTCTTGTGCATTATGGCCAAAGTTCGTGCCATTTACTTGACTATATACATTCTCTTCAACAGTTCCATCAGGGGCTATGTATGTAAGAGAACTACATTCAGAACGCACCCCTTGATTAAGTATCATAACACCACCAGGTGAAGCATATCCTCCCAGGGTTTCAGAAGGATTAGCATTTTCCCCGTTATCGGGCATGTCTTTATCGCACGCTGAAAGAATAAACATGCAACATAGAAGAATGATAGAAAAATTGAGGGCTTTCATATCGTTTAGTTGTTATTGGCAAAGAAGAATCCTGCCGGAAAGTTAGTATAATTATCAAATTTGTTTTGGGGAGTTGTCCAGTCACCGTTTATGTTGAATTCCCAAATAGAGTTTGTTGTATAGAACGGTCCTACTCCTTTTATTGTATTTACATATAGCATACCTGTAGCAGGGTTTATTCCAAGACCGTTGTATAGTTCTTTGGCATTGCTATCAAGGGAATTGAGGTCGCATAATACTGTTTCGGCTTCAAGTCCAGATTCATCACCCAATTCCGGATTCTCATCAAATTTTAAAGTATATATAGTGGTACCTGATGCATAATAGATATCATTGCCTTTTGTAACAAAAGAAACTCCAGAAGCTCCTGAACTAGGCATAATGCTAATCTGACGAGAAACTATAGTATTGTCTTCCAAAGAATATTTTCCTATGTAATATTTGCCAAAACCAAAAGCCGATAACCATATTTTCCCATCATCAGATTTGCCGATACTATATATTTCTTTGTATGGAGCGCTGTATGGCAAAGTTTTTTTGTTTACAATATCTTCATCTGCTGTTATTTCAAGAAGCTTACTGATATATCCATCAATAATGGTATATACTTTTTTATTCATAACTACAAACTTGCTTTTGGGCGCTCCTTCGCTGCCTTCGATAAACTTCAATTCTTTTGTATTGACATCAAAACGATAGACCCCTTTATTATCTCGAATGTAGACGTGGCTCTCGTCAAGTACTGCTATATGTGTAGGCCAGTCAAGAACCGAAAGTTCACTTTTGCTGAAAGATTTTTCTTTCTTGAGAGTCTTGGCATCAAGAACCACAAGCATTCCGTCATTCTCAAACGTTGTTCCTACGGGATTTTCATCACCATTCTGAGATATAATATAGATTTTTCCATTGTCAAAAGCCATATCCTGACATACATTCCCCAGTTCTGTTCCGTTAACAGCTTTATACGCATCGTCTATTACAAAACCATCCGGTGTAATATACGTTAGTGAACCATTTTCGGTTGTCATATTACCTTCATTTAGAACAAATATGCCCTTTGGGTCATCATAAGCTATAGCTTTAGGGTTCACGAACAGAAACAGTAATTCCTGTTTCCTGATTTCACCGTTAAGACCTTCTACTACTATGATAATAGTATAGGTTATTCCAGATACTGAACTTTCTGCAGGTGCTGTTACAGATATGGAACTATTGTCTTCTGACATGGAAACGGTCCATCCTTCAGGTACATTCTCCCAAGTTACACTTTTAACGTTCTCAGCCTTAAAGCCATAGGTGCGGCTTTCCTGAGGCATCATAATCTGTGTGGATGTCAGATTCAGCGAACTGTCCCATTCCAAAACTAAGTCTCCATACTTTGGTTCGTCATTGTTTGTACATGCTGACAATAGCAATGCAATAAATAGAGCTACTATGCTCAAAATCTTCTTTGTCATAAATTGTAGAATTTAAATAATATTGATCGTCAATGTATCATCTTTCGAGAATGAAATCTGTTTGTAATAATCATTCTTCGCGGGTAGATATTTCTTCGCCTTTCACGTGCAGGTCTTCCACACCGGATACTTCGGTAGAGCATTCGCCCAGCCAACCGTTTTCCTGGTTTACGCCACAGTATATTTTGATGAAGTCTACACCCGGCAGGTTAACTTTCTGTCCCTTGGAGTTGACAGCCCAGTCGATGTCAATAGCAGAATCGTCTTTGGTGTTGTTTTCGTTGTCAGCGTAGCCGTAGCGGAATTTGTAGAGTACGAAATAGTTGCCCTGTCCGCTTTCGTCTATACCGTTTTGAGGAAGGCAGGTGCCTTTGAAGGTCAGTTCGTCGCCTTCAAACCATTGCGGGAAGTAGGGCTGGTTGTGGAAACTGTTTTTCACCTTGTATCCTTCGTTGCCTTGGTTGTCTTTCCAGCGTATGTATTGTTCTTTCTCTTCTGGCGTGGTAGGCTCTTGGGCAGGACGATAGTAGGTAATCTGATAGTCTTTGTAAAGGTTCACGTCGTTGCCATTCTTCAAGGCCATTTGGTACCATGCTTCTCCTTGCGGATTGTGGTGCGCGCTGCCGGCTATTTCATACCATTCGTCCTCGTCAGGCACGCCGTTCTTGTTTTTGTCATAGGCCACTTGTATGATGCCGGGTTCACAGCTGCCTCCCACAGGTGCGTCGGGATTTGGGTTGGATGCCGCATAGAATGCATTACCCAGTACACGGAAATCGCGCAACCCAGGCTTGTTTTCAATGGTGTGGTCGAAACCGACAACTACATATCCGCCCCAACCGCCTAAAGAAATCATGCTGTTGTTTCCATTGCCTATGGCATTCAGAACCTTTTGGTTCATGATTTCCTGTGTGTCACCTTCTTCGTATGCCGGCAGTGTGTTGGTGAATTGTCCGACAGCAGGCATGAAGTCCAAGACTTTGGTAATATAGGCCTGAGAACCTTCGGGAGTTGTGACGGATTCGTCAAAGCTGACAGTCACCTGGAAAGTATAGCTGAAATTGTTTGTACCTTGGGTTGCTGTCAGTGTCAGCTCATATTCGCCCGCATAGGGGAATATGTATTCCAGTTGTTTGCTGTTGGACAGCGTTTCTCCATCCAAAGTCCAAGTATAGGTTACACCTTCGTCGGACACGCTGTTTACTTCTATTCTGAACAGCTGGTCAACGACAGCTTTGAAGCCCGATTCTGGTACGTTGACAGTAATATCAGTCTGCTGGAGCACATAAGGTTCTGAATTGTCGTCGCTGCACGACGTAAAACTGCCTGCCAGAAGGGCACTCGACAAGATAATAGTCCCTAGAGACTTGCTGAAAAAATCTTTTTTCATAATACAATGTTTTTAAGATGAATATATGTGTGTTCTTTTCATTCAAAGGGCTCGGTCGTAAACGCAAAATGAGCAGGGATATCACCGGTCATCACTTTCCACTTCTTTTTCCCGTCGGGGCTGAAACAATACAGGTATCCCGGAGTGACGTAATTGGTAGCATCTGCTACGAAGATTTCTTTTGTTTCCGGGTTCACGGCTACACCGTAGGGTATTTCTATTTCTTTGTCCGTACCGTCGGTAATGAAATTGTGTGAGACAATCTTTTGCCATACCACGTCATAGATGGCATAACCTATACTGTTGCTTTCTGTCACATAGCTCCATTCTACGCTGGTCATATAGATGGAGTCGCCGCACAGGTGCATTTCACTGGCCGCTACTCCCAGACTGCCGATGACCTGGTCTGTATGGCTGTCAATGACAAATACGTCAGAGCCTATTCCGTAGTAGTCGCCGCGTGAGCTGACGTATATCCGGCCGAAACGGTCCAGCTCCATACGATGCAGATTGATGGCCACATCAATGGACTTGATGACCTGAAACGACTGAAGTTCTATTACTGATACGGTTCGGTCGTAGTTGGGATAGCGGTAACCGCCAGAATTGGCTACATACAGCTTCCCATCGGTAATGACCATTTCTTCTGGCTGATAGCCAACGACGACTTCGCGGGTGATGCTCAGGTCGGTTGTGTCTATTTCGACCACTTTTCCGGGACGGGCATCCGGGTCGATTTGTACAGGACCGGCATAGGAGCTGACATAAGCTTTACCGTTGTTGAATATGATGTTGCGGCAGTTTAATATGTCTATACTGCCTATGTGTTCTGCTGTATGTACGTCCATAACTTCTACGTAGTGTGAGCAATTGATGACTGCATACAGCTTACTTCCATAGATGGCAATGTCATTTCCCACATCTCCCAGTTCCTTGACGATCGATGGGTTGCGTGACGGATAAATGTTACGGTTGTATTTTCCGGTAGTGTAGTCAAAGAAGTCAATGCTTGCCTTATTGCTGCCCATGTTTCCTTCGTTCAACAGGAAAAGTCCTTTTATAGGACTTCCGGCATAAGATGGAGTAATCCATTCTTCTTCGGTATGCATGATGGGAATTTCACCACGGCATGCAGTCTGCAATATGGCTAATACCGACAGGCTGCATAGCAACTGTATGGTTCGGATGGCTTTCATCGTTTTTTAGTTTGTATTTTGAGCAGAGTTCTTTAATTAATAGTCCGTTAAGAATTCACCATATCGGCTAAGCGGCTTCCGCCACTATG
>USEY01000081.1 GCA_900553815.1 uncultured Bacteroides sp.
CAGAGCCTGTTTAAACTTTGCTAATTGGGACGTTTGCGGACATTCATATTATTTTTTACAGCTGACGGCTGCCTCTTCAACGGGCAGGCAAGCTTTGTAGTGTTCAATGTAGGCGTTGAATCCAGCCACGTCTTCGGCCACGGGTGCTATCTCAACTCCTGCATCACCGGCAAATACCTGCTTGTCCAGAAAATCGGCCAGCGACAGCTGCTTATCGTTGTTCACCAGATAGGCTCCCAGCAGGGCGATGCCCCATGCTCCGCCTTCGCCGGCTGTTTCCATTACCGAGATGGGTGAATTGATGGCGGCTGCCAGTATGCGCTGGCCTACACCTTTAGTCTTGAACAAACCGCCATGGCCCGTAATGCGGTCTACACGGATGTGCTCGTCGTTGAACAGTATGTCGTTACCAATTTTTAGTACGGCTACCGAAGCATAGAGATGGGCACGCATCAGGTTGGCCAGACTGAACTTGTCGGTGGCAGAGCGTACAAACAACGGACGCCCTTCTGCCAATCCGGTAATGGGTTCGCCCGAGAAGTAGTTGTAGGCCATCAGTCCGCCACAGTCGGCATCGCCCTCTAACGCCAGGTTATAAAGTTTGCCGTAGATTTCGTTCATATCGACAGGCACTCCCATTAATTCCTGGTATTCCTTGAACAGGTTAACCCAGGCATTGAGGTCGGAGGTACAGTTGTTGCAGTGAACCATAGCTACGGGGCTTCCGTCGGGAGTGGTCACAATGTCGATGGCCTCATAGGGGCGCGACAACTCTTTTTCCAGTACAATCATGGAGAAAGAAGAAGTGCCGGCCGACACGTTGCCCGTGCGTTGCTTCACGGCATTGGTGGCTACCATGCCCGTACCGGCATCGCCTTCGGGTGGGCAGAGGGGAATACCGGCTTTCAGATGGCCCGAAGCATCCAACTTGCGTGCACCGTCGGCAGTCAGACAACCGGCGTCTTCGCCTGCCATCAGTACGCGTGGCAGTATGTCTTTCAGTTTCCAGCTATACCCTTTGGAGGCTATCAGTTGTTCGAACTTGGTCACCATTGCAGCCGAGTAGTCTTTGGTTGCAGGGTCGATGGGCAGCATACCCGACGCGTCGCCGATACCCAGTACCCGTTGGCCTGTCAGCTGCCAATGTACGTATCCGGCCAGTGTGGTCAGGAAGTCAATGTCGCCTACATGGGATTCGTCGTTCAAAATAGCTTGGTAGAGATGTGATATGCTCCAGCGCAGGGGAATGTTGAAGACGAAGAGTTCGGACAGTTTGGCTGCGGCAGGACCCGTGTTGGTGTTGCGCCAGGTGCGGAATGGTACGAGGATTTCCTGTTGCTTGTCGAAGGCCATGTAGCCGTGCATCATGGCGCTGACGCCAATGGCTGCCAGCTTCTCAATTTCCACTCCGTATTGTTGTTGCACGTCGGCACGCAGGTCGGCATAGCAGTCTTGTAATCCGTTCCAGACGGCATCTATGCTATAGGTCCACAGTCCGTCTACCAGTTGGTTTTCCCAGGTATGACTGCCCTGTGCAATGGGTTTGTTTTCCTCGTCGATGAGGACTGCTTTGATGCGCGTAGAACCCAGTTCTATACCCAGTACGGCACGTCCGGCTTCTATGGTCGATTTTGGGTCTAATTTCATGAGTGTATTATATATAAGGTGGAAAAAAGAAGGGGAGCCAAACCACAAATGACGCAAATGATACAGATTGTCACAGATTATAATCCGTGTTAGTCTGTCCAATCTGTGTCATCTGTGTGCCATCCCCTTACTGTTCAGTTATGGTTTTAGCAAAGTGCTTTGTTAAGCATGTAGTACACCTCGTTCATGCGAAGTTCTTTCTTGAAGTCGCTGATGTTGGTGTCTTTGTTGATGTGAACCATTTCGATGCCTGCAATTTCTGCATAGTCTGCCCAGTATTCGGCCGTCAGGTCGTATGAGAAGCAAGAGTGGTGTGTACCACCGGCCAGAATCCAGGCTCCGGCACCTACCTCGAAGTTAGGCATCGGTTTCCACAGAGCGGAAGCTACGGGCAGCTTAGGCAGTGGTTTCGGTTCGATGCACTCCACGTCGTTAACGATGAGGCGGAAGCGGTTGCCAAGGTCTACTACAGTGGCGGTGCAGCCTGTACCTACCTTCGACGTGAAGACAAGGCGAGCCGTCTGACTCTTGCGAATGCCGATGCCTAGGAAGTGAACTTCCAAGCGTGGTTTCTGTGCGGCGATGAGCGGACATACTTCCAGCATGTGGGCTTGCAGGATGGCGCTGTTTTCGCCGTCGAAGTTCAGCGTATAATCTTCCAGGAAAGAGCAGCCGGTAGGCAAACCTTGGTTCATGACCCATACGGTGCGGTAGAGAGCTGCCGACTTCCAGTCGCCTTCGGCACCGAAGCCATAGCCTTCGGCCATCAAGCGTTGGCTGGCCAGTCCGGGGATTTGGTCGAAGTGGCTGCCGTCAGTCTGTCCCAGGTCATCGAAGTTGGTAGTAAAGCCTTTGGCGCCTTTGTCTTTCAGGATGGCGCGCAGAGCCAATTCAGCTTTGGCGGAATTCCATACTTTCTGGTAGGCTTCGGTTGTTTTGTCTTCCAGTTCAGTGGCATGGTCATAGAGATGGAAGTATTCGGCTACCAAAGCATCGACGTCTGCATCTTTCACCTGCTTGTGATATTCCATCAGTTCGCTTACTGGACAGTAGTCTACGTGGTAACCCATGCGCTGTTCGGCTTCTACCTTGTCGCCGTCGGTCACGGCCACGTTGTTCATCTGGTCGCCGAAGCGGATGATGAGCATGTCTTGGGCATCAGCCCATGCGGCGCAGACGCGCATCCACACGGCAATCTTCTTTTGCGTCTCTTCTTCCTTCCAGTAGCCTACCACCACTTTGCGGCGTACACGCATGCGGGTGCAGATGTGGCCGAATTCGCGGTCGCCGTGAGCACTCTGGTTCAGGTTCATGAAGTCCATATCCATGGTATCCCAAGGAATCTCCTTATTATATTGTGTATGGAGGTGGAGCAGTGGTTTCTTCAGCTGTTGCAGTCCGTGAATCCACATTTTGGCAGGCGAGAAGGTGTGCATCCAAGTGATGACACCGATACATTTATCTTCGTTGTTGGCAGCTTTGAACACGGCTTCCACTTCTTTGGAAGAGTTGGCCGTACCTTTGTATACTACTTTCATCGGCAGTTTGCCCGACTCGTTCAGTCCTTTTACCATCTCGTTGCTGTGAGCGTCTACTGCGATTACTGCATCGCCTCCGTACAGAAGCTGTGCTCCTGTTACGAACCATACTTCATATTGGTCAAATGTGTTCATAATATTTTTATTTTTAGTTGTTGGATAATTATTTCTCAATTGTTTATTTCTGTCCGTAGTAAGCGTGCGGACCGTGCTTGCGACTGAAGTGCTTTTCAATGAGCAGCGGATTCATGGTCAGATTAGGGTTGACTGCGTAGGCTATGGAAGCCATCTTGGCCACTTGTTCCATGACTACAGCATTGTGAACAGCGTCGTGCGCATCTTTACCCCATGAGAAAGGACCATGGTTTTTCACCAGCACTCCCGGTGTGTGCACGGGACTCAGGCCTTCAAAGCGTTTCACAATGACATTGCCCGTTTCCTTCTCGTATTCCCCTTTTACTTCGGCTTCGGTCATGTCGGCCGTGCAGGGTATGGCGTCGTGGAAATAATCGGCATGAGTGGTGCCGATGTTGGGGATGTCGCATCCGGCCTGGGCCCAGGCAGTGGCATACGTGGAGTGCGTGTGTACCACGCCACCAATCTCGGGAAAGGCTTTGTAGAGTACTACGTGTGTCGGAGTATCTGATGAAGGACGCAACTGTCCTTCCACTACTTTTCCGTCCAGGTCAACTACCACCATGTCATCAGCTTTCATTTCGTCATAGCTCACGCCACTGGGTTTGATGACCACCAGTCCGCTTTCACGGTCGATGGCTGAAACGTTTCCCCAAGTAAAGATAACGAGTCCGTGTTTCACCAGTTCAAGGTTGGCACGGTATACTTTTTCTTTTAGTTCTTCCAGCATATTGTTTATGTATTAGTTTTTCAATCTTCTATAACTTGAATTTAGGTGTCTGTTTGTAAGCATTTTCATTAAACTGATAGAGGGCGGCACCGCGTTTGGAGCCGGTCTTGTCTATCTTGTCAGTCTTTTCAATGTAGTTCATTTCGGCTACACGCTTGCGGAAGTTGCGTTTGTCCAACGGTTCGCCATAGATGGCCTCATAAAGGCTTTGCAACTGCGACAGGGTGAACAATGAGGGCAACAGGTTGAAGCCTATGGGTTTGGTAGATGCCTTTTGTTGCATCAGTGCACGTGCCTTTTCTACCATGGCCGAGTGGTCGAAGATGAGAGGCGGCAGTTCATTGATGTTTATCCAGAAGGCATTATGCTGGCGCACCAACTCACGGTCGTATTCGTTGATGTTGACCAGTGCGTAATAGGCAATGGAAACAACACGGCCGCCCGGGTCGCGGTGTACGTTGCCAAAAGCTCCCACTTGCTCCATGTAGACTTCGTCCAGTCCGGTCAGTTCGGCCAGTACCCGCTTGGCGGCATCATCTACGCTTTCATTCTCCTGTACGAAACCACCCATCAGCGACCATTCGCCACGGGCCGGCTCGAAGTTGCGCTTCAGCAGGAGAAGGCTTAGTTCTCCTCCGCTGAAGCCGAAGATGATGCAGTCTACCGAAATGTAGAATTTAGGGTTTTTGCTATAATAATTTGTCATTCGGTTTTTAGTCATTTTAGGTTATCGTTTACCAGAAATAAGCATAGAACAGGGCACAGAGTAATACCACGCCCAGCGAGGCTATGACGTCCCACTTGTTCCAGCTTTTTCTTATAAGCTGTTTGTAGTTACCGTCGAAAGTGATGGCGGCTATCTGTTGTGCAGATGGTTTCGTGGTGAAGCATGATACGACGGCCATCAGGATAATCAGGAAGACGAGCAGCCAGATTTCGAAGATGAGCCAGTTGGTCTGCCAGAACCAGGCAGTGGCATCCCAGAACGCACCGTCCATGGCGGCTGTACCGCTCTTGGTCACTACATTGGTCACTAGTCGGAGCATGCCGATGAGGAAACCGCCGATAAGTCCCCACTCGCCGGCCTTGGGCGTGATGCGCTTGGAGAAGATGCCGAGGGTGAACACGGCTACCATGGCCGGAGCCAGCAGCGACTGGATGTCCTGCAGATAGCTGTAAAGGTTGTCCATATTCATCATGATGGGTAGCCAGGCCAGACCGAGCAGTACGACAACAACGGTGGCTGCGCGACCTACGAACACGTAGTGTGCTTCGCTTTGTCCCGGGCGCATGGGCTTATAGAAGTCTTCGGTGAACAGCGTGGCACAGCTGTTGAAGAAGGCTGCCAGTGAAGTGACCAGTGCACAGATGAAGCCGATGGTCACCAATCCTTTGGCACCGGCGGGCAGGATGTTCTTCACCATCATGGCAAAGGCACCGTCGGTGTCGTGTTGGTTGGTCAGGTCCATGACGATGCCGCTGTTGGGGTCTTGTGCTAGCGCTACGGCCACCATGCCGGGAACGAGGAACATAAATACCGGCAACAGCTTGAAGTAGCCGGCTGCTATGGAGCCGCGGCGGGCACGCTTCATCACTACATCGTCCGACTCACCCTTTTGCTGTCCCAATACACGCTGTACAATGTGCTGGTCGGTGCACCAGTACCAGAAGCCGATGATGGAAGCACCGATGAATACGGCAAAGCCCGGGAACTTGGAGTACAGTGGGTCACTTTCTTCCCAGTGGAACATGTGGTTGATACCATATCCGTCGTGGGCCGAGCGGGCATAGTCCATCATGTTGCCCCAGCCGTCGGCAATGTTGCCTTGACCCAAAGCTGCCAGTCCGAGGAAGAGTACCAGAAATGAACCTATAATAAGAATAGGAGTCTGGATGGCCGACATGGTCATGACACCTTTCATACCTCCCAGTACGGTGAAGATGGCCGTAATGGCTATCAGTCCGAGTGCACCCCACCAGAAGGGAAGTCCGAAGAGGTATTCGAAGAAGATGCCACCCGTAAAGGCCGTGACGCTGACTTTGGTCAGGATGTAGGCAATGAGGGTGATGATGCTGAGGCAGGAGCCTGTGCGCTTGGTGTAGCGGTATTTCAGGAAGTCAGGCATGGTAATGATTTTGCCCATTTTGTTGTTCAGTAACTGGTAGAAAGGCACGAAGAGCCAGCCCAATATAAGAATCATCCAGCCTTGCATTTCCCAGTGAGCCATGCCTACGCCGTCTTTGGCACCTGTACCGGCCAGACCCACTAAATGCTCCGAGCCGATGTTGGCAGCAAAGATGGCGGCGCCTATTACATACCAGGGTTCTCCTTTTCCGAACAGATAGTCTTGGCTGTCTGCTCCTTTCATGGCCAGTTTGTCTTTGCGTACAGAACGATAGACCATCCAGGCTATCAGCAGAATACCTACTGTGAGTACGGCCCAGTCCAGCCAAACAAATTCATGTGAATTCCAATTCATAGTGTTATGTCTTTAATAGTATTGGGTTAAGATTATTTTTCTACGCTAAACTTGAAGATACATTCGCTGTTGTAAGTTTGTCCCGGTTCCAGCACGACCGAAGGCCATTGGGGCTTGTTGGGACTGTCGGGGTAGTGCTGTGTTTCCAGGCAAACGGAGGCACGCTGGTTGTAGACGATGCCTTTCTTGCCCTTGACGCTGCCGTCCAGGAAGTTGCCGGTGTAGACCTGTATGCCAGGTTCGTTGGTATAGACTTCCAGTGTGATGCCGCTCTGAGGGGAAGTCAGTCGGGCTGCTACCTGAGTCAGGTCGCCCTGTGTGTTCAGCACCCAGTTGTGGTCGTAGCCGTTGCCGTTCTTCAGCTGGACGAAGTCGAAGTTATTGATGTCCTGTCCCACGGCTTTGGGAGTAGTGAAGTCCATAGGAGTGTCTTTCACCGGGAGGATTTCGCCGGTGGTCATGAACGTGCTGTCCACCGGTGTATAGTTGTCGGCATTGACGTAAAGAATGTGGTCGGTAGCTGCCTGTGCCGGGTTGCCGGACAGGTTGAAGTACGAGTGGTTGGTCATGTTGATGACGGTCTTTTTGTCGGTCGTGGCGGTATACTTGATGTCGATGGCGTTGTCTTCAGTCAATTTATAGACCACGGTCGCGGTCACGTTGCCCGGGAAGTTTTCGTCGCCGTCGGGCGAAATGCGGGTGAGCTGCAGGGTGGTGTCGTCAATGGGCTTGGCGTCATAGACCTGGTATTGCCAACCTTTGGGACCGCCGTGCAGGCAGTGTCCGAAGTTGTTTTGAGGCAGTTGGATAGTATCGCCGTCCAATACGATGCGTCCTTGGTTGATGCGGTTGGCATAGCGCCCGATGGAAGCTCCGAAGTCGCTGGGGATGTTGATGTAGTCGGCAATGCTGTCGAATCCCAGCACGACGTCTTGCATCTGCCCATTCTTGTCAGGCACCATGATGGAGACGATACGTCCACCGTAGTTGGTGATGCAGACTTCCATGCCCGCCTTGTTCTTCAATGTGTAGAGGGCGGTTTGTGCCTGGTTCACTTCTGTCTGAAACTTTGCCGGGTCTAGTCCCGAAAGCGTAAGTTGTTTCTTTGGAGTTTGAGTGCAGGATGCCAGCATCAGGGCAGCTATTCCTGCAAGTAAGCAGTAATTCTTCATGGTATTATAGTGTTTGGATATTAAGTCGTTCCTATGCGGTCGTAAAGATAGAATTTTTATTTAGTGTAATATATACACTTTTATATGTTATGTAACACGTCTTGGATTAAAATGTCCGGACACTAGTGTCTCTTAAGATATGTTAATCAAGTTCAAAGTCAAAAGTCAACTGA
>USEY01000082.1 GCA_900553815.1 uncultured Bacteroides sp.
AACTTCTATAACTTCTTAACTTCCAGTGAAATATCAAATCAGAAACTTAAGTTAAAAATATAAACGTATAAAGTTATGATAGAACTGACGGCGGAAGAGCTGAAGCAACATTTCAGCGACAAGATATTCAGGCAGATTTCGGAAACAGCCGATGAATTGGGGTTGGAATGCTATGTCGTGGGCGGTTATGTGCGCGATATATTCCTGCAGCGCCCTTCCAAAGACATCGATGTGGTAGTAGTGGGCAGCGGCATTGCTATGGCCGAAGCGCTTGGCAAGCGACTCGGCAAGGGCGCTCATGTGTCGGTGTTCAAGAACTTCGGTACGGCACAGCTCAAATATCACGGCACGGAAGTGGAGTTTGTAGGTGCCCGTAAGGAGTCATATACACACGATTCGCGTAAACCCATTGTGGAAGATGGTACATTGGAAGACGATCAGAACAGGCGCGACTTTACCATCAATGCCCTGGCTGTGTGCTTGAACAGTAGCCGCTATGGCGAACTGGTAGACCCCTTTGGTGGTATGGACGACATGAAGGAACGCACCATCCGTACGCCGCTCGACCCTGATGTGACCTTCAGTGATGACCCCTTGCGTATGATGCGCTGCATACGGTTTGCCACGCAGCTCAACTTCTATATAGATGATGAAACCTTTGAATCGCTTTGCCGTAACCGGGAGCGTATCAACATCATTTCGCGTGAACGCATAGCCGACGAATTGAATAAAATCATGCTTTCTCCTATTCCTTCCAAGGGCTTCATTGATTTGGAGCGTTCCGGATTGCTGGAATTGATATTTCCCGAACTGGCAGCTTTGCAAGGAGTAGAGACACGCAACGGGCGGGCTCATAAGGATAATTTCTATCATACCCTTCAGGTACTTGACAATATCAGCAAGAATACCGATAATCTGTGGTTGCGTTGGGCGGCCCTGCTGCACGATATAGCGAAACCAGTTACCAAACGCTGGGAACCGCGTGCGGGGTGGACCTTTCACAATCATAACTTTGTGGGCGAGAAGATGATTCCCGGTATTTTTCGTCGGATGAAGTTACCTATGAACGAGAAAATGAAATATGTGCAGAAGCTGGTAGGTTTGCACATGAGACCTATCGTCATTGCCGATGAAGAGGTGACTGATTCAGCTGTCCGTCGTTTGTTGTTTGAGGCGGGTGATGATATAGACGACCTGATGACTTTGTGTGAGGCTGATATCACTTCCAAGAATCTGGAACGCAAACAGCGTTTTCTGGATAATTTTCAGTTGGTACGTCGCAAGCTGAAAGACTTGGAAGAGCGTGACCGCATACGCAATTTCCAGCCTCCTGTCAGCGGCGAGGAGATAATGAAGACTTTCGGACTCCCGCCTTGCCAGCAAGTGGGCTCACTGAAGAGTGCTATTAAAGATGCCATACTCGATGGAATAATTCCCAATGAATACGAGGCAGCACGTGCCTTTATGTTGGAAAAAGCCGAAAAGATGGGATTGAAAATTATGTAGCAAGAAATAACGGAAAACCGTGATAAATTATAAACTCGGGAACAGATAGGCTGTTTCCGAGTTTTTTGTTTTATCAGGTTGAAATGTGTCGCGAATACCCGATTTTAGAGGACTATTCGGCATTTTTCAGGGCATAAATCAAGCTATTTTCTTATATTTTATGTTTTGTTTTCTTAATAGGAGGCAATTCATATTACATGCGTAATACAGTGAAATGAAAAAGATATTTGCAAAAAAAATGAGTAAATCTGATGCATCCTATAAAGAATAATATTTATATTTGCAGTCGTGAATATGAGAGAAAATAATTGTTAATATAATAATTTTATGAATAGATTGAAAATTGGTAATGCTTATTGCCGAAGCATTGCTGCGCTTGTTGCGGCTTTATTGCTCAGTGGACAAGCAATGGCACAAGTTAAAGAGAAAAGAAGTTTCTCTTCTGACAAGACGATTGAGGCGTTTGACAATACAACGTTCTGTACTGCTTTCTTGGCCGATAAGTCGTTATACACATTGCGTGATATTCCTGTAACTGATATTCACAAAATAACCAAGATAGCATTTAATCCTACGGGAAGCTCTATTGCCGTGCTTCGCAATGAAAAGCCTATTTCTATTTATTCTTTCCGCATCATGGACAGGCGCTTGTTTGAATTGAAGGACAAACGCAAGGGCCTGAAAGAGAAACCCTATCCTGTCAGTATGTGCTATGGTGCGGATGCCCGCAACTTTATTGTTTCCAATTCATCGGGCGAAATCATTATTTACGATACCAAGGAATATTTGCCTCAAGCTTATATCCAGGGCAAGACACCGGCTTCGTTCCTGGCACTGAGTTCCAATAACTATTTCATTGCTGCAGCCGCCGATGCCAACATTGACATCTGGAATTTCCGTACAAAAGAATTGCGTAAGTCTGTTTCCTTGCCTGCTGCCATTACAGGTATGGCATTCTCTGACGATGCTTCACGCCTTGCAGTTGTAACAGCCGATGGCCAGCTTACTATTCTGGATACGAAAACATGGAATAAGGAAAGTGCTTTTGATAAGCTGGGAGGTTCACTGACTTCTCCGTCGTTCCATCCGGAAGGAAAATATGTCAGTGTGGTGAAAGACGGAAACGCCATTGTAATAGTAAACCTCAAGAGTGGTGCGATTGAACAAACCATCAGTGAGGCAGAAGGTGGTGTGACGGGTAACCGTTTCTTCATGAACCGTCAGACAAGCGATGTGTTTATTTTGTCCAACCGACCGAAAGCCATGGTCTTCTGGGATGCCAACGGTTTGAATCCTTTCTATGGCAAGTTGATGTCGAGCGAGGTAGATGCCAAGATGAACGAATGGGTGAAGATGATGGAAGGCGAGACTATGGAAGAATATGCCATTCGTGTGAACGATGAAACCCGCCTGAAACAACAGCAAATCTTTGCACAGGAAGTGGCTACTGAACTGGCAGGTGACCGTATCTCGATAGAAAATCCGTTCGTGGGCGAATATGACGCTGCCAGCAGCATGCTGAACATCGGCTTTAATACAATGCCTTCTATCGCATTGGAGGTGCCCGAATCGGAACTGGGCGATTTCAAGGATAGCAAGAACCTGAAGTTTGATAATGCTGTATACGTGTTGAATGATAAAGATGAATTTGAGTTGGCCTATGTTGAGGTTCGTAATGAGACAACCAATAAAGTCTATATCTACGATAACATTGGTCGTACGAAGCTGACAGCCATGGAAGATGATGAGAACTTCGTTCCTTTGGAGGTAATGCAGCAGGCCAGTCGTGAGGAGGTGCAGCTGAAGGAAATCAAGGAGGCTGTGGTAGAAGAAAAGAAGCAGGATAAGCTGATTACCGAGAATACACAGATTGATGTGAAGACCGAAGTTGTACCGGGTGTAGATGCTGACGGTAACAAGATACTGAACTACAAGGTAGGTTATAAGTATGAAGTTATCAACAAGGCTTTCTCTGCCAAGGAAGACTTCCCCTCAGGTGGTTATGACATCGAACGCTCCAATGCGGCTATGTCGCTGATGAAGATTATCAAGAGCGCGTTCGAAGGCGACTTCTCCAAATACCTGTCAGAAGGCAAGCAGGTGAAGATTATCATCACCGGTTCGGCCGACGCAAGTCCTATCCGTGGACGTATTGCTTACAATGGCAAGTATGGTGAATTTACTGACGAACCTTATTATAAGGATGGAAACCTTGACAACATTACGGTGACCAAAGCGTCGGGCATTACTTCCAACGAGCAGTTGGCGCTGATGCGTGCTGCCGGTGTGAAGGATTATATTGAAAAGAATGTGACCACTCTCGACAATACCCAAAACGAATTTGAGTTCCATGTGGAGGTAGCTAAGGAAAGAGGAGGTGAGTTCCGTAAGATTAATGTGGAATTCCTTATCATGGATGCTTTCCCTGCCAAATAAGAAGCAGAAAGACATTTGCTGCGAAGCAATGGTGAATAACTACAGCCACGAGCTGCAGGCCACGGGAACAGGAGGGCGTTGAAGTCACTGTTCCGGGGCTTGCGGCTCTTGGCCATAAAATACATTAAACCGATTATGATACGAAAAATCATTTTGTTTACCGCTTTGTTGCTGGTTGTAGGCTTGAAATCGCAGGCACAGACATCTGCCGAATTCAACCGTGCCAACCAACAATATGTGCTCTTTGAAAGTGAACGTGACAAAGGCACCAACATGGACGGTATGTATGCCTATTTGCTCGAAAGCTACCGTTCGTTTATGAATGTCTTGGAAGCGTCCGATAACAATCAGTATTTGACGGGCGTGAAAAATCGTTTGAGGGGTATGTATCCTTATTTGCTGAACGGGGCTATTTATTATTCGGAGAACAAGCAGCCTTCCAAATCTCTTGATTTTGCGTCAGCCTATATTGATATGCCTCAACTGCTTATTTTTCGCAGTGAACTTTTTCCGAAAGACAGTCGATATGCTTCTGTGGTGTTCTACGCTGCTGTATCGGCCTATCAGTTGGAAAAGTATTCGCAGGCTTTGAAGTATTTTCAGGAATACTTGAATACGGGAGCAGAATCTGAAGTGAATGAGAAAGACTGCTACGTGTATATGAACATGATTTACATGAAGCAGAAGAATTATGCAGAGCAGGAGCGTATTTTGGAACAGGCTATTGCCAAGTTCCCGGTTTCGCTCGACTTCCTCTACAACCTGGTCAATGTACATATTGCTACCAACAATATGCCTAAGTTGCTCGATGCCATAGACCGCATCCTGGCTGTAGACCCCAATAATGACAAGGTTCTTCCTATTAAGGCACGAATTCTCGACCGTCAGGGCAAGCATCTGGAGGCTCTCGATATCTTCAAGCGTCTCTATGCACTTTATCCCAACGATTATTCACTGCTTACCGGATTGGCACGCGCCAATTTCAATGTAGCTACGCAGATTGTAAATGAAGGCGCTACCATTGCCAGTGATACGGAGTATGCCATTGTTCGTCAGCGTGCTTCGGGTTATCTGCTCGATGCCAAGGACTTGTTCCTGAAGATTCTGGAAAAAGACCCTACATCCAAGCAGTATATGCAGGGACTGGCTGGTGTGTACCAGTATATGGATATGAAACCCGAGTACGAGGTTCTGAGCAAAATCATTGAAGACGGTGCTTCTTACACGTCTTTCCCCTCTCGCCTGCTGGCTTACAACGAAGCCTTGAAGAAAGACCAGTCGGTTACGCAACAGCAGGAAAGCGCTCCTGTGCCTGTAGAGCCGGCTATGTTGGTCATGCACATCGACAGTTTTATGGATGGCAATAACAACCAGATAATTGATGCCGGTGAAAGCTTTGCTGTACAGTTTACGATAGAGAACAAAGGAAAGGGTGATGCTTATAACCTGCGTCTTCGTTTGTCGGAACAGCAGGGATTCGACCAGTATTTCGACGGTCCGCGCGAACTCGATGGTGGAAATATTCCAGCCGGGACCAGCAAGCAATATACATTCCGTTATCTGGTGAAGAAGGATATACCAACCACTCCTGCCACTATCAATATCTATGCTTTTGAGGCTAACGGCTTTGATGCCGACCCGGCTACCCTGCAGGTTTATGCGCAGGAATATGCCATGCCGCGCCTTCGTATAGCCGATCATCAGTTCTTTGCTGACGAAGGCTCGTCCATTACCTTGGGCGGCAACGGTAAACTGACGTTGGCTTTGCAGAATTTCGGTGCCAAGACAGCTTACAATGTTAAGTTGAAATTTGAATTACCGAAGAATGTCTTCAACGTACAGTCCGAGGAACTGGTGGTAGACAGTATTGCTCCGGGTGGAGTAAGCATGCTCGACTATCGTTTCTTTGTCAACAAGCGATTCTCCAATGACTCTATTGCCGTATTGGTGAATGTGACGGAAGATTCACGTTCCAGCTATCTGAATGAAGCTTATAAGGTGAAGGTGGGCGAATATCTGACTGCAGCTCCTACCATTAAATATGGTGATGCCACTCAGCTTGCATCTCGTAATATGAATGTGAAGGATGTAGTGATTGGTATGAAGAGCGAATTGCTGGAAGATATTCCCGTAGGAGCCGTCAATCCGCATCGTTATGCACTTATTATCGGTAACGAAGACTACAGTATGACTGGAGCCAATGCTGAAATCAATGTACCCTATGCTGTCAATGATGCCGCTGTCTTCCGTGAATATTGTGTTCGTACGTTCGGAGTTCCTGACAAGCAGATACAGGTAGTGCCCAATGCTACGGCCGGTATGATGCACGAGAAGCTCGACTGGCTTGTCAGCATGGCCAGCACCGACCCCGAGGCCGAACTGATATTCTATTATTCAGGTCACGGCAATAACGATGAGGCTACCAAGGAACCCTATTTGCTGCCTGTCGATATTACGGGTAAGAACATTCGTTTGGGTATTTCATTGGCCGACCTTTACAAGCGTCTTGGCACTTACCCCATTAAGGGCGCATACGTCTTCCTCGATGCCTGCTTCAGCGGCGGTTACAAGAGTGCTGCTCCCTTGGTTGCTCAGAAGGGCGTACGTGTAGTTCCCAAGATGGGATTCCCGCAGGGACATACACTCAGCTTCTCGTCTTCAAGCGGTGACCAGACATCCAGTGTTTACCATGACAAACGCCAGGGATACTATACATATTACCTCATCAAGACCATCAAGGATGCCGGTGGCAAGTTGAGCATGAAAGAACTCTTTGAGCGTACGAATGCAGAGGTGAAGAAAGCTACCGCCATGATTGGAAAGATTCAGGAGCCTCAGTGCATGGCTTCGCCCACATGGCAAGAGAGTGAGTGGGGTAATATCCAGCTGATGACCCCGGTGGTAACTGAAACTGCTCCTACGCCAGCGCCTGTGCCTTAATGGGACGACGATGAAAATGTAGTTAATTTACTGATTTTATAGCGAAAAGGACAGGAAGAACAGTTTTGGCTGTGATTCCTGTCCTTTTCGCTTTTTTTGTATGGTTATAATTAGAAGTGTCCGTTTGTCTGTGTCGGATAGATGGTTCAGCTTGTTTGTAGGTTGTTTTCGCTTAAATCGTCAATCACTGTTGTTTTTGCATTTCGATAGTTGATTTTTGTTGGTCGGCTGGCATGTTGTAATGCAATCTTTCTGAATCTTAAAATCTGTCATCCTTAATTTGATTATAAAACTTAAAAATAGCTTTTCCGTATTCGTTGTGTGTTCGAATGATTGATGCGAATCTTATTCGAAATCTGCGTTTTTTACTCTTTGATTTATCATCCTTTATGCTTTTCCCTTCCATTATGAATTTTGAGTAGTTTTTCGTTATGTGTTATTATTTGATTTGTTTGTTTCATTATGATATGTTTTGTTTTTAATTATATGAATGTCCGCAAACATCCAATTAGTAAATTCGATGTTTAAACTCAGCTC
>USEY01000083.1 GCA_900553815.1 uncultured Bacteroides sp.
TTTAAGTTTCGGATTTAATATAAATTTGGAAGTTAAGAAGTTACAGAAGTTATCACTTCGCTTTGCTCAGTTAGAAGTTAAAGCCGATAGTGGCATAAAGAGGAAACTCCGGTGGCACAGTCTATTGGCCTTTAACTCCTCAGCCCACCCAGGGGTGGGCGATAACTTCTTCTAACTCCTTTAACTCCTTCAAGTTTCGGTAAAACCGAAACTTGAGTAAAATAGAAGAACATCATGAAAAAGATATCAGCAACACTGGCCATAGGCGTACTGCTCAGCCTTGGCGCCTGTTCGGAATACGACTTCGACAGCAAATATGAAGACCCGTCCAAAGTGAACGAGGTGAGCATCGACCGCCTGATGACGGGCGTTTTCCAGAAAGTGAAAGACTATTCGTGCTACGAGTACAACCGCTACTTCGGCTTCGACTCGCAGTTTGTGGGCAAGTATGCCCAGACCTTCGGCTACGTCAACAGCAGTTCGATGTACAGCCCCGGCTATCCGCCCTACATCGACAGCCAGTGGGACAACCTCTACTCGGCCCTGACCCAGTATCGCAAGATGGAGTCGCTCTACAACGACGAAGCGGCGGGCGTACAGGCACAGAACGAGGCCTTCATGCTGGCAGCCAAGATACACCTCTACGACTTCTTTGCCGCCACGGTGGACATCTTCGGCGACATGCCTTTCAAGGAGGCCTGCATGCTGCCCATCACCAACGACGTCAGCGGTTCGTATGCCCACTATGACAAGGCCGAAGACATCTACAAGACCATCATGGACGAACTGAAAGAGGCCGCCCTGCGCCTGCCCGAAGTCAGCATACCGCGCAACTTCAATACGCAAGACTTCATCAACAACGGCGACATCGACAAGTGGGTGCGCTACGCCAACTCGCTGCGTCTGCGCCTGGCCGTCAGGGTAGCCACCCAAGGCGCCTTGCAGGAAGAAGGACGCGCCGCCATCAAGGAAATGCTGGAGAATCCTTCGCAATACCCCATGGTGGACGAACAGGCCAACAACGTCTACATTGTCAACCAGAAGTCGGGCCAGCTGAACTTCACAGCCGGCAGCGGACTGGGCGACTGGGTGACTAACCGACAGGCGTCGGGCGCCATCATCGACCGCATGCTGAGTCACGGCAACTACGACATGGAAGGCAACGACCCGCTGAGCGGCACCTACGTGAAGGGCGAGGACGACCCGCGCCTGCTGCTGCTCTACAACCCGGTGAAGATAGTCAACCGCAACACCCAGCAGACCGACGAGCAACGCTACCTGGGCACCGACCTCACCGTGAGCGACGAGGTGACTGAGTACTACAACTCGCAAGCTCAGGACGAATTCGGCAACACCGGCTTCTCGCAAATCACGCAGAACGGTTTCTTCTGGCAGAACGACAAGTTCGACATGCTCATCATGGCTTCGCCCGAAGTCCACTTCCTCAAGGCCGAGGCCTACCTGATGGGCTACGGAGTGGCAGCCGACGAGGCACGTGCCAAGGAAGAGTTCCTGACGGCCGTCACCCAGTCCGTCAACCTCTACTATTACTACGACTCCGTGAGCACCGGCGAGAATGCCCGCCAGTACGAGGCGCCTACGGCCGACGAGGTGGCTGCCTTTGCCGAAGCTCGCTGGAACAGCCCCGACTACGTGGACAAACACGACGCCATCATCACCCAGAAGTGGCTGCACGAGGGCATCCTGCAAAGCCGCGAAGCGTGGAGCGACATCCGACGCACGGGCTATCCGTCGGGTCTCAACTTCCCCGAAGTGAACGGAACAATAGCCAACGTGCCCAACCGCTGGCGCTATCCGACCACCGAAGTGAACTACAATCCCTACTACAAGGAAGTGCAGGACGAGGATACGTATTACACCAAGCTGTTCTGGGCGAAATGATAGTTGACGAGGGGACGAGTTGACAAGGAAACGAAGAGGAAATATCCGCAATAATCAAAAAGATGAGGGGAAACTCTCATCTTTTTTGTTTTTCTTTGTAACAAACGGCGGCCCTCACTTGTCTACTAAGTGAATGCGCACTCAAACATAGAGACAAACGACAACTTTAGTACAAACATTAATTCAAGAAACCATGATGAAGAAACTAATATGTACAGCCCTCATGCTTCTGGCCATCCAACTGTCGTGGGCCGTCAACGCAAAACAACTCTTTGCCGAATTCAAAGATGCCGAGAATGCCGACTACGTATCCATTCCCAGCCTGCTGATGAAAATGGGACGGATGTTCATGGACGACGACGAGGACAAGAGTGACGTAGGCGCCGACCTGGCCAAGAAAATCAACTCCATGAAAGTGCTCGACCTGGAGAAGTGCAGCGACAACGTGAAACGACGCTTCATGAAGCGCGTCAACGAACTGAACACCGACGGATACGAGGAGCTGATGCGCGTCAACGACGAAAACGAAAAGGTGAAGATACTGATTCGGGAAGAGGGTACCACGATAAAGGAGGTGCTGTTCGTATGCAGTGGCCCCGAGGACTGCGCCCTCATACAGTTTACCGGCGACTTTAAGGAAAGCGACATTGAAATGTTGGTGAAACAGGAAACGGAAAAGAAGCATGATTGAGGCAGACGAGTTCAGAGAGAAATTCCTGCCCCTGCATGCCAGTATGTACCGAGCAGCCTATACCCTGCTGGGCAATGGGCAAGACGCGGAAGACATGGTGCAGGAAGCCTACCTGAAACTGTGGAACAAACGGAACGAACTCGAAATCAGGACAAATGTCGGCGCCTACTGCATCACGCTAGTGCGCAACCTCTGCTTCAACCTGATGCAAACCCGGCAATATCAGTCAGAAGAGCCCTTGCCCGAACATTTCGACCTCAGCTCGGGCGACAACCCCGAACAACTGGCCGAAGCACACGACGAGCAGGCCCGGCTGAAACAACTGATAGGCCATCTGCCCAGTCTGCAAAAAAAAGTGCTCTGGCTGCGCGACGTCAACGAATGCTCGTTTGAGGAAATAGAGCAGGCCACCGGGCTGACACCCGTCAACATCCGCGTCACCCTGTCGAGAGCACGCAAGAAGATAAGAGAAGAATTCAACCGCATAACAGGAAGAAAGAATGGAAACAAAACGCATTGCTGAACTATTGGACAAGTATTACCGGGGAGAGACTACCCTGGAAGAGGAAAGGCAGCTGAAAGGCTTCTTCCAACAAGAAGAGGTACCTGAAGAACTGCAGGCGGACAAAGACGTCTTTCTGCTCTACACCGGCCTGGCGCAGCAACCTGTCGACCTGCCCGAGGGATTGGAAGAGCGGTTGTCGGCCAGCATCGGAAGGTGGCAGCAGGAAAACCAACGCCGGCGTCCTTGGCCGCGTCCGTCCATCCGTCTCTGGAGCATCGGCATTGCCGCCAGTCTGCTGATAGCTGCCGGCATGGGCATCTACCTGCAAAAGGCCGAACCGAAACAGCACGACACGTTCACCAATCCAGCCTTGGCCTATCAGGAAACGCAACGCGCCCTGCAACTCTTTGTCACCGCCCTGCAAAAGGGCGAAGCCCAAATGGCCAAAGCGGAAAAGACAACGCTCAAAGTACAGCAGACACTGGAAAACATTACGACGCCAGCAGGCAAGAAACAATAAAATTGGAAGAAGTTAAAGGGAGTTAGAAGGAGTTATCGCCCGCCGGGTCGGGCTTGGGAGTTAAAAGCCAATGGACTTGTGTTATTGGAGTTTCCTCTTTATGGCACTATCGGCTTTAACTTCCAGCGAAGCAATAACTTCTATAACTTCCAAAGGCATATTAAATCCAGAACTTGAATAATAAAGAATAGAACAGAAAATGAAAAGACTGATATTGACACTGATAACGGCCCTGCTGATGGGCAGTGCACTGTGGGCACAGGAGGATATATTCGAAAAGTTTGCCGACCGCAAAGGGGTGACCACGGTCTACATATCCAAGAAAATGTTCAGCATGATGAACGGCTACAACAACGGCAGCATCAACCTGAACAACATAGGCAGCAAAATCAGTGGCCTGCAAATCCTCTCGTGCGAGGACAAGACGGTCATACCCGAAATACGCAAGGAAGCAGCCCGCATCAAGACCGACGGCTACGAGGTGCTGATGCGCATCAAGGAAGAGGGCGAGCATGTCACCATCTACACCAAGGAAGGGAAGGAAGAGAACCAATACATCCTGCTGGCCGACGAACCGCAGGAGTTCACCATCATCATGCTCAACGGCAAACTGACGCTGGAGGAATTGCAAGGGACTATTAAGCGTTGATTATTTCCCAACGGAAGAAAATTGTATAGGCTACAATACATCAAAATGCGGGTAGTGCGGATGAGACGGATTAAAGAAATAATAAAATCCGTTCACCACGCATTACCCGCATTTGGGGAATATACAAATAGCAATAGCTATTAATATCAATATTCCAACTAACGCAGACTACAGCTTGTCACCGTATGCCAAATCACCGGCATCGCCCAGACCAGGGACAATATATTTATGTTCGTCCAACTCAGGGTCAATGGCTCCACACCATAATGTCACATCATCACTGGGGAAAAGTTCTTTCAGATGCTCCACTCCTCTCCTACTTGCTATGACACAGGCAATGAGCAACCGTCCCGGTTTGCCCTTTGTCAGGAAAGCCTTAAAGGCCAGTTCCATGCTCTCGCCGGTAGCCAGCATCGGGTCGACCAGCATGACAGTCTTCTGCGACAAATCAGGCGTAGCTATATATTCGATGTGCACATCCACATCGTGGTGAGCCTCATCCTTATAATACCGATAGGCCGATACAAAAGCATTGCCGGCATGGTCGAACACATTCAGGAATCCCTGATGCAACGGCAATCCGGCGCGGAAAACAGTTGCAATCACCACATCGTCGTCGGGCGTACTGACTTCTGCCACTCCCAGCGGAGTCTGAACCTTTTTCACGGAGTAAGTGAGTTCTTTGCTCATCTCATACGCCATCAGCTCACCGATACGCTCAATGTTGCGACGGAAACGCATCCTGTCGCCCTGTACGTTTACATCACGGATTTCGGCCACATACTGGTTGATGACCGAGTTTGTCTCTGCAAAATTAATTACTTTCATAGGATTTACTTTTCTTCCTTCCGCCCGTTTCCGAAACAGAGAGCGGTCGGTTCATTTATGCAAAGATAGAGCTTTTCTTATAAAACAGATGTTTGAACGAAATTATATTATTACTTTCAGAATATCATTCCCTGTCGCCCGCCTCTAACAATAAAACGCCAGTGACGACACACCTTGTAAAAAGCGACCCAAATTCCTTCTATCAATCCACATAATCTTATCAAAGAGGCCTCTTTAGCTAAAAACTTTATTCGTTTTGCAACATTCAGTTAGCAGATATTGTTAAGGTTTATATAAAAGGTTTCTAATTAGGGAAAAATTTCTCTAATAGCGTTTCTCTTTTCAAAGAAAGTCGTACTTTTGTAGGCGGAAAAACAAGGGTCTGTTTGGGAGAGCCCCTATTACCCTGCTTTTCCAAGTCAGTTTTCAAAAGAAGTGACCAAGGTAAAAAAGAGAGTTTAAACCAACATACTAAATTAAATTTTTAAACGAAAATGGCAAATTTAGATTTAAGCAAGTACGGTATTCAAGACGTAAAGGAGATTCTCCACAACCCGTCTTATGAAGTATTGTTCGAAGAAGAGACCAAATCAAGCCTCGAAGGCTATGAGAAGGGCCAGGTAACAGAACTGGGTGCTGTGAACGTAATGACTGGTATTTATACCGGACGTTCTCCTAAAGATAAATTCTTCGTTAAGAATGAAGCCAGCGAAAACACTGTATGGTGGACTTCTGACGAATACAAGAACGACAACAAGCCTTGCTCTGAAGAAGCTTGGGCTGACCTGAAGGCTAAAGCTGTAAAAGAATTGAGCGGCAAACGTCTGTTCGTTATGGATACATTCTGTGGTGCTAACCCTGCAACTCGTCTGAAAGTACGTTTCATCATGGAAGTTGCTTGGCAGGCTCACTTCGTAAAGAACATGTTCATCCGTCCGACAGAAGAAGAACTGGCTAACTATGGCGAACCTGATTTCGTATCATTCAATGCTGCCAAGGCTAAGGTTGACAACTACAAGGAACTGGGTCTGAACTCTGAAACAGCTACTGTATTCAACCTGAAGACCAACGAACAGGTTATCCTGAACACTTGGTACGGTGGTGAAATGAAGAAGGGTATCTTCTCTATCATGAACTACCTGAACCCGCTGCGTGGTATCGCTTCTATGCACTGCTCTGCCAACACTAACATGGAAGGCACTGACACTGCTATCTTCTTCGGTCTGTCTGGTACTGGTAAGACTACTTTGTCTACCGACCCGAAACGTAAACTGATTGGTGACGACGAGCACGGATGGGATGACGAAGGCGTATTCAACTACGAAGGTGGTTGCTATGCTAAGGTTATCAACCTGGATAAGGAAAGCGAACCCGATATCTACGCTGCTATCAAGCGCGACGCTCTGCTGGAGAACGTAACTGTTGATGCTAACGGTAAGATTGACTTCGCTGATAAGAGCGTAACTGAGAACACTCGTGTTTCTTATCCTATCTACCACATTGAAAACATCGTTAAGCCGGTTTCTAAAGGTCCTCACGCTCACCAGGTAATCTTCCTGTCAGCTGATGCCTTCGGTGTATTGCCTCCTGTATCTATCCTGAATCCTGAGCAGGCTCAATATTACTTCCTGTCTGGTTTCACCGCAAAATTGGCCGGAACAGAACGTGGTATCACTGAACCGACTCCGACATTCTCTGCTTGCTTCGGTGCAGCCTTCCTGAGCTTGCACCCGACTAAATATGCAGAAGAGCTGGTTAAGAAGATGGAAAAAGTAGGTGCTAAGGCTTACTTGGTTAACACTGGTTGGAACGGTACTGGCAAGCGTATCTCTATCCGCGATACTCGTGGTATCATCGACGCTATCCTGGACGGTTCTATCGACAAGGCTCCTACAAAGGTTATTCCTTTCTTCGATTTCGTTGTTCCTACCGAATTGCCGGGCGTAGATCCGAAGATCCTCGATCCTCGCGACACTTACGAATGCGCATGTCAGTGGGAAGAGAAAGCTAAAGACCTGGCTGGCCGCTTCATCAAGAACTTCGCTAAGTTCACTGGCAACGAAGC
>USEY01000084.1 GCA_900553815.1 uncultured Bacteroides sp.
TTCTAACAGAGCAAAGCGAAGTGATAACTTCTATAACTTCTTAACTTCCAGGAAATTGTTATATGCGAAACTTAAATTATTCACCTATTAAAAAAGTCATTATTATGAAACACTTATTCTATCTCCTGGCCTGCATGGGCCTCTGCCTCTGGTGCTCGTGCTCGGACGACGAGCAGACACCGCCTCAGCCTGAACCGACAGACGAATATACCCTGACGCTGAAATCGAGCGAAACGGTGGCTTTTGAAACCTTTGCAGCCGGCAGTGAAAGCGCACAAGCGGCCACGGGAACAGAAGCGGAATGGTTTGGGAAACGTACACAGCTGGCCGGAGCAAGCACGCTGTACTTCCACGACGGACAAGTGGACATGAACAAGCCGGGAGGGCTGAAAGAGAGCTACGACATGAAATGGGAAGGCGACGAACTGCTGCTGCACGACGGTGCGAACGACAGCTGGACGCGCTGCGGAAAGAAGGACAAGGACGGGAAACTAAAGGTGGACATGGTGTTCTACCGCCTGACACGCACGGGAGAACGACCGCTGGCCGTGACGGGACAGGCCTACGGCACGCCCACGGCCGACGAGCTGCGCGGAGCAACCGGCAAGGACGGGGAGCTGACATGGGCCAAGAGACAATACCTGTATGAATGACCTACACAAAAAGGAGGAACAAAGACATGAAAAAGAGAATGACACAGATAGCAAGCCTGCTGCTGGCACTGGTAGCCATGCAGGCATACGCCCAGGAACCGGGCTATAGCCAGCAGGTGGCCAAATGCCCGAAGGGGCTGTTTGTAGGCGCCATCATGGAGGCGCAGAGCCTGGACACGGAGACATACAAGATGGTGGAGGCGGACATAAACCCGGTGACCGTGACCTATTCGTTCGGGGTACCGTCGGAAACCTACAAGCCGTCGGCAGAGGAAATGACGGCTGCGGTGCGCCGCCACCTGGAGGCTGACGGCAACCTGCTGCAACAAAACGTGGAAATGAAAGCAGCCCTGGGCGAGCTGGAAGACTACGGCCGCCTGTTCTTTGACTGGGGACAAAAGGTGGACCTGGCCGCATGGAGCGGACTGCCGGAGGAGAGCAAGCCCGCAGGAAACCTGGTGAGGCTGGTGCTGAGCCGCACGGCGTTCACCATAGGTATGGACATACCCGAAGCACTGACCGACGACCCGGCCGTGAAGGAGCGGGCAGACGAGCTGATATACATCAACGAACTGAGCTTCGGACGGAGAGTGACCGTGCTGCTGGAGAGCCGGCAGGAGACCGATGAGGTGATAGCTGCCGTACAGGAGGTGCTGGCAGGAGGAACGGTGTCGGAAAAGGCACAGGCCATACTGGCGAACACAACGCTGCGCATCATGCCCCTGGCTGACGGGCAATGCCTGGAGAACCTGAACCCGGATGGGTTGCTGGAGGGCATAGCGGCATACATCAACCGGCCGTTTACAGCCGAAGACTTCGGCCAGCCGATAGCCTTCAGGGCTGCCTGGGTGAAGGATAATGCAGCCTTCGTGCACGAATGATGGCACACGGATGACACGGATTAGACAGACGACCGCAGAAAAGAACTGAAATCTGTGTAAATCTGAAAAATCCGTGTCATTTGCGTGCCATTTCATCCCTTAGAGAAGCTCTTCCTTCAGCAGGCGGGCCAGTTCCTTGACACCCTCGGAAGCACCTTTGCGGATGACGTGTATGTGACGCGCAGAGTGGGTATCCACCGGCTTGGGGTCGATGAGGTAGACCTCGGCGCGGGCGGGTACGTAGTGGAGAAGACCGGCGGCGGGATAAACGTTCATGGAAGTGCCGATGATGACGAAGATATCGGCCTGCTCCACATAGTCGATGGCGGTCTCTATCTGGGGGACAGCCTCACCAAACCACACGATGAAGGGGCGCAGCTGGCTGCCATCGCCGGCCTTGTCGCCCAGGTGGACTTCGTATTCCTCGGGCTTCAGTTCCTTGATGTAATGAGGATTATAGGGGGCGCGGCTGGAGCAGACTTTGGTAAGCTCGCCATGCAGGTGTATGACGTGGGTGCTGCCGGCACGCTCGTGCAGGTTGTCAACATTCTGGGTAACGACCGTCACCTGAAAATCCTTCTCCAGGGCAGCCAGCCCTAGATGGCCTTCGTTGGGCTTAACGTCGAGCAGCTGCTTGCGGCGCTCGTTGTAGAAATTGATGACCAGTTCAGGATTGCGCGCATAGCCTTCGGGGGTGGCCACCTGCTCTACGGGATATTTGTCCCACAAGCCTCCTGCATCGCGAAACGTACTGATACCACTTTCGGCACTCATGCCTGCACCCGATAATACTACAAGTTTTTTCATAAGCTATTCCTTTCTTTAAAAAATCATTGGAAGCACCAAAGGAGTCTGAAGAAGTCATCGGGAGTGCGCCTGCATGAAAATGAATCTATCAGACTTCACTACCTGGCTTCTGAATCCTAAAACTCCTAACTGCCATACAAAAATAAACGTTTTGCGATAAAACGAAGCCTGACGGGCGGGATTTCTGTCGTAAAATAGTTGCCCGGCGGATGCAGTATTCCGGGGAGAAGGCGCGTTTATAGAGAAAAGGAGGAAGGCGATGCAAACGAAGAATGAGGAATTGAGACTACTCCTTAAGGTGAAAATTAAAAGTTGTTTTGAGCGCAGCTAATGAAGCATCAGTTGAAGCTAACCGATTATCAATAAACACTATATACAACTCCACTATTTAGAGATTCAGAGCTATGAAACACCTGCACCACACATGGGTCCTCGTGGCCGCCTTACTGCTGTTGCTGGCACCCGGCCAGCGATTGCAGGCACAAGAAAAGACACCCACTTCCATATTCTCGCTACATGCAGGACCTTCGTGGTACGTGGGCCAGTTGATGGGAATCACCAGCCGGGAGAACGACTATTGCCGCGACTTGCGTCAGGGCATAGCCTGGGAGGCCGACTACTGGTACACCGGAGAGAGGCCGGAGGGCAAAGGCTTCAAGGTCGGCCCGGGCGTGCTGTACCACGGCAGCCTGTACAAGGCAGCCACCGACGAGGGGTCGGACAAGATAGGCATGCACTACCTGGCATTGCAGTTGGGCACTTTCTTCTTCCAGAAACACTACATGCTGCAAGTGGCAGCAGGCGTAGGCTACCAGTTCTATGCAGACAAGAGCACCGTCTACGGCAAGCCGCGCAATGTGTCGATGAACAAACTGGCATGTAACCTTTCGGCAGCCGGCGAATACTTTCTGAACAACCGTTGGGGCGTGTCGACAAAGGTGAACTGGCTGATATCGTCGTCGGAGGCCTACTCCGTGGAATATCACGGAGAACACTGGCAGGTGGATCATCCACACGAAGGTGAAGGCTACTTCGGCAGGCTGTCGCTGCTGGTGGGACTGAATTATCATTTTTGAGGAGCGGAAAAAATGAAGAATGAGGAATGAAGAATTCAGGACAGCCGCCCGCTTATCACTAACCACTTACTACTAACCACTTATCCCCAATAATCAATAAATATCAAACTGCCATGAAGAAAATATTATTACTGTTGCTGTTGCCACTCTGCCTGGCTTGCACCGAAGATACATCCATTGACCCAACCCTGATGCCCGAGGCTACCAGCAACGGACAGAATACGGCAGGCTGCCTGATAGACGGCTGGGTATACACCTGCGGACGGTTTGGACTGCCCACGGTCAGCACAAACGAGCACGAGGGAAATAAGTATGTCACTATCAGCATGCCGGTGAACAGGTTCAGCGGCATTACCTTCACATTGGTCAACCCGACGGCACAGGCCGAATGCAGCTATATAGGAGCCAGCTTTGACGGCGAAAAGCTGGAAGACGGAACAGCCTACATCAGCCGCAATGACGGACGGGTAATCAGCGGTACCTTCTGGGGAGGCGAGGTATCGGAAGGACGATTTGATATACAGTACCCGGTGGACGAGGACCCGGGAGAGGTAATTGCCTTTTAATAAGAAATTTTAAATACCTCAAACAGACATCATTCAAATAAAACATGTACTTTTGCCACTCATAAAAAAACGACTATGGACAAATTCAGTTATGCTATTGGCTTAGGCATAGGCCAGAACCTTTTGAGCATGGGAGCCAAAGGGATTGATGTGGAAGATTTTGCACAAGCCATCAAAGACGTATTGGATGGCAACAAGACAGCTATCACACATACAGAAGCTCGCGACATCGTAAACAAATATTTTGAGGAGATGGAGCAGAAGATGAATGCTGCCAACATAGAGGCCGGCAAGAAATTCCTGGAAGAAAACAAGAAACGCCCGGGCGTCATCACGCTGCCCAGCGGATTGCAATATGAAGTGGTGAAGGAAGGCAACATAGGCAAGTATGCCAAGGCTACTGACCGCGTGAAATGCCACTATGAGGGTACACTGATAGACGGCACGCTGTTTGACAGCTCTATCAAGCGCGGCGAACCGGCCGTATTTGGTGTCAACCAGGTGATTCCGGGTTGGGTGGAAGCCCTGCAGCTGATGCCCGAAGGTGCCAAGTGGAAACTCTACATCCCTTCGGACCTGGCCTACGGTGCACAGGGAGCCGGCGAAATGATTCCGCCTCACAGCACACTGATATTCGAAGTGGAGCTGCTGCAAATTCTCTGAACCTGAAGAGGAAGCATACAACAAGGAGAAATATTAATCAAACAACATAATAAAAAAGCAAAATGAAAAAGATTACATTTGTGGCAGCACTGGCTGTTGCTGCCGGAATGGCTTCGTGTACGGCACAAAGCCCGAAAGCTGACCTGAAAACAGACATCGACACACTGTCATACGCTATCGGTATGGCACGTACTGAGGGACTGGACCAATACCTGATGCAGATGGGCATTGACTCTACACAGATGGCTACTTTCATGAAAGGATTCAACGAAGGTGCCACGAAACTGAGCAAGAAAGACGTTGCCTACATGGCTGGTCTGCAGATTGGCCAGATGGTAAGCAAGAACTGGGTGGAAGGCTTCAACCAACAAATCTTTGGCGAAGACTCTACACAGACCATCAGCCGCCAGAATCTGTTGGCAGGTTTCATTGCCGGCGTTGAAAACAAGAGCAAAGTGATGGACAAGGCTTTCGCACAGAACTATATGCGTACGCAGATGGATGCCATCAAGGAAAAAGCCATCGAGAAGAAGTATGCTGACAACAAGGCTGCCGGCGAGAAATTCCTGGCTGAGAACAAGACTAAGGAAGGCGTTGTAACAACAGAAAGCGGTCTGCAATATAAAATCATCACCAAAGGTACTGGTGAGATTCCTGCCGACACAAGCCGTGTAAAGGTACACTACAAAGGTACGCTGATTGACGGTACTGAGTTTGACAGCTCATACAAGCGCAAAGGCAAAGGCGGCAAGCCTCAGCCTGCTACATTCCGTGCCAACCAGGTTATCAAAGGCTGGACAGAAGCCCTGACAATGATGCCTGTAGGTTCTAAGTGGGAACTCTACATCCCCTACAACCTGGCTTACGGTTCAAGAGAGACAGGCGCACAAATCAAGCCGTTCTCTACACTGGTATTCGAAGTTGAACTGCTGGGTATTGAGAAATAATTTTTCCCCAACGGAGAAAAAATAACAGGATGGCCTGCCTCCCTGCAGCAGGGATAAGAGTAAAAGGGCAAGCCATCCGAAGAAAGGTGATAAGAAACAGACGTGATACGTTTTTTCTTATCACCTTTTTTCCTAAGCATACTTAGCAAATGGTCAGGAAGGCGTTTTTCTCTAAAATCTTCCATTCATACGCACTTTATTTATCTTTTCCTCTTTTTTTCGGCCTTTTTCATAGATAAATTAAAATAATGTCCTATATTTGCTTACTATTTGATAAGCAAAAACACTTTATACAATTTAGCAATATGGAAAAGATAGACAATCTCGACCGCCAGATTCTGGAAATTATCTCCCAGAATGCTCGCATTCCTTTCAAAGACGTAGCAGCCGAATGTGGCGTATCGCGTGCTGCTATCCACCAGCGCGTACAGCGACTGATTGACCTGGGAGTCATTGTAGGCTCCGGCTACCATGTAAATCCAAAATCACTGGGCTACCGCACTTGCACATACGTTGGAATCAAGCTGGAAAAAGGCTCTATGTACAAAGCCGTAGTGACAGAGATGGAGAAAATCCCCGAAATTGTGGAATGTCACTTCACAACGGGTCCCTACACAATGTTGACCAAAGTATATGCCCGCGATAACGAACACCTCATGGACCTGCTGAACAACAAGATGCAGGAGATTCCCGGTGTGACGGCTACCGAAACCCTGATTTCGCTGGAGCAGAGCATCAAGAAGGAAATTCCTATCTGCCCCGAGAAGTAAACAGACATAGGCAGGAAGTGATTGACGGAACAGGCAGCAACAGCTGGTAAGAGAGGCTGTGGGCAGCTCCGCCAATCACTTCTTTTTGTTATACACAGTTTTCATCCTTACATACATAAACATGTTTTATTCCGGTCTTATCATAGGTATTTGCACGTTCCTCATCATCGGCCTGTTTCATCCTGTAGTAGTCAAGGCCGAGTATTACTGGGGCACACGCTGCTGGTGGATTTTCCTGCTGCTGGGCATTGCCGGTGTAGCAGCCTCGCTATGCGTCTCCAATATCCTGTATTCGTCCCTGCTGGGCGTCTTTGCCTTCTCTTCCTTCTGGACCATCAAAGAACTGTTTGAACAGGAAGAACGTGTCAAGAAAGGCTGGTTTCCCAAGAACCCCAAGCGCACCTATAAGTTCTAAGAGCCCCAGCCACCCCTATCAGCTATGCCACGCTGGCAGAAAAGCAAAAAAATCGTGCAATAATAAAGACAAACACTTGCATATATCAACAAAAAGCACTACTTTTGCCCCCGCTATCCCCGAAAGGAGATACACCGGACTTGTAGCTCAGTTGGTTAGAGCAACAGACTCATAATCTGGAGGTCCC
>USEY01000085.1 GCA_900553815.1 uncultured Bacteroides sp.
TAAGGTTAACAAAGGTTGGAGTACAGCGGTACTCCTTTTTTTATGCCCATACGTCTGGCATGCCATCCTTTTCCCAACATGCACCTGACATTTATCCGACCTCGCCCCTGCATACAATAAAAGCCGTCATCCCCTTCCTTCTGATGGTCGGGTACAACGGCTTTCCGTCTGCTTCTGCTCAACTGGTTATGGAATTTATGCTTTGGGTTCCGGCTTTTTCTCCGGTTTCGGTCCCGGTTTTTGGCTGATACCCAGCCATTGGTCGTACTGAGCCTCGGTCAATATCTTCTTCATTTTCTTGTTTTTCTTTTCTATACGCTTCTGTATGTCCTCAGCCGTTTCGGGTTTCGGAGCACCTCCCATAGGCGGACGATGCATGCCCATTCCCGGCCCTTCAGGACGACCTTCGCCCATGGGCGGCATGCCCTCGTGAGGCGGAAAAGAACCGTTACCCGGACCTCCAGCCATCAAAGGCGGCCGCTGCATGCGCTTTTCAAACAGCTCACGCTGTTCTTTCAGAATCAACTTATAGACTTTCTTATATTGCTTATCGCTCAATTTCAAGACATCCTTCAGCCTGTCTGTTTCCTGCTGGGCTATTTTTTCAGGATTGGGCACTTCGCGGGGCAGTTCCTTCTTCTTATCCGGTTCGCCTTCGCTTGCCGGCTGAGCCTGCACTTGCAAGGTAAACAACGAGATACATACGCACAACAGTGCACACTTCATGTTTAATTTCATATCAGTATCCTCCTTGGTTTTATAAGTATTCCAATGCAAATGTAAACCGGGAAGAGCAAACTGAAAAACAGAATAGACCAACCGAGTTTTTTTGACGATGAATCCTCTTTCAATATCTCTTTTTCCAGATACTGCAAACGCTTTTCCATGAAAGAGAAAATAAATAGCGTTCCGGTTGCAATATATTGCCTTCCTGCGCGACAAATAAGAAAAAGACACCGCCTGCGATGATAAAACAAGACTACCTGCTGAGAATGATTCAGGAAATCATATCCATGATTGTAGAAACCCTGCTCTACAAAAAGAAAATCAGGAAAAAAGACTGGGACGAGTACGACCACCTGACCCGACAGATACTGGATATGGACACCCGCCAACTGCTGAACACCAGTGCCGAAGAACTCATTGCCCGACATGCCTCCACCCCCGACGGACTGAACAAACTGGAGCTGGCAGCCGTCAACATGCTCAAACTGGCCGAAGACGTAGAGGACAACAACCTCCTGCTCAAGTCCAAGCTACGCCAGGAAAGCGTCAGCCTGCTGAAGTACATACAGCAACATAGCACCAGCTACTCCCTGCAACGCGACTGCCTCATCAATCTGCTCGAAATAAACCAATAACTGCGCGTCCCGCAGTAGGCTACTGCCAACCGCAGGACACGCAGCTATCTTTAGCGCCCGTCAGACGTTAATTTTTGTCTTGCCTGGAATACTCCGAGAACTCACAACCGAAGCGTTCCACCATTTTGTTGTCCATCTCATCGGCCCGCAATGCCAGGTTCACCAGGTTGCGGCGTATTTCATCTTCCGACGCCTCCGTCAGGTCAGATAAATGAATACGATATGCCAGGTATATCTGCCGCCCCTCAATACCCATCTTGTAAGGTGTAAAGTCTTCGGACAGCATATAGTCGAGCACCGGCTCTACCTCCTTCTTGGGCAGCAGATTGATGGGCGATACGGCAAACAGATATGTGTTGTCGTAGACAAAGATACGTATCTCCGAACTGCCCTTGTGAAATGTCCACGAGTCATACCCGTCACGTGCCAACACCGGATTTACCCCCATCTCCTCAATGGCTTGCTCGCAGAAGACAGCCAGCGGCGACTGCTGCCGCTCGGCAAAGATGCCCTCGGGTAGCTTCTCACCACACGACGGACAGAAATCTTCTTCTCCGGCTATCAGCCCGTCACAACTGTCACACTGCACCTGAAAACACGAACGGTCCATGTCGTCAACCACCTCCAGCAACTTGCGCAAGGCTTCCACCCGAATGCCGAATCCCATATTGTCGGCATTGCTGAACTTGCTCACGGTGACTCCCACCACTTCGTTGTTCTCATTGAAGATAGGGCCTCCCGAGTTTCCCGGATTCACGGCCGCGTCTGTCTGTATGTAGTACTTGCCATCCATCAGCTGTTTGGGCGAAGACACCGAACCTTCCGTCACCGTGAAAGGCATGCCGTAAGGATAACCGGCCACACTCACCTTGCCCCCTATCTCCAAAGCATCATCGGCAGCCAGGCTCAGCTCGGGCAACTGCGAGAAGTCGCCATCGACCACCATCAGAGCTATGTCAAGCGCCGGATTCACCAGCACCACCCGTGCCAGGTAAGGATTGCGGTCATTGTCATGTATGGCCACTTCGTGAAAACCGATTACCACATGATAGTTCGTAACAAACAAGTCGTGCGATTTCAGGTAGAAGCAACTACCCGACCCTCCGGCATGTGTCACCTTGTATACCAATCTGTATATATCCTGATTCATAAGTCAAAGTCCTCCAATTTAGTTATAAACCCATCATTTTCTGTTGCATCTCAGCCAGCAGCTTGCCATACTCCGCCATGTCGCCGCGCATCATGGCCTCTGCCAGCCGCTGTTGCAGTTGCTGCATGTCATCTCCTGCCATAGCCTGATACATCTTCTGCTGCATCTGCATGGCCTGTGCCATGCCTTCGCCACCCGTCTGCATGGCCTGCGCCATCTGCTGCTGCGCCTGCTCCACCGCCTTTGCGTCAAACAGCCCGTCCAGGCACTCCAGTCCGTCATCGTCCAGGTCACCTTCCATAATGCGGTCCATGGCATCGTAGAGTATCTCGCCCGCCTTCTCCAGCGGCAGGTCGGCAGCCCCTTTCAAAGCCTTTACCATCACCTTGTTGATGTCATCCTGCATATCGTTGTAGAAATAAGCCTCGTAGAAAGCATAAAGCAGGCGCACCACGGCCCTTTCGTAGTTCTCGCCCTGCAAGGCTTCCGTAGCTTCCTTATACACGCTCTGGAAGTTTTCCTGCACATTCTTCAGCGACGAACGTCTGCGGGTAGAAACCAGCGTATCGGTGAAATAAAGGTCCTCGGCCAACTTCTCGCAAGGCATGGCCACCAGCTTATCCAGAAAAGCCTTTCCCTTCGCCACTACCTCTGCCATGGGCAGTTCGGCATCCATGTCATCCACAGCCTTCTCCAAGTCGTTGAGCAACTGTCCCTGCGGACGCGCAAAATAGGAAATCTGATAAAAGGCCGTATCCAGCACATTCCACGAATAGCCGTAACGCCGCGCAGCATCATACTCCCTCACCATCTCCAGCGTGGCCTTTCCTACGCTCTGTATGGCCTCGTAGACGCGTTTTACTTCCTCTGCCGGATAAGGCACCACCTGCGGTTCGTAGCAGCGTGTAGCGCCAAATTTTGTGCAGAATTCATCGTCATACCTGTCGCCAATATGGCAAATGTTCTGCAAGACGTAGAACATTTTGTGCGGATGGCTCTGCGACAACGGGCAGACGTATTCCATTTTCAGCTGCTCGCCCTCCTTCACAAAACGGGGCAGCAGCAGTTTGTTCAGATTCAGGTCGGCCACCTGCCGCAACATCGCTACCCTTCCCTTTTCCGGCAAGCGCAGGAAATCGGCCACCACACTGATGCGGTTGTCATGCACACGGATGTGCACCAGTATGGAGCCATGCGGAATGTGAAATTCCGTGCCTTCCTCATTCCCGTACTTCGTACGGAACGTATGGTTCAAGTAGTCCAGCAAACTATGGAATGCAGGCAAATACTGGCCCTGTTCATACAGGTCCACGCTCTGCTCATAGGCTTCCGTACAAACGGAACTTTGGGTAGAGTCCACTACGGGAGGGACAAAAATAGGTGTCTGTTTCATATCATGATATTGTTTTAAAAGGATAAGTTTACCATTGCCTTTGTGCCCAAGGGGGCTTAGGCTTTATCAGCAAACAGTTTGTTCACTCTCAGTTCGTCGGCCACCCGGCATGCCAGTCTTATGTCCTTATAGAGTCCCTCCAGCATCTTGCCCTCCTGCAACCGGCCGGGCCTCAGGCGCAGGAAACCCTCGGGCATGGAAGCCGCATAATAGAAATTGCCCTTGCTGAAAGAGAACATCAGGTCGCGCCCCATGGCATCGCGCAGCTCGCTCATACGTCTCATCATGGCAGGTGTCAGCACCATGCGTGCCGCCACCTCGCTGTCGGCATATACCACAAAACGGCGCTCAAACTCCGGGTCCTCCAGCTTCACCAGCCGCGTGTTGAAGCGCTTTCTCAACGCCTGTATGTTGCCGGCCAGATAACCCGCCTTGTCCTCCAGATGGTCGGGCAACACCAGTATGTCTCCCTCGTAGCGCCGTTCCGTCCTGCACCAGCCAAACATGCCGCGAAAATTGTGCGCACTGCTCTCTGACCGCCAGGCAAATACAGGCCTCAGCACAAAACGGTAGACAAAGACCACATATCCCAACACCGGATGCGCCTGCCAGCGGTTCATCCAGCCATACGATATGCCCACGTCGGCCACGTGCAACCTGTCGTTGCCATACCCCAGCTCTATCTCGCCGTAGCCGTCCACACCCAGCGCAGGGTCGCCATACGAAGCCGTAAACAGCCTGCTACCTGCCAGCAGACCGCTGTCCACCTCCGACGAAAACGAAAAACTCACCTGCGGAAACAACGCCTGCATCACACTGCGCATGGCCGCGCATTCCTGGTTTTGAAACGTTATAAGACTATACGACAACAAAAAACTGAGCAATACCAGGCCTATAAACACCGGCACGATGACTCGCGGCAACATGTCATAATCTTCCCAGCCCAGCCGTGCCAGCACCATGCCGCCCAGCAACACAAACAGCAGCCATGCAAATACCAGCAAATAAACCACTACGCTCAATGCTCTCACCACCCGCCGCCAGCGGTCAATCCTACTCAGCCTGTCGCGCAATTCAGTTTCCAGACTTTTAAAGTCAATCATATCCATATCTGCCTTATTCATTTCTTAAATCCGTCATTTTCCAAACAGCGCCGCCACGTCCACATTGCGCCGTTCTTCCTCGGCTATCTCTATCAGCTCCTCCTGCCGGTGATGCTGCCTGCGTGCCACCACCGAAGAAGGAAACATTTCGATGGCGTTGTTATAGTCTGTCACCGCCGCATTATATGTCCGCCTCACTGCCTGCAATTGCAGCTCCATCTCCTCTATATTGGCCTGCAACCGGTGGAATTGCCCGTCGGCCTTCAGCTCAGGATAGTCCTCTACCGACACATTCAGCCGCGCCAACAACGATGACAATTCACCGCCCGCTTTTATCTGTTCACCCTCCGAGGCTGCCGTCGACATGCGCGAACGCAATTCAGCTATGCGCACCAGCACCTCACTCTCGTGTCCCATGTAGCTTTTTACCGCTGCCACCAGATTGGGCAACAGGTCATTCCGTTGCTTCAGCACAACGCAAATGCTGCTTCTGCACTGCTTTACCCTGTTTCGTTTTGCCACCAGGTTATTTGCCGTCCATACATACCACAGCACCAGCAACACCGCCATGCCGGCCACAGCACCCAAAAGAATCCAAAGATTTTCCATATATATCCGTTTTGCTCCCCAAAAAAGTTTTTCTACCAATCTCCCTGTTCGGAGAGATAGGAGCAAAAGTAACAGCTAAACCATAAATGCCGAAAAAAGCCAGGGGGACAAATCAGCAGCAATAGGAACACCTATATTCAACTGATTCACAGTATGCTACACATATCCTAAAAGCAGACAACAAGGGGTATATTTATATCCTCCCAGCGTCTGCGCCACCCCGCACTCTCCAAAAAACGAATAGTATTCCCACCGAATCTCTGTTTGCTACCAACCGTTCCCCCCTCCACTTTTCCAGACCTCTGTCCCGCTTGCTGCCAACCACCGTCAGCCATACCTTTTTAACCACTTTCCCCTCCAAACCTGTTAAAGGATATGTTAAACAGATAAAGCATGTTATAAAACAGCTATTTTTATTTGCAAAGTTTGCAACTTACCCAAAAGTCCGTACCTTTGCAATGTGTT
>USEY01000086.1 GCA_900553815.1 uncultured Bacteroides sp.
AAATCAGCTACTTGACCTATTTTATTCTGCTAAACTTTATTAATTAACTTATTTGCTATCAACGGATTAGCTATAAATTTAACGGAGTATTATTTAATTGGTCAGAATGTATATTGTACAATGGCTTTGAAGTTGATGCCCGGCATCGGGTAGCATGCCACTACTTCGTATTGTTGGTTCAGTAAATTGTTTATTTCAAGTGTCAGTTTCATGTCGCCTGCACGGAGAGGCAGGTTGCGTGAAATGGAAAAGTCGCTGGTATACCATGGTAGCTGGTAGTTGACAGGTAAGTTAGCTTGTGAAGAATAGCGTTCTCCTGTGTAGATGAAACTGTAGCTTGCTTCCCACAATCGCCAGTTCAGGTTGGTGGCAGCCGAGCCGCTGTGCCAGGGTATGTAGGGTATCTGGCCTCCATAGTATAGCTTGGACGGGTCGGTAAAGTCCTGTGCTTTCTGGTACGTGTAGTTCACTCGCGTAGTTAGCACAACTTCCCGTGTCGGTTGCCAGTCGGTCTGCATGGCAATATCTATTCCCCGTATTTCTACTTTACCGAGGTTGACCATGGTTCATCGGAAAAAATTGGATGTAGGGGTAGCCACTATCTTATTTTCTACTTCGTTGTAGTAGATGTCGGCCTGAACTTCCAGATGCCGGAGCCAGGTCTGTGGAAATCTTTTTCCGTATGTCACACCTATATTATACTGATTGGTATATTCCGGTTTCAGATTGATGTTGCCAATAAAGGTATAATAGAGGTCGTTCAAGGTTGGCATGCGGAAAATACGTTTGTAGAAAGCACGCAGATGCAAGTCGTGGCACTTGAATGGTTGCCACGAAATAATAGCTGTAGGTGTCCATTCCATTTTGTTGCCTGCAGCGGTCGTATCCGAAGCTACATTGTCGTGTACGAAGGTGGCCAAAAGGCTGGCCTGCATCTTTAGCCGTCCCAGATGTAGGGAGGTGGCAGCGGCAGCCAGCAGGGTGTGGCGGCGAGGATAAGCAAAATCCTTAAGGTCCGCATTCAGCAGATTGAACTGGTAGTCTGCTGACAGGCTGACATCCCATGAAGGAAGCAGACTGTAACGTTGTGCTACGGATAGGTATGCCTCTTGTTGCCGATAATGATTATTGATGTACATCAGGGCTTCATCTTGCCGCGGATCGGCCAGATAATGCAGATAGTCGTACGCATATTTACTGTTTATCATCAGGCTGTAACGCTCGGAAAAATCCTTCCGGAGCGAGCCTTGTATGAAGAAATTGGTATCCCATTGCCTGTCCTCATGCGAAAACTTATTTCGTACTACAGCGCCTGGATATCCACGTTCGGAATGGTATAGGTAGGCTTTGGCCTTCCACTGTCCCAGAGGTAGCTTGCCGAACCATCCATTCTCAATTCGTAGGGCATTGACATCGCCATTGCGGCGAACGGCAGTGGTGTCGTAACCTTCTTCTACCCGATAGGTAAATTTATAGCGTCCGGTAGTATACATGTATTCGCCGCTGAGCGACATGTTCACTTTCTCATTCACTTTCTGTTCCCAGAGCAATGCTGGGTTGACGGTGCCGAAAGAGCCAGTTTTGAAGGTCGCTTTTATGCGGTGAGTCTCGTTTTCTTCGAATTTCGGAATCCGTGACTGCAAGTAGATGGAGCCAGCCGACCCAAAATCTTTGGCAGGTTGAAAAATAGCGCTTTTCTGTCCATTATACAAAGTGATACTCTCCATGTTATCCAGCGAAAAACGTCCCAAGTCTACTGTTCCGTTTTGCGCATTACCCAGTTCAATACCGTCATAGAATACACCTACATGATTAGTTCCCATGCTGCGTATGTTTACAGTCTTTAGACCGCCTACACCACCGTAGTCTTTGATTTGTACCCCTGAGAAATAACGCAATGCATCGGCCACATTGTGTGAGCTCAGTCTATGCAATTGTTCGCCATGCAACTGCTGTACGGGGATGACTTCCTTGTGTATAGCATTGGCTGTCACAAGAACTTCATCCAGGTGTTGCAGACTGTCCAGCCTGCTTTGAGCATGTATGAACCCAATGCGGCTTACAGTGGTACAAAAAAACACGGCAGTCAAAATGATTCGTCTGCCCATTTTTTACCAAAATTATATGTATATAAAAATCGTATTGGCTTTCCTAACCCCAGAGGTTAGCCACACATGAATGATGGCAGGTCTTCTGACTGACTCCCTTCTTGAAACCTTCCCAATGTAACCGTTACATCAGTGGCATAAGTAATTTCCAAGAAGTTGAAAATGGAGCTTCACAGCAGCGGGACTGTCCGGGATTTTCACCCGATTCCCTTTTAATTCGCTTACCCGAACGGACAAGTCGAAACCATTTCGAAGGCAAAGATAATAAAAAACGGAGATATATAGTCGTTTAAGACTTTTTTTTAGATAGAAGTTATATAGAGTGAGAACCGGGAAAGTGGAGAAGAGTCAGTATTATGACAACTTATAGGCGTCGGCGTTTAATTAAATAAAAAAAGTGTGCCAAAAGATGTTTTGCCGTATGAGTATTACGGCCTGTCTTTGGCACACTTTTATCAGAATGTATAAAGAAACTCTTTTATTAAAAGAATCCTTTTTTACTTCACTTCCCAAGTATCATTGGTCATCAGCAGTTCCTCGAAGTTATGGTATTTCTTCTTTTCGCTGACTTCCTCAATCTGTGCATGTACTGCCTCGTCGTAGGTCGGAGCTTCCACATCTCGAATAACACCGAGGGCGATGGGGAAGTCGGGGCCTTCCATCAAGGCCAGCTTCAGTTGCAGCGTGTTGTCCATACAGTGAGCGTCGTGCACCAGGATGTCTTTTTCCGTAATGCCGTTTTCACCCAGTTTCACTACCTTCAGTCCGAAGCCTTCCTGCATCAGTCCGAACTCGTTGTTCTCACCGAAGAGCATCGGTTTGCCGTGTTCCAGATAAATGGCGTTCTTGGCGCGTCCTTCCTTCTTGTATACGGAGTCGTGCGTGCCGTCATTGAAGATAACACAGTTTTGCAGGATTTCGCATACGGCGGCACCCTTATGATGATAAGCAGCTTTCAGTATTTCTACCGTGCCGGCTGCATCGGTGGCAACGGCGCGTGCAAAGAAGCGGCCGCGTGCGCCAAAGCAGAGCTCTGCCGGATGGAAGGGGTCTTCCACCGTACCGTAGGGCGACGACTTGCTGACGAAGCCGCGGGGCGATGTCGGCGAGTACTGTCCTTTGGTCAGACCGTAGATGCGGTTGTTGAGCAGAATCATGTTGATGTCGATGTTACGTCTTACGGCATGGATAAAGTGGTTACCGCCGATAGCCAGTCCGTCACCGTCGCCCGAAATCTGCCAGATGCTCAGGTTGGGATTGGCCACCTTCGCACCGGTTGAAATGGCGGCTGCACGGCCGTGGATGGTCTGCATGGCATACGTATTCATGTAATAAGGCAAGCGGCTGGAACAGCCGATACCTGAGATGACTGCCGTTTCCCAAGGAGCAACGCCTATTTCGGCCATTGCTTTGTGTAGTGAAGCCAGGAAGAAATGGTCACCGCAACCCGGACACCAGCGAGGTTGTCCTTTCTTGAAGTCTTTTGCTGTATATTGGTCCATGATATTATCTTTTTAAATGAAGAATTAAGAATGATGAATGAAGAATTATTCGTTCTCTAAAAGTTGGCTGAAAGCATTAACCAGCTCGGCTACTACAAACGGCTGGCCTTTTACTTCGTTGAACTGATAGGGGGTAAAGTTGTCTATCTTCATGCGCAGGTAGGCAGCAAATTGTCCAAGGTTCTGTTCTGCCACAACCACTTTCTTGTACTTTTTCAATACAGCTTCCGTATTCTTGGGCAGCGGGTTGAGGTAGCTGAAGTGAGCCAGTGCCACTTTCTTGCCCATTTTGTTCAGGACCTCCATGGCCGAGTGCAAGTGGCCGTAAGTACCGCCAAAGCCTACTATCAGCAGGTCGGCGTCATCGGCACAGCCTTCTACTTTTACATCCGGCACAGGTATCTTGGCAACCTTTTCGGCACGCAGGTGGCACATCAGGTTGTGGTTTTCAGGGTCAGTAGAAATGGCGCCTGTATTGCTGTCCTTCTCCAGACCGCCCAGAATGTGCATATAGCCTTCTTGTCCGGGAATAGCCCAGTAGCGTACACCGGTTTCCGCGTTACGGCGGTAAGGCGTATAGTTGTCCTTCATTTCAGGAGTTACGTAAGGAGGATTGATAGCCGGATATTCAGCCAGCTTGGGCAGCTTCCAGGCACCGGAACCGTTGGCTACGAAACCGTCGGTCAGCAGTACTACCGGAGTCATGTGTTCCAGGGCTATCTTGCAGGCCATGTAAGCGGCATCAAAACAGTTGGTTGGCGACGTGGCGGCAATCACCGGCATGGGGCTTTCACCGTTGCGGCCAAACAGAGCCTGCAACAGGTCGGTCTGTTCCGACTTGGTAGGCAGACCCGTAGAAGGACCACCGCGTTGTACGTCGAGCACTACGAGGGGAAGTTCGGTAATGACAGCCAGGTTCATGGCTTCCGATTTCAGGCAGACACCGGGACCCGATGTAGAAGTCACGGCCAGTGCACCGGCAAAAGAAGCACCGATGGCAGTGGCGCAGCCCGAAATCTCGTCTTCACACTGTACGGTCATGACGCCCAGCGATTTGTGCTTGGACAGTTCGTGCAGCACGTCGGTAGCCGGGGTGATGGGGTAAGAACCCAGAAACAGCTTCAGGCCGGCCTTTTCGGCAGCGGCAATGAATCCGTAAGCTGTTGCTTTGTTACCCGTGATGTCCATGTAGCGTCCGGGAACGCTTGTCTTACTTTCTATCTTGCTGGTTGTCGAAGCGTGTGTGTTGTGTCCGTAGTCATATCCGGCATGGATAACGCGGATATTGGCCTCGGCCACAGCCGGCTTCTTGGCAAATTTTTCGCGGAGGAAATCTTCGGCAATCTTCAGGTCGCGGTTATAGAGCCAGCACACCAAGCCTACGGCAAACATGTTGCGGCACTTCAGCATCGACTTGTTGTCCATACCCGTGTCGGCCAGGCAGTCCTTCACCATTTGCGAGATGGGGGCGGCAATCACTTCCTGTTTGATACCCATTTCTTCAATGGGGTTGTCCGTTTTGAACGCGGCCTTTTCCAGGTCCGATTTTTGGAAAGCATCAGTATCAATAATGATGCAGGCAGTTGATTTAGCAAACTTGTATTGGGTTTTCAGAGCAGCGGCATTCATTGCAATCAGAACGTCGCATTTGTCGCCCGGTGTATAAACCTTGTCAGCACCAATGTGTACTTGGAAACCGGAAACACCTGTCAGTGAGCCTTGCGGGGCACGGATGTCTGCCGGATAGTCGGGGAAGGTACTGATGTCGTTTCCCACCGTAGCCGAAACTGTTGAGAAGATGTTGCCGGCGAGCTGCATTCCGTCGCCGGAGTCACCTGAGAAGCGGACTACCACCTCTTCCAGGTCTTTGACCATCATGTCGTTTGCCATAATTTAGATTACTTGTTAATTACTATTTATGTTTCGCATGTAATATTTCATTGGAAGTTAAGAAGTTATAGAAGGTATCACTCCGCTTTGCTCTGTTAGAAGTTAGAGCCGATAGCCTTGCAAAAGAGGAAACTGGCAGTAACAAGTCTATTGACTTTTAACTCCTAAGCC
>USEY01000087.1 GCA_900553815.1 uncultured Bacteroides sp.
ATCGCATAATCAGGAAGAAAATTTCAACAATAACAAATTTTAAGAGACACTAGTGGGTCGTTTCGCATCGTGGTGACTGGCGTAATGCTTGTGAAAATTCGATAGAAGCCATTGAAAACGCCATTGCTATGGGAGTTGATATTGTTGAGATAGATTTGGCAAGGACTAAGGATGGGCATCTGATATTGATGCATGATGATAGAGTAGACCGGACAACAACAGGGAAAGGTTTGGTAGAAAATCTTACACTGGAAGAAATAAAACAGTTAAATTTGCGTAATGGCTGTAATATAAAAACCATATATAAGGTTCCTACGTTGGAAGAAGCTTTATTGACGGCAAAGGGACGCATTATGTTGAACTTAGATAAAGCTTTTGATTATTTTGACCAGGTTTATGAATTGCTGGAAAAGACAGGAACGGAGAATCTTGTTATCATGAAGAGTAATGCTCCGGCCGTGGAGGTGAAACGTGAGTATGGTAAATATTTGCATAAGGTCGTCTTTATGCCAAAGGTAGACTTGGATGACCCAGAAGCGTTAAAGAAATTAAATGACTACTTGTCTGTTTTGAATCCGCCTGCTATTGAATTTAAATTTGCCTATGACAGCAATCTTTTGCCTTTCAAAGTTAAGGATTTGATGAAGGGGCGTTCTCGTATATGGTATAATACATTGTGGAATACACATGCAGGTGGACATGATGATGATTGCTCGTTGAAGAATCCTGATAATGGATATGGGTATCTGATAAATAAACTGGGAGCAACAATATTGCAGACTGACAGGCCGCAATATCTAATAGATTATTTAAGTTATCATAAAAAGTTTGAGTTTGAGATTATGAATTGGGAATATTTGGATAAGGAAAATGAATTTGAAATTCCAGAGAATACCGGTAAGATAGAAATTCTTGATTGCTTCCTGAAGGGAAAGAAGAATGCTCAGGCGAATGAAGATGGCATTTTTGTTAATGAGCATTTTGTCGCTGTAATAGATGGGGCAACAGCTAAAGCGGATTTGAAGATTGATAATAAATCTACAGGAAGATTGGCGACAGAATTGGTTATAGATGCGATTAAGGAATTTCCTGATTCAATCAAGATGGAAGCGGCAATATCAGCTATTACAAAGAGAATTTATGATTTCTATGTGGAGCATAATCTGTTGGATGAAATACAAAAGAATCCTGCTAAAAGATTGACAGCCAATGGTGTTATATATAGCTCTTACCGTAAGGAAATATGGCAAGTGGGAGATTGCAGATGTTTGGCTGGTTCGGTATATTCTTTAGGTGAAAAAGAAATAGATAGAATAATGTCAGAGGCAAGAGCTGCATTTAATGAAATAATGATTTTGGATGGTTATCCGGAAGATAGTCTGTTGGTTAATGACCCAGGCAGAAATTTCATAAAGCCTTTCCTGGAAAAACAGTCCTTGCTTCAGAATAATCCGGGAAAAGGTTTGCAATATGCTTTTCCTGTATTCGATGGTTTTGCTATTCAGCCTGAATTGGTGAATGTGTTCCATGTAAATGGTTCTGATGAGATTGTCTTAACCTCTGATGGTTATCCGGAAGTATTTGGAACGTTGAAGGAAAGCGAGCAATATCTATATAATATCTTAAAATCTGACCCTTATTGCATTAGGTTTTATAAGAGTACAAAGGGCATACAGAAAGGAAATGTTTCTTTTGATGACCGGGCTTATATTCGGATAAAAGACAATAATTAAAATAAGTAGTGATTAGGGTCTGATTCTGATTTGAATGTTACCTGTGGTATATATTTATTTTTTAAATCTTTTTCAAAGGCATTGGTTATATGAGTAAAAGGTTCTATATTTTTTGAGTTAAAATGAAATTTAATGCTGGTATTCATGGACTTGTATGAGAAGACTTATGAATACCAGCAAGAATTATTTTTGATCATGGATTAATCACTTATGATATAGTGTATCTATCCTTTACCATTAACCATTAACCGCCAACCATTTATCGCTGTCTTATTCTTCCGCTTCCATTGTCAGCATTTCCTGCATGGTACTTACTGCCTCTTCCACGGTTTTTACATCCTTCACCACCATGCTGCGCTTGTTGTTCTGTTCGCGCAGGTCGCAGCGGCGGGTATATTTCATCATGTAGGCAATAACCTTGCCAAAGGCCTGGCTCTGATAGTAGGGACTGTTGGGATTGGATACAAAGAAGAGAGTCATGCGGCCACCTTTGAGGAATACTTTCTCTACACCCATGCGGGCTGCCAGACGGCGAAGGGGGACGATGCGGAGCAGTTCTTCTGTTTCGGGCGGTACGGGACCGAAGCGGTCTTCCAGGCGGGAGCGGAAGGCGGCAACGTCTTTGTCCAGCGTGAGGCCGTCCAGCTCGCGGTAGAGGAGCATGCGTTCGCTGCTGCCTGTCACATAGTCGGCGGGCAATAGCAGTTCCAGGTCGCTTTCTACCTGACACTCGTCTACAAACTGTTCGCCGCTGATTTGTCCGCTGCCATCGGTTGCCTGGTCTTGCTGTGCATAGAGGTCGGCAAATTCGTCGGTCTTCAGTTCGTGTACGGCTTCATTCAATATCTTCTGATAGGTTTCGTAACCCAGGTCGGCAATGAAGCCGCTTTGCTCGGCACCCAGCATGTTGCCGGCACCGCGGATGTCGAGGTCTTGCATGGCAATGTGTATACCACTGCCCAAGTCGGAGAAGTTTTCGATGGCCTGCAAGCGGCGGCGTGCTTCTTGTGTGAGGCTGCTGAGGGGTGGGGCAAGCAGGTAGCAGAAAGCCTTCTTGTTGCTGCGGCCTACACGTCCGCGCATCTGGTGAAGGTCGCTCAGGCCAAAGTTCTGGGCCTGGTTGATGATGATGGTATTGGCATTGGGGATGTCGATACCGCTCTCAATGATGGTGGTGGCCAGCAGTACGTCGTAATCGTAGTTGACGAAGTCGAAGATGATTTTCTCCAGTTCGGCAGGTTCCATCTGGCCGTGGCCTATACATACGCGGCAGTCGGGTATGTTGCGCTCTATCAGTGCCTTCAGTTCGGGCAGATTCTGTATGCGGTTGTTGACGAAGAACACTTGGCCGTTGCGACTCATCTCGAAGTTAATGGCATCGACGATGACTTCTTCGTTGAAAGTATGTACCTCGGTCTGCACGGGGTAGCGGTTGGGGGGCGGCGTCTGGATGACACTGAGGTCGCGCGCACCCATGAGCGAGAACTGAAGGGTGCGGGGAATGGGGGTAGCGGTCATGGTCAGGGTATCTACATTGACTTTGAGCTGGCGCAGTTTCTCTTTGACGCTGACGCCAAACTTCTGCTCTTCGTCGATGATGAGCAGACCCAGGTCGTGGAATTTGACGTCCTTGCCCAAAATGCGGTGGGTGCCAATGAGGATATTGACCTCGCCGGCGGCTACACCCTTGATAATGGCACGTGCCTGCGCAGCCGTACGGGCACGGCTGAGATATTCGACGCGGCAGGGCATATCTTTCAGACGCTCCTTGAAGGTCTGGAAATGTTGGTAGGCCAGTACGGTGGTGGGTACCAGGACTGCCACCTGCTTGTTGTCGCAGGCTGCCTTGAAGGCGGCACGGATGGCCACTTCGGTTTTGCCAAAGCCTACGTCGCCACATACCAGACGGTCCATGGGGCGGTCGCTTTCCATATCGGCCTTCACATCGGCTGTAGCCTTGCTTTGGTCGGGGGTATCTTCGTAAAGGAAAGAGGCTTCCAGCTCGTGTTGCAGGAAGCTGTCGGGGCTGAAGCGGTAGCCTTTCTCCTCACGGCGTTGAGAATAGAGGCGGATGAGGTCGCGGGCAATGTCTTTTATCTTCTTCTTGGTGCGGTCTTTCAGCTTTTCCCAAGCGCCAGTGCCCAGCTTGTTCAGCCGGGGTGCCTCGCCCTCCTTGCCTTTATACTTGGATACCTTGTGCAGGGAGTGTATGGATACAAATACAACATCGTCGTTCTGATAGACCAATTTCATGACCTCCTGAGTGGTGTTGCCGTTTGGGATACGTACAAGCCCTGCGAAACGGCCGATGCCGTGGTCGGTGTGTACTACATAGTCGCCCGGGCTGAATTGGTTGAGCTCCTTGAGCGACAGGGCCACCTTGCCACCACGGGCACGGTCGCTCTTGAGGTTGTACTTGTGAAAACGGTCGAATAGCTGGTGGTCGGTGAAGATGCACAGGCGCAGGGTGTTGTCGGCAAATCCTTCGTGCAAGGTACGGTCTACAGCTGTAAACTGTATGTTGTCGCCCCGTTCTTCGAAGATGTCGTGCAGGCGGTTGGTCTGTTTCTGGCTGTCGCTGCAAATGAACAGGGTATAGCCTTGCTGCATGTATTGCTTGAAGCTGTCGGCCACGAGGTCGAAGTTCTTGTGGAAGATGGGTTGCGCCGTGGTGTCGAACAGGAGGGAGGCATCGGGGGTGCCTGTAGGCTTGGTGCCGAACTCTACACGACGAAAGTCCAAAGCGCGGACTGTAAATTCACCTCCATCTATGAGTTTGCCGTCCAGGCTGATGGCTCCGTTCTCTTCGGCCTCACGGGCAGCAATGGCTTGGGGCGAGAGGGCTTCGTCGTGCACCTGCTGGATACGTTCGCGCAGCCATAGCAGATCCTTCATGCCTAGCAGGCAGTCCTGTGGCAGGAAGTCGAGTAGTGAAACCATGCCACCCTGACCCTTTTGCTCCAGGTCGCGACTGAGGTCGGGTACTATGACAATGCTGTCCTTCTGTTCTTTCGACAACTGGCTTTCCACCTCAAAGGTACGGAGGCTGTCGACCTCGTCGCCAAAGAAGTCAATACGGTAGGGGTATTCGGACGAGAAAGAGAATACATCGATGAGGCTGCCGCGCACGGCAAACTGGCCGGGTTCGTAGACATAGTCCACGTATTCGAAGCCATAGCTGCGCAGCATGTCGGTAATGAATGTCATGTCTACCCGTTCTCCGCGATGCAGTTTCAGGGTTTTGTCTTCCAATTCCACTTTCGACACTACTTTTTCGGCCAGTGCGTCGGGGTAAGTGACGATGCACAGTTGTTGGCCGTCCTTCTGCAAGCGGCTCAGTACCTCGGTGCGCAGTATTTCGTTGGCGGCATCCTTCTGCCCGTATTTGATGGCACGGCGGAAAGAGGAGGGGAAGAAGAGCACTTGCTCCGTGCCCAGTGTCTGGCAGAGGTCGTGATAGAAGTAGCCTGCTTCTTCCAGGTCGCCCAGAATGAAGAGCGCACTGCCCTGAGATTTTGTAAACAATGAGGCAAAAAACAGGGGAGCAGCCGAGGCGTGCAGGCCACCCAGGTAGAGGTGGCGAACGTCGGGGCGCTTCAGTATGCTAAGGGCAGCCTCCGTGTTGGGATGTGAGGCGTAGCGTTGTTGTAGTTCTGTAAGGGTCATTGGGTTTGCTATTTTGATGGCAAAGATAAGGGGAATAATTAAGAATGAAGAATGATGAGTGAAGAATTAAGAGGGTGGGGACACGGCTCTTTCATTTAAAACAACCTCTATAATCCTTGTTATTCTCCGAAAAAC
>USEY01000088.1 GCA_900553815.1 uncultured Bacteroides sp.
AACAGGTTCAGACATCATGCTGAACAATTACTTGTACGACTTCTTGTCGCACATCCAATACAAAGATAAGGCATTTCCCAAACAATGATTTACCGATGTTATACAATTTCTACCCACATACAACTATTTGTCTACTGACGATTATGAAATCCGTTGTCATTCATTGTGCGTTTTACACCGGATAGAACAAATTGCTACGAACGACCTGAAAAAGAGGACATGAGAAACAGGGAAAGCCAATGAAAGAACTTGAAATCATGCAGAAAAACATAAATGAAATATAGCTACAGAATCAAACATAAATTTCTAAGTACATCGGTACCTCAGCCTAAATGCAATGCACAAATGTTGATGCGCAACAATTCTCAGTAACAAAATAATCACCGTCTGCAATGATTATTCCCCAAAAATAACGACCTTTGCGAAAGTCATAAAAACACTACAACGCAATGAGCCATTATGATTTAATCACCATATTAGGTCCCACTGCCTCCGGCAAGACCAGCTTTGCCGCTGCGCTGGCAGACAGCCTTGGCACTGAAATTATCAGTGCTGATTCCCGACAGATTTATAGAGGGATGGACTTGGGTACAGGCAAGGACCTTGCCGACTATCAGATAAACGGACATACGATTCCCTATCACCTGATTGATATTGCTGAACCGGGATATAAATACAATGTCTTTGAATATCAGCGTGACTTTCTGCGGGCTTACGAAGAAATTCGTGGCAGAGGAAAGACACCTATTCTATGCGGAGGTACAGGCATGTACATAGAGTCGGTACTGAAAGGATACCGCCTGCTGCCCGTGCCCGAAAATCCGGAACTGCGCAACCGGCTGGCAGGAAAGACGCTGGAAGAACTGACCCGGATTCTGCAAGGCTATAAGACACTGCACAACACCACCGACGTGGATACAGCCAAACGGGCTATCAGGGCCATTGAGATAGAGGAATACTACACGCATACGGACGTGAACGAACGTTCTTTTCCTCAGCTCAACAGCTTTATCATAGGGCTTGACATTGACCGGGAACTGCGCCGACAGAAAATCAGCCAACGCCTGCAACAACGCATCGACGAAGGCATGATTGACGAAGTACGCAGGCTCATTGACCAAGGCATTCATCCCGACGACCTCATCTACTATGGCCTGGAATACAAGTTCCTCACCCTCTATGTCATCGGGCAACTGAGCTACGATGAAATGTATCATGGACTGGAGACTGCCATACACCAGTTTGCCAAACGGCAGATGACCTGGTTCAGGGGAATGGAACGGCGCGGATTCACCATCTATTGGATAGATGCCACCCTGCCCACTGAAGAAAAGATTGCCCTGGTAAAAGAAAAAATCAAAGAGATTTAGTATTTTTGTCGGAGAATATACCTAAACCAGTCTGAACAGACTTGTAACCTCACTAAACAAGTACCAAAGATGAGCGTAGAACCCAACAAATGGGGGGTGATTTATAACCCCAAAGCCGGCACTCGGAAGGTGCAGAAACGGTGGAAAGAAATCAAAGCCTATATGGACAGCAAGGGCGTGGTCTACGACTATGTGCAGTCTGAAGGTTTTGGCTCCGTAGAACGGCTGGCCGGCATTCTGGCCAACAACGGTTACCGCACTATTGTCATCGTAGGTGGCGACGGTGCACTCAACGATGCCATCAACGGCATCATGCGCTCCAATGCCGAAGACAAGGAAAACATTGCCATCGGCATCATACCCAACGGTATTGGCAACGACTTTGCCAAGTACTGGGAAATAAGCTCTGAATACAAGGAGGCGGTGGACTGCATCATCAACAACCGCCACCGGAAAATAGACGTAGGCACGTGCTACTACTATGACGGCGAAAAGCACGTAACCCGCTATTTCCTCAATGCCATCAACATCGGACTGGGTGCACGTATCGTAAAAATCACCGACCAGTGCAAACGCTTCTGGGGCGTAAAATTCCTGTCTTACTTCATGGCACTGATTTCGCTCGTCTTCGAACGTAAGCTGTACCGTATGCATCTGAAGATAAACGATGAGCACATACGCGGACGTATCATGACCGTCTGCATTGGCAGTGCCTGGGGATACGGACAGGCCCCAAGCGCGGTGCCCTACAACGGATGGCTCGACGTATCCGTCATTTACCGGCCTGAACTGATGCAACTCATCTCCGGTCTGTGGATGCTGATACAGGGACGCCTGCTCAACCATAAGATGGTGATGCCCTACCGGACACAGCACGTCAAGGTGCTGCGTGCACAAAATGCGTCTGTCGACCTGGACGGACGTATCCTCGACCGCCACTTCCCCTTGGAAATAGGCGTACTCCACGAGGCCATTACACTGATAATTCCCGATTAAACTATCCTATATCAAAAAAATATATGCTTGAACTGAAAAATAATCCGGCCAACAATTTCTTCCTGATTGCGGGCCCCTGCGTAATAGAAGGCGAAGACATGGCTCTGCGCATTGCCGAGAAAGTGGTAACAATTACCGAAAAGCTGCAAATACCCTATGTGTTCAAGGGTTCTTACCGCAAAGCCAACCGCTCGCGACTGGACTCCTTCATGGGTATAGGCGACGAGAAAGCCTTGAAGATACTGAAGAAGGTTCACGACACTTTCGGAGTACCGACTGTCACCGACATTCATGCAGCTGAAGAAGCTGCCATGGCTGCCGAATACGTGGATGTATTGCAAATACCGGCATTCCTCTGCCGACAGACAGACCTGCTGGTGGCTGCCGCCAAGACCGGCAAGACCATCAACATCAAGAAAGGACAATTCCTGTCGCCCTTGGCCATGCGCTTTGCTGCCGAGAAAGTAGTGGAAGCCGGCAACAAGGACGTGATGCTGACCGAACGCGGTACAACCTTTGGCTATCAGGACCTGGTGGTAGACTATCGTGGTATACCTGAAATGCAGTCCTTCGGCTATCCGGTAGTGCTGGATGCTACCCACTCCCTGCAACAACCCAATCAGACCAGTGGAGTGACCGGTGGTATGCCCCAGCTGATTGAGACTATTGCCAAGGCCGGCATTGCCGTGGGAGTGGACGGACTGTTCATTGAGACGCACGAAAATCCGGCTGTGGCCAAAAGCGACGGTGCCAACATGCTGAAGCAGGACTTGCTGGAAGACCTGCTGACCAAGCTGGTACGTATCCGTCAGGCTATTCAATAACTTTTCCCAATCAAAAAGATATCAGACAGCATGACATACAGCACCTACCTCTTTGATTTCGATTATACGCTGGCCAACTCGTCGAAAGGCATCGTGAAATGTTTTCAGGCCGTACTCCAACGGCACAGCTATACCAATACCAGTGACGAAGATATCAAACGTACCATCGGCAAGACCCTGGAAGAGTCATTCACCATTCTCACAGGTATGAATGATGCAGCCGTGCTGGCCGGTTGGCGGAAAGAATACGTCAAAGAGGCAGACCAACACATGACCGTCAATACCGTCCTGTTTCCCGAAACCAAGGCGGTACTGACGGCTTTAAATGAAAGAGGCGCACACATCGGCATTATCTCCACCAAATACCGCTACCGCATAAAAGAATTGCTCGACCGGCACTTCCCGGAGGGATTCATCGACATCATCGTAGGTGGCGAGGATGTAAAAGCGGCCAAGCCCTCTCCCGAAGGAGTTTGGTTTGCTATTGAGCAATTGGCTGTCAAGCGCGAAGACGTACTCTATATAGGTGACAGCACCGTAGATGCCGAAACTGCTCAGGCTGCCGGCGTCAGCTTTGCGGGCATCACCCATGGTGTAACCACTACCGAAGAGCTGGCACGCTATCCGCACGTCCGCATCATGGCATCGCTGGATGAATTACTGAAATAAACCACACCCTGACAAATACAACTTCCTATCCATGCAAAGTGACCTGAAAGCCTTCTTCACTCCCATCGCATCCAATCTTTCCGTCGGTGAGGAAGACTATAACCAGACCCGCATCTGCGTATCTATGGCCGAAGCCCTATCACGGAGTACGAACCACAGTATCTACATCATCGAGTTCCTGCACGTTTGAAAGTCTGATACCAGGAACTGAAGATTGATTCATGCAGCTTAATATTTTTTTTGTAAAACTCCTTGCTCCACCCATTTTTCAGCCCGCAATCCTTCATATATTCACTCAAAGGCTCAAGTCCCAACTCCTGCCGCAAAGAATCAACTTTATCAATATCCTGTACAGGAACCAGATAATATATCCCCTCCCTGGATATTTGCTGTGTCCCATAAATCTGTTTTTCACCTTGATTCATCAGACACCGGTCAGTCAGAAAAGCATATTGCCAACCCTTAGCTGCACCTTTCCGTACAGCATCTTTCAACAAAGGCAAATACTTATGTTGAATCAAAGAATCTTGAGAATGCTGTATGCAAAGGAAAAGCGCCTCATTGGCTTCATACCCAATATCGTCGGGAGCGAGCCAACCATACTTATCTATGATTTCGGCAACCCTGACTGCATGTTTACGGTCCATATTATCCATCATTCTATAGATTTCATCAACATCCTTCTTCCGTTTTCGGGCATCAATCAACAACAGCCGTATGCTCTGGTCCTTAACTCGTATTTCCGTTAATTCCTTTTCAATGGCATACATTTCAGCGTTATACGCTCTTTCATAAGCATCAAGAAGCTGAACATAGGTCTTATTAAACGCCACTGTATCCTGCCGGTCCAGACAATGGTAACAACTGTCCAATATACTTGAAAGCTCCTGCGCTTCTGATTGGTTACAAAGCAGCAGGAACAAGCTGATATAAAGTAAATTCTTCAACATAACGGGACTCAATGTTTAGTTATTCAAATTTTCGCCTGCAAAATTACTCATTTGCACATTTTCTCCACCACCCACAGAACAGTTTTTGGGTTATAAAAAAATCCACTACTGTCCACTAAAAATGGACAAGGTTAAAAATTAAATAAATTCGGTTCACT